>JBGARN010000094.1:0-4582 GCA_044230205.1 Bacteroidia bacterium
GTCAAGGGTTTTGGCTATGTGAACAGTGCGTGCAAAATAATTTGACGGGCAAAAATTGCGACTCCATAGCTTGTTGCCACCAGTGTCGATAAGGAATAATTTATAGCCAGCGCAAATAAAAGTGCCGTTACCTGCATAGTCCATTGAATATATTACATCTTCAAACGCGCCCGGGTATTGCTTTGTCCAGATGCTATCACCTGTAAGCCTGTTTATTTTCATTAACTGTATATCAGGCCCGTAGCAGCCTACCAGGTAATTGGAATCAGGGGCAAGCACTGCATCCATTGCATAAAAGCTATTGCCAGGGTTTGAGGCCATAGTGCCATGGTTTTGCGCCCATACCTGGTTGCCTGCACTGTCTAACCGCTCTACGGCATAAGGCCAGTTGGTGCCTCCGTTGCCCACTGCTACATAGCCCCCCAATGGATCGGGCCGTATCTTCCAGGCTCCGAAAATCATGCTCTGCCACTGATGCCACTGAACATTTAAATTCGAATCAACCTTTAAGTAACCGTAATCGCACGAATTATAATTATGAGCAATATAACCGCCATCTGGACATTTATTGTGCGAACCCGCACCTGTGTTGCATATTGAACTATAGTATAAATTATAATTTGACGTATCACCCATAAAATTTAATTCAAGCAAAGCTCCTGCTGCTCCTGAACTTCCAGGAAATCCACCATAAACTACCATTGAGGTATCATTTTTAGGAGCCACACAAAAAAATCCTGCTACATATTTTCTTGTCCACAATGTATCTCCATATTTATTCACATGCATTAATAATGCTCTTTCAGTACTTGGGAAAGCAGTTGGATTGGTATATCCAACCAGAAAAAAAGTAGAATCTTTGTTCTCAATAAAATTGTATACCACATGATCGCCACTTGTAAACCAAGTATTATTGAACTGGATTTGTTGTGCTGTAACGCTGCTAAGCATAAATGCAAGGGTAAAACACCATGCAAGCGGCATTACCTGCTTACAGCGAAAGCTATATTCTTTTTCCATCCCTTATTATCTGTTAATGTTAAAATGTATGAGCCGCTTACCCAGGTAGTGGGTATAATCTTGCATTCCTTGCTTGAAATAGTTTTTATTAGCTCAAACCCTGAGGTTACTTTTCTGCCAAATACATCGTAAATCTCTATCTGCATGCTTTGAATGCTTACATCATTGTATAACTTGAGCATGGCTTCACCTTTTACGGGGTTGGGTGATAAAGTTACCTCAAGGAGTAAAGGTGGTGCTGCTTGTTTAACTACATCAAAAGAAGTTCCGATTAGATCAGGGTGCATCTGCCTGTATGCTGTAAGATACCTGCGTGCATTTCTTTTATCTCCTGCACGGGGCGGGTAGCTCATGCCCTGGAAATCTTCATTGGCTTGCATGCCGTAGCCGTGCCAGAAAAAACCGTTGTAAATCCTCATCGCTCCACTATTATTTTAGCCCTTATCGTTTTACCATTACCGCTTACTGTGGCTACGTACATGCCTTGCGGTATATGGCTTATGTTAACTGCTGAGCCGTTATACTTTTCATGCAGCTTAACAGCGCCCTGCATATCGTACAGGGTAAAGGTTACATCACGTGCATTGGCAAATGTACCCGTGCTTAAATAGAGGTAATCGTGTGCAGGGTTAGGATAAACCACCAATGGTGATCCCTGCATATCATAATAACCCGTTGATACGGTATTACCCAGACTGTCCGTTTTAATAAAAAAGATAATACGGTAGTTAGGGCCGTAATGTATATATGCACCTGCCATTGCAAAGCCCCCATCAAGGGTTTTGGCTACGTGAACCGTATTAAGGTAATGATCAGCCGGTGCATAATCATGCTCCCAAAGCATGGTACCGGAAGTATCGATAAGGAATAATTTATTGCCTGCGCATATATATTTTCCATTTCCTGCAGTATCCATCGATCTTATATGATACTCAAATCCTCCAAGCCCCCCCGGATATTGAATGGTCCATAAGCTATCTCCTGTAAGCCTGCTTACTTTCATCAAATTAATATCAGGACCATAGCACCCTACAAGGTAATTTGAATCGGGTGTAACTACCACATCAGCGGCATAATAGCTATTGCTTGGGTTGGATACCATAGTGCCATGGTTTTGCGCCCATACCTGGTTGCCTGCACTGTCTAACCGCTCTACTGCATAAGGTTTGTTGGTTCCCCCATTGCCCACAGCTATGTAGCCTCCCAGCGGATCGGGCCGTATTTGTCGGCAGCCGAATAGCATGCTCTGCCAGTTGTGCCATTGAACATTTAAATTCGAGTCCACCTTCAAATAACCGTAGTCGCAGGCTCCATCATTTTCTAATATATATCCTTGGTCAGGACATTGCTCAATAAATCCGCCCCCCCCTGTGCAGACAGAACTATAGTATAGATTATATAATAATGTATCGCCTCCATTATTCAATTTTATTATACCGGCAGATGCACCCGAGCTCCCGGTGAATCCCCCTGATGTTACAAAAGAACTATCATTACAAGGAGCTAATCCAAAAAATACAGCGTTTGTGTAAGTTCTGGTCGATAATGTATCTCCATATTTATCAACATGCATAATATATGCAGGACCCGGGCTCCCATTAAGAAAAATATCATTCCATCCCACAAGAAAAAATGTTGAGTCCTTATTTTCAATAAACCGATATACACCATGATCGCCACTGGTAAACCAAGTTTTATTAAACTGTATCTGTTGTGCTTTCGCTGTGTATAAGCAGCAAACCGTTAAAGCATAAATTATTTTCACCTTCTTCATCGTGTCACAGAAAATTTAATGGTTTTTTGCCAGCCTGCACTATTGGATAGGTTCAATACATACAGTCCTTCTGCACTACGTGGTTTTATGGTATAGCTGTTTTCTCCTTCCTGCTTGATCACCTCAAAATTCGATACCGCATCTCTTCCAAGCACATCGGTTATAATTATGCTTCTTATTTCAATATCATTTCTTAAAACAAGTATGCCTTCCTTCTTTATGGGATTGGGAGCCAGTTTCACTTCATCTTTGACCGTCAATAGTTTTTCATTTGGTTTCACCAAGTTGCATTTCTGTAAGCGCAAGCATAGGTCGTGAGGCTGTAAGATATTTCCGTGCATTTCTTTTATCACCGTTGCGGGGCGGGTAACTCATTCCCTGGAAATCATTATCGGCAGGCAGGCCGTAGCCATGCCAGAAAAAGCCATTGTAAATGTTGGTATTGCCATAAACAGGATCGCTACAATATGGTTCGTCATCAGGAAAAGATTGATCACAATCTAAATATGTGTATATATTATAATCAAAAAACTGCTTAATAAATTCCTCTTCCACCTCGGGCAGGTAATTTTCTCCTGATGTTCCACCCAACTCGGGCCATGAGTGGTTAGCCCAGTAGCACTGCCCCAGCAACGCATTACCCAGGTAACCATCGGCAGCCGTGCAGTTGGCGGCATCACCGTTACGTGCAAAAAATATGGGTATTACATTGGTTTGCGTATTTAACGGGTCATTGCCAAAATACTGCAGCCTGCGCCTAAGGCGCTGCTCGTCTGTTTCGTTTGATCCATTGTAAGCGCCATTTAAAAATGTTCCCGGATCTGAATTTGGATCAGTCGGTGCAATATCCATATTATCCCTTACATAAAAGGCCATTATAATGCGGTCAAAACCCAACTGGTCAATTTCATCCTCTATCTCTTGGCGGGTATCTTCGCGCTCGGTGGTTAAATCGTTGTTCAGGTCGAAGTAATTGCCTGCTACAGCCTGCGGATTGGTAAACATTATTTTACCCACGTAAGCATAAATAAAATTAATGCCATTGGTGCCGCGTGCGGCAAGCAGTTCATTGGCCCAACTGGTCCACGCTATATATCCGTCCCAGGCATTTTCAAAATCGTTACCCGGGCTGCTGTTATCAAAACCATACAGCGGGCTCCAGTATTCATAATCCATTTGTATGCCGTCAAAGCCCATATCATAGCCGGCAGGATCGTTAAGGGTAAGAAAGGCATCGAGGATTTCACTGTTATGATTATGACACTGGCATGCGTCTTCATCAGGGCTGTAATTGGCAGCACCATTGCAGTTTGTATCATAATTGTAAGTATCAGGGTCTTTGTCGCGCCAGTGTGCCAGCACCATTGATACGCCTGAGGTATGTAATTGTGTAATTAATGTTTTCAGCCTGTTGCGAATTACATTGCCATCAATGGGATTGCAGGTGGGATAATCATCAAATGCCTGCGAGCTTCCCCAGGTGTTGTCCTCTCTTATAATATCTTCAAGGCGTCCTAATGATACGGTATGAATTTTAGCCTGTATGCAATAGTTAACAAAGTCATCAACCTTATCCTGCCAGGTTTGTCCAGGGGGATCATCATCAACCAAAAGGGTTTTCAATCTCTGGTTCGCATTAAGATCACCTTTAAATTTCCAGCAATCCTGGAACCAAATGCCGCGAGGAAATATTAATGATACAGGTACGGCCACACCGCCCGTAATCAAAGGCGTGGAGCTGGCGCTTTCATCCCAAATTCCGGTAAAAGCTATTTCATTATCGTGGGT
>JBGARN010000094.1:4622-18588 GCA_044230205.1 Bacteroidia bacterium
TTGCACTTCCAAAGTTTGCTGCATCAGCTTCTTCTTCCAACTCTCCCCTGTCAGTAACATGTACCATATAGCAGTCACTTCCTTCAGTGCCCGAAGTGGTTGATCCGGCCAGCATAAAGCTGTAGTCTTTCATTTCTTTAATATCGTATGCTACTTCTTCTCCTTCCGCTCCGTAATGCTGTGAAAAAATAAAAGTTCCGTCATTAAAAATTTTCATCATCAGCATGTCATTATCACCATTTTCTGTGTCGTTTGTTTTTCCGGCAAGCACAATTCCTGTTTCTTGACATGCCTAAGCAGCATAAGCATACTGGTCATTTTCCATGGCATACACATGCGTCCATAAGGTATCACCACGCGGGTCAGTACATATTACATAAGCATCCATATCGTCAGCATCCAAATCAATGCTGTTGGTGCTGCCGCATATAATAAAGCTACTGTCGTGCATCTGGCAAACGCCATAGGCTACTTCATCTCCATCGCCTCCATAAGTCTGTTCCCAGTCGAGCATGCTGCTCGCAGTGAACTTGGCCACTTTAACATCGCTGCCTCCTGCTCCCTGGCTCAAAGTGTAGCCTACCGCCAGGTAACCACCGTCCATAGTGGGTATTACCTGGTAGCTGGCTTCGTCAAGAGCAGCGCCATTGGTACGTGTCCATTGAATTTCTCCATCATCAGCAAGCTTCACCAGGAAAAAATCAAAAGCACCTTGCCCAAAGCTTTCTGTGTAACCTGCTACAATAAAACCGGTGTCGCCTGTTTGTCTTATGCAATAGCCTTCATCATTTTGAGCACCACCAATGGTTTTGGTCCAAAGTGTATCGCCAACCGAATTGAGCCTGATTACGTAAACATCATTCAGATTATTATCCATTTCAACACTGCCGCATATTACATAACCGCCATCGGTGGTTTGCCGTATGGAGTAACCTTTAGCCGCAAGGCCATTGCGCGAATAGGTATTCTGCCAATTAATCTGCTGGCAGGTTGCTGTGTACGAAAGCATAAAATTAATAATCAAGCATATTGCAATTACGATGTGGTTTCTCATCATGTTTAGGAGTTAAGAGTGATTGTAACAGTAAAATTAATTTAATTTTCAACTCCATGTTACCGTAGATACTATTTTAATAAAAAGAAATTTCCTCCTCAGGCCTCATCCCGACCATTTAAAGTTTGAGTTCAATAAAATCATGCTCATTAATTGTTTGTTCAAGTTTCTAAAACAATGAATAACAAGCTCTGATAAACTCTTGGAAAAATTTGTTTGCATTAATCTATCAGAATTATTTTTACATTTGCGGCAGATTAAGGAAAAAGAAAGAGGGGACGGTGTCCCCTTTTTTAATGCATTACGATGATTGATAAAAACTACATAGCTGATCTGGTAAACCACAAGTTAGAAGGTACTGACAGCTTTCTGGTTGAAGTAAAGTTTTCCCCTTCGCGCATTGCAGTATTTATTGATAAGCCTGCAGGTATCACCATTGGTGAGTGCAGCGATATGCATCGTTACCTCTACAATGCGCTGGAAGGAAAAAATGTACTTGAAACACATGAGCTGGAGGTTTCATCGCCCGGCATGAGTGAACCGCTGAAGGTTTACCAGCAATACCAGCGCAGGTTAGGTAAAGAGTTGCAGGTGATAGATGCATCTGGTAAGGTGATTAAAGGCTTGCTGAAATCAGCAGATAAAGATCAGTTTACACTGGATAGCTTTAAAACAGTAAAAGAGGGGAAGAAAAAAGTTACATTACAGGAAGAACATATGTTCAGCTATGAACAGATTAAAGAAGCAAAACTAATTTTTTAAAAATTCAATAATTACGTTAACAAGCTTGTAAAAGCTGAAATGAAAAACAATTAAAAACAAATAAAATGAATCACCAGGTTTTAACCGAAGCGTTTTCGGAGTTCAAAGAGTTTAAGAACATTGATCGTGCCACTATGATGAACATACTTAAAGATGTTTTTCAGGGCATTATCAAAAAGAAATACGGTTCCGATGAAAATTTTGACATTATAGTAAACCCTGATAAGGGCGATTTGGAAATATGGCAAAACCGCACCATTGTTGATGATGAATTTGCCGAAGACAGTTTTGAGTATGAAGAAAGCAAACACATCAGCTTATCAGAAGCACGAAAAATTGAACCCGACTTTGAAATTGGCGAAGATGTAACCACTGAAGTTAAGCTGGAAGACTTTGGACGCAGGGCTGTATTAAGCGCACGTCAGAATCTGAAATCACGTATTATGGATCTTGAAAAAGAAGCCATATACCAGAAATATAAAGACCGTGTTGGTGATATTGTTACTGCCGAAGTTTACCAGGTTTGGAAAAAAGAGTTATTGCTTAAAGATGACGAAGGCAATGAATTGCTTTTACCAAAGAGTGAACAAATTCCCAGCGACTTTTTCAAAAAAGGAGATAATGTACGCGGAGTAATTTTAAGGGTTGAAATGATGGGTGGCAATCCGCGAATTATCATGTCGCGCACAGCGCCTGAATTTTTAGAGCGCCTGTTCGAACTGGAAGTGCCCGAAATATTTGACGGATTAATCACTATCAAAAAAATTGTTCGCGAGCCCGGTGAGCGTGCCAAGGTTGCCGTTGAATCATATGACGACCGCATAGACCCGGTAGGAGCCTGCGTAGGTATGAAAGGTTCGCGCATACATGGTATCGTTCGCGAATTGAGGAATGAAAATATTGATGTGATAAATTATACCAACAATGTGAACTTATTCATCAGCCGTGCAATCAGTCCCGCAAAGGTTTCGTCAATTAAACTGGATGATGAAACCAAGCGTGCTTCGGTATACATGCGACCTGACCAGGTTTCACTGGCTATCGGAAAAGGCGGATACAATATTCGTCTTGCCGGAAAACTTACCGGTTACGAAATTGATGTTTACCGCGATAGTGAAGAGGAGGATGAAGATGTTGACCTTGAAGAATTTAGCGATGAAATTGACAGCTGGATTATTGATGAGCTGAAAAAGATTGGTTGTGATACAGCAAAAAGCGTACTTATGCTCGGTGTTGATGATCTTGTGAAACGCACAGACCTTGAAGAGGAAACTATTAAAGAAGTAATTCGTATTTTGAAATCAGAATTTGAATAAATTACTGCTCTTAAAATTTATTGCAACTATGAAAAAAGAAAATTAATAAATGCCGCTGCTGACCGAATCAACAGCGGTATATAAAAATATGACAGAAACAGCAACATATCGCCTTAGTAAAGTAGCCAAAGATCTTAATATCGGTTTAGATCACATTGTAGAAGAACTGGTTAAGAATGGTATTAGTGTGGAAAAAAATCCGAATACCAAAATTAACCAGGCTGCATATGATGTTCTGCTTAAAGAATTTCAGCAGGATAAAGCCGTAAAAGAAGTAGCTGAAATACAGGCATCGCAAAAAGTAAAACGCGATGTTGTAATTGACATTAAGACTAAGGAAGAAACCGAAACCATAAAAGAGGAAGCTGATGAGGAAGATATCAGGGTAAAATTAGATAAGCTGAAAAAGGAATCTTCAGAGAAAGGCAAAACTGCCAAATCCAAAAAGGAAGAAGCAGTAGCTGAAAAAGCAGAAGCTGAAGAAATTCCGGAAATTGCTGATGAGGAAATAAAGGAAAAAGCAAAATCTGATGACGTTATACGTGTCAAAGTAGAAAAAGCTAAAGGTCCTAAGGTTGTTGGCAAGGTTGAAATTGAAGCTGAGGAAAAAACAAAAGGCCGTAAAAAGAAGACAGCTAAGGAGCAGGAAGAATTACCGGCTGAGGCTTCAGCGGAAGAAGCTGCTGCAAAGGCAAAAGCAAAACCGGGAAGAAAGAAAAAAGAAAAGAGCAGCGAAGAACAAGAAGTGGCTGCTGAAACTGAAAAGGTTATTGAAGCTGCAGCCGAACCAGTGGCTACTCCAGAGGTTGCTGTTGTGTCAGACATTACTCCACCTGAAGCTGAAATTGAGCCAGAAAAAGCTGATGAGCCTGAATTTTTCAGAACTAAAACTGATAAACTTTCAGGCCCCAATGTTGTAGGTAAAATTGAATTACCGGTTGAACCTGCAAAACGCAAACCCGTTGCAAGTTCAAACGCAACTGAAGATACTCGTAAGAAAAAACGCAAGCGTACCGATAAGCGGTTAACCTCATCGTCCAATCCGTTTCAGCATGGTCGTGAAGGCGATAAACCGGGCGGTGGCGGAACAGGTGCTGCTCCACGCGACAGAGATAAGCAAAGGGACAAACGACATGCTCCACCGCAGCAACCAAGGGTTGAACCTACTGAAAAAGAAATACAGGATCAGATTAAGGCCACATTACAAAGGCTTAATGCTCCCGGTAAATCGAAAAGCAGTAAGCTAAGACGGGAAAAGCGCCAGCAATTCCAGCAGGATACTGAAGATGCATTGTTACAGGAAGCATCGGTTAAGAAAATTAAGGCAACTGAATTTGTAACAGCAAATGAACTTGCCAAACTACTTGGTGTTAACGTAACTCAGATTATCAGCACCTGCATGAGCCTTGGCATGTTTGTTTCAATAAATCAAAGGCTCGATGCTGAAACACTCACGCTTGTTGCTGAAGAATTCGGATATGAAGTTGAATTTGTTTCTGCAGAAGTACAGGAAGCAATCAATGATACACCAGATGATCCGGAAGATTTAATTCCACGGCCACCGATTGTTACCGTTATGGGTCACGTTGATCATGGAAAAACTTCGTTGCTGGATTATGTTCGAAATACTAATGTTATAGCCGGTGAGGCTGGAGGTATTACACAGCACATCGGTGCCTATGAAGTACTATTAAAAGATGGCCGTAAAATTACTTTCCTGGATACACCCGGTCACGAAGCATTTACAGCCATGCGCGCTCGTGGTGCTAAAATTACCGATGTTGCAATTATTGTAATTGCAGCTGATGATAGTGTGATGCCTCAAACAGTTGAAGCAATTAATCACGCCCAGGCAGCAGGAGTTCCTATTGTATTTGCATTCAACAAAATTGATAAGCCCGAAGCGGCACCCGATCGTATTCGGGAGCAATTGAGCAAAATGAATATCCTGGTTGAAGAATGGGGTGGTAAGTATCAAACCCAGGAAATATCAGCTAAAAAGGGATTAAACGTTGACAAACTTTTGGAAAAGGTTTTGCTTGAGGCAGAGCTTCTTGACCTGAAAGCAAATCCTGAGCGTAATGCTAAAGGAACAGTTATTGAAGCCACCCTTGATAAAGGCCGTGGTTATGTAACAACCATGCTGGTTCAAACTGGCAATATTAAAGTTGGTGATGTAGTGCTTGCAGGATGCCATAGCGGAAGAGTGAAAGCCATGTTTAATGAGCGCGGACAGAAGTTGGATACTGCCGGACCATCAACTCCTATTATGATGCTCGGATTAAGCGGTGCTCCGCAAGCCGGAGATCAGTTTAATGTAATGGACGATGAGCGTGAAGCAAAAGATATTGCGAACAAACGTTTGCAGTTGCAACGTGAACAAGGATTACGTACTCATAAACACATTACACTTGATGAAATTGGAAGACGACTTGCAATAGGTAATTTCAAAGAATTAAATGTAATTGTAAAAGGCGATGTGGATGGTTCAGTAGAAGCATTGGCTGATTCGTTACTGAAACTTAGTACTGAAGAAATACAGGTGAATGTTATACATAAATCGGTTGGACAAATTTCCGAATCAGATGTATTGCTTGCTTCTGCATCTAATGCTATCATCATTGGATTCCAGGTGCGTCCATCATTAAATGCACGCAAGCTTGCCGAAAATGAACAAATCGATATAAGGTTATATTCTGTTATCTATAACGCCATTGAAGAAATTAAGTCTGCAATGGAAGGTATGTTGGCACCTGAGTTTGAAGAGAAAATTGTTTGTAATATTGAAATTCGCGAAACATTTAAGATTCCTAAAGTGGGAACCATTGCCGGTTGCATGGTACTTGATGGAAAAATTACGCGAAATACAAAAGTGCGTATAGTCCGCGATGGTATTGTGGTGTACAGTGGCGAACTGGCTTCACTTAAGCGATTCAAAGATGATGTTAAGGAAGTAAGTTCAGGTTATGAATGCGGATTAAACATTGCTAACTTCAATGATATTCAAATTGGTGATATTATTGAAGGTTATGAAAATGTTGCCGTTAAGAGAACGCTGGCATAAACTGATACATGTAAATTAAAAAACCCCTTAACGTTTTTGTGCGTTAAGGGGTTTTTCTTTTGTAATTCTTAACTCGATGAGATATTGCTTCGCGCTTCTTTAACCGCGGTTTGCAATGACGGTAGGTAATATTATTCTTTCTCATCATCATAGCGAGGTTACAACGTAACGGAAGTAATCTTTTTTAATATCGTGTAATGCTTAACCTGGTATAACAAGAATAATGTGAAAAAAATAATTTAGCGATACACATCCTAAACCTGCAACAACTGCTTTATTGGATCATTACCTTCAAAGAGCATTTTAACAGGGTTTTCGAGCATTTCCTTCACCTTCACTAAAAAGCTAACACTCTCGCGGCCATCAATAATGCGATGGTCGTAGCTTAATGCCACATACATAACAGGGCGTATAACCACCTGTCCATTTAAAGCAACCGGTCTTTCAACAATATTATGCATTCCCAAAATTGCACTTTGAGGCGGATTTATTATGGGTGTTGAAAGCATGGAACCAAACACACCACCATTAGTGATGGTAAATGTTCCGCCTGTCATTTCTTCAATGGTAAGTTTTCCATCGCGGGCTTTGCCGGCAAGTGTTGCAATTTGTTTTTCAATTTCGGCAAGCGATAAATGTTCTGCACTCCTCATTACCGGCACCATCAATCCTTTGGGAGCACTAACGGCAATACCTATATCGCAATAGTTATGAAAAACCAGTTCTTCACCATCGATATAGGCATTAACAGCAGGAAACATTTTTAATGCTTCCGTAACAGCTTTTGTAAAAAACGACATAAAGCCCAGGCCAACAGCATGCTTCTCTTTAAAAATATCCTTGTACTTCTTGCGGATATCCATAATGTTACCCATATCCACTTCGTTAAATGTGGTAAGCATAGCTGTTTCATTTTTAACAGCAACCAGCCGCTGCGAAAGTTTTTTGCGCAGCATGGTCATCTTTTCCCTGCGTTCAGCACGATCTTCAACAGCAGCCGTAGCAGGTGATGCAGTACCTGGCTGCACTTTACTTACACCTTCGTTGTTAACAGCTTCAAGCACATCGGCCTTGGTTATACGCCCACCTTTGCCCGTTGGTTTCACCTGTGCAGGTTCTATTCCTTTCTCATCCATTATTTTTTTTGCAGCTATTGAAGGTAAACTTGCAGCATAACCAGGTTGAGTTTCAGCTGATGGCTTGTTTGCAGCCTTAGTATCAGTAGTTGTTTTTGATTCAACAGGTGCAGCTTTTTGTTCTGTAATTATTCCGGCCGGAGCCTTTGCATTTTCGTCAATAGTTGCAACTTCTGTTCCTACAGCAACAGTTTCGCCTTCGTAAATCAAAATATTCAACACTCCGCTTACTTCAGCATTTATGGTTAACGTTGCTTTGTCTGAATCAATTTCTGCTATTTCTTCATCTTTCTCTACATAGTCGCCACTTTTTTTAATCCAGCGTGCTATCTGAACTTCATTAATTGATTCGCCCGGTGAGGGTACTTTTATAGTTGTCATTCGCTTGATGTGATTAATGTCACTTAAAATAATTTGAGATATTTAAATAGTTACATGCTAAAAACTCTTTCAACCAATTCCGTTTGCTCTTTGTCATGTGTTTTATGCGAACCCGTTGCAGGGCTTGCACTTTCAGCTCTTGAAATGTTGGTGAATTTAATATCCTTCAAGATGCGTAACAGGTAATTATATGCTCCCATATTTTCAGGCTCTTCCTGAGCCCACACAATTTCTTTAGCAGCATTATATTTTTTCAGAATGGCATTAAACTGTTTGCGTGGAAAAGGATATAACTGCTCAAGCCTCACTAACGCAACTTCAGTTTGATTTGTTTTTTCACGTTTCTCGAGAAGATCGTAATAAAGCTTGCCACTACAAAATACAAGTCGCTTAACGCTTTTTGCATCAATAACATCATCTAAAATTTCGCTGAATCCTCCCGATGTGAAATCATTTAAAGTTGAAATGCATTTTGGGTGACGCAATAAACTTTTTGGAGTAAATACTACAAGTGGCTTCCGAAACTCGCGTTTTAACTGCCTGCGCAGCACATGAAAAAAATTAGCGGGCGTTGTGCAATTCACAATCTGCAGATTATTTTCTGCACAAAGCGCAAGGAAACGTTCCAGCCGGGCGCTTGAGTGCTCAGCTCCCTGGCCTTCATAACCATGCGGTAATAAAAGAACCACACCATTCATTCGCCTCCATTTATCTTCGGAACTACTCAGGTACTGATCAATAATAATTTGAGCACCATTAGCAAAATCGCCAAACTGCGCTTCCCAAATTACCAGTGAATTTGGTGCAGTTAATGCATATCCATATTCAAAACCTAAAACTCCATATTCAGATAGTAACGAATTGAAAATTGAAAAACGAGCCTGTTCATCACTGATATGATTTAACGGAATGTACTTTTCCTCACTGTCTTCAACTCGCACCACAGCATGACGGTGGCTGAATGTTCCGCGCTCAACATCCTGGCCAGATACACGCACAGCATGTCCTTCATTAAGCAACGTTCCATAAGCAAGCAGCTCGCCCATCGCCCAATCTAACCTGCCGTTGTCTTTAAGCATTTCAGCACGGTCATTAAACAGTTTCGAAATTTTATTGAAGAATTGTTTATCCCTTGGCAGCTGAGTTATTTTATTACCAATATTTAAAATGATCTCGCGATCAACAGATGTATCCGGACTTTTTACAAAATCACTTTCGCTGGCAATGCGCAGATTATTCCAGCTGCCTTCCAGGAATTGCGACACCTTTGTTTTCTGACGCTTTTTAGCTTCATCCAAATCACGTTGCAACATGCTGCGGAATTCTTTATCCATTTCTTTGGCAAGGCTGGCTTCAACAGCTCCCTGAGATAGCAACTTGGTGTTATAAATTTCGCGCGGATTGGCATGCGCTGCAATAGCTTTATACAGCAGGGGTTGTGTAAAGCGCGGCTCATCACCTTCGTTATGGCCATACTTGCGATAGCCGAGTATATCAATAAATACATCGCGATGAAATTTCTGCCGGTATTCCAAAGCTAACTTTATGGTATATACCAAAGCTTCCACATCATCACCATTAACATGAAACACCGGTGAGAGTGTAACCTTTGCCACATCTGTGCAATAAGTACTTGAACGTGCATCAATATAATTGGTGGTAAAGCCTATCTGGTTGTTTATTACCAGGTGTATCGTACCACCGGTACGATAACCATCAAGCAAACTCATCTGCACCACTTCATACACAATACCCTGTGCTGCAACTGCTGCATCGCCATGAATTAATATGGATGCTATTTCATCTTCGCTGCCATTCTGATGGTCAATTTTAGCTCTTACAATTCCCTGCACTACAGGATCAACTGCTTCGAGATGCGATGGGTTAGGAGTTAGCGACAGGTGAACCTTTTTATTATTTGATGTAACAATATCCGATGAATAACCCAAGTGGTATTTAACATCCCCATCAAAAGAAATTTCAAACTCCTTGCCTTCGAATTCGTTGAAAATATCTTCATAAGATTTATTCATAATGTTAGCCAGCACATTAAGCCTTCCGCGATGTGCCATACCAATTACAAATTCTTTTATACCCATATCAGCACCCCACTCTATTACAGCATCCAATGCAGGAATGGTTGTTTCAGCACCTTCAAGTGAAAATCTTTTCTGGCCAACAAATTTGGTGTGTAGAAAATTTTCGAAAGCTACTGCTTCGTTTAACTTTTGGAGTATATGCCGTTTATCATCAATTGAAAAATTATAGGAATTTTTGCTGCCCTCCATTTTCTCCTCCAGCCATTTGGTTATTTCAGGATGGCGGATGTACTTATATTCAGCACCAACACTTCGGCAATAGGTATCTTCAAGATGCTGTACAATATCCCTGAGTTTTGCATTACCAATTCCAATTTCGGAACCGGCATGAAATACAGTTTCAAGATCGTCAGCATTCAAACCAAAATTTTCAAGTGCCAGCGTTGGTGAATAATGCCTGCGCTCACGCACCGGGTTGGTTTTGGTAAACAGGTGTCCGCGGGTTCTGTATCCGTTTATCAGGTTTAATACGGCAAATTCCTTTTTTATGGCCTCTACACTGCCTGTGCTCACAACAGCACCATTGGACTTTTTAATTGTGCTGTCCTTACGTGCAAAATCAAATCCTTCAAAAAAACGCGACCAACCCGCATCTAACGACTCGGGGTTAGAAAGGTATTGGCTGTATAAATCTTCTATGGCAGTAATTTCTGCATTACCTAAATATGTACTCGTGCTCATTCCAATTCTATTTCGGGGGTCGAAAATAGTTAAAACTAAATTGAAGCAGGGCACTTTATTTAACCCACCTCCATCTCTATTTTGAAACCATGCAGGAAATACTACTTTTGAGGCATTCAAATCTCAATCTCACTCCTGCATTCTGATAGTATTATCACGAAACATTTGATTTGATAGCAATAGCGTAAGTGTTACTTAAGGTTTCTCCTTAAAACAAGGTTAAGATGGATACAATTGCAACAAAAAAAACTTTTAAAGAGATTATGGTTATTGATGACGACCCCATCAATAACCTGATAGCCTCAAAATACCTGCAAAAAGCGGGTTTATCATCAAACATTTTCGACAACCCCATGTTTGCGCTTGCTTACCTGAGAGATGAAAAAACTATAAAACCTGATCTTATTTTGCTGGATATAAACATGCCACAAATGACCGGTTTTGAATTTTTGAAGGAAATGGAAAATGAGAATCTCTTTTTTGAAGTAATTATTCTTACTTCTTCCATTAATCTCGAAGACAAAAATCATTCACAGAAATTTAAATCAGTAATCGACTTTTGGGTAAAGCCGCTTAGTTTTTCTAAGGTTACTGAACTAAATGCACTTACTCCGCATAACCACTAACACTAACTGCTTTAACTTTAGCGTATTGTTTTTGCGTTCAAAATATTGGGCCGTCAGCTTTCTGTCAATGGACAAAACTATCAGAACTCCTGTTTAACAAAGGTTGTTATTATTCATAGCTGACATCGCCCGAACCAACACTTGATACCTTTGCCTTGGTTCCTTTTTTCAGTTTAACATCGCCCGAACCTGCAATTGAAATATTACACGTTTCTGAAATGTTCAGCTCCTTCGCATTCACATTGCCCGAACCTGCTCCTGTATAGTTAACTTCTTCTGCATTACCTTTTAGTGTAAAATTACCGGAACCTCCACTGCTTATTTTAAGATCATCCACATTAAGCTCCAGTTTATAATTACCTGATCCTCCACTGGAAATTGAAAAATCGCCTGAATTTATTTTAGAAACACTGTTAACATTGCCTGACCCACCTGAGCTTATCATTTTTAACTGCTTGCAGCTAACATGAACATTAATTTTATTATAAGAAACGCTTACACCATTCTTTACATGTATATTCAACGTTCCGTCTTTAACCTCGGTAATAATTAAATTCTGCAGGTTTTGATCAGTTTCTACTGCCAATTCCTCTTTTCCGTTTTGATCAATTGTTAAATCAATTGAACCGGCAATTGCAATCTTATCGAAATCCGAAACAACGCGGGTTTCTTTGGTAATATTACCGTTACCTTTAAAATGTTCCTGCGATTGCGCAATTGCTGTAATTGCAATAAATGCTGTAATGCAAAGGGTAATAAAATACTTGTTCATGATTTTTTGTGTTTTATAATTTGGTGGTATGACGAACATGTCTGCTGATAAGTTACAGGCCGCATTTAATATTAATTAAAACTTTTTGACCTTAAATTCAGCTTCAAAATCAATAAGCTGATAATTATTCTATACCGTTATATTTGCCCGATTTTTAAATCTGAATTATGCTTAGAACCCGACTCACTTTAATTTTACTCTTTATTGGTTCAATTGCCTTTGCACAAACTCCCAAAAGCCCAAAGAAGGAAAAAAAGAGTTATCTCTATTTTGCCTGGGGGTACAACAAAGACTGGTTTTCGAAAAGTACCATTCATTTCAAAAGTGGAAGTAATAGTGATTTTCCTTATGACTTTTCGTGGGTGAAAGTGAAAGCACACGACCGGCCAAGCCTGGATGAGATTTTTGCAACCAACATTTCAATACCACAATACGTATACAGGTTAGGTTTTATGTTTAATTCTGATAAAGGCATTGGTATTGAATATGCTTTTGATCATGCAAAGTATATTGTTACACAGGATCAGACATTTCATGTTAAGGGAATTATTAATGGTGATTATTATGATGAATACACCACATTCACGGCAGAGCAAAATCATTTTGAACATACCAACGGGGCTAACTTTGCCATGCTAAATGTTTTTAAAGAGAAAATCTTTCATGCCTCCAAAAGCGGAAAATTTGAAGTGGCTTACCTTGCAAAGGCTGGTGCCGGCATTGTAGTACCTAAAACTGATGTTGCACTTTTTGGTGAACGCCTGGATAATGAATTTCATGTGGCTGGTTACATTTTTGGAGCAGAAGGTGGCGTAACGTTAAACTTTTGGCACAACCTGTTTCTTTCTCCTACATTTAAAACTGCATGGGCTAATTATGACAATGCATTGACTGTTGATAATGGAAGAGCACGCCATAATTTTTTTGCATATGAGTTGATTTTTGTTGCCGGATATAAGCTTAGGCTTTAGCAATATGATATTATCTCAAAGCTTAGGCTTATTCATAAATTAGACAAAAAGCACTTCAGTATTTAAATGTCACTTTTGCTAATGTTCCCCGGGCACCCGCCAGCCATGCTACTTTACCCGTTGGTGAAAAATTAAAGGTGTAATAAGATGCCTGCTCATCAATAATTTTCCAGTTAACACCGCCATCATCTGAAATAAAAATACCAGGAAGACAACTTGCCATAATGGTTTGGCAATTTTTACCCGGTTGGTATTTTACACATGAAATAAAACCCGGCACTGAATTATTTGACACTGCTTTCCATGATTGGCCACCATCAGTTGTTATAGCCTTGGTATTGGCAGTACTTTGTTTTGTATCGTAATCGCCTCCTGCTATAATTCCAATTTGTGTATTGCAGAAATCCATTGAATAAATACCGGTCATTTGCTTACCGCTGTTAATGGGGGATTCAACAATTTTCCAGTTAAAGCCGGCATCGTCTGATATCAATACGCGTGCGTGGCTGCCACCACTGGCAATCCAAATCTTTTTACCTATATAGCTGATGTTACTATTGCTGGATGCAAAAAAGGCTTCATCTTTATAAGCTTTCGGAAGACGCGATGCATTCAATTGCTGCCAGCTGTCTCCCCCGTCAGTGGTTCGTATAATTACAAAGTTTGAATCAATTGGATCAGCTACGGCAATACCATTTTTGCGATCAGTAAATTGCATAGCATCAAAAAAAATCTGTTTGTGAGTATTGCTATATACCCTGCGCCATGTTTTGCCTTTATTGGTGGTTTTTAGAATATATGCTGGCGAACCTATGTTTAAAAGTAATACTGTCTTATCGTCCAACAAAGCCATGGCCCTGAATTCCGGAATAAGTGTATCAATTTTAATAGAATCAATATTCCAGCTAACCCCGCCATTTTCAGTATAGCCATATATGCCTTTGCTACCTGCAAACCAGCATACTGAATCATTTAAAACTACGATCGCTCTGATGCTGGTATTATAGCCTGTATTATATTGCTGCAATTGAAAATCTTTACCGCTTAAATCCTGGGCACATGCAGATAAAGAATTAAGAATAAGGCAGGCAATTATTATCTGTT
>JBGARN010000095.1:0-18505 GCA_044230205.1 Bacteroidia bacterium
GGGTTATGGATGGGGTATTACCAATGCTTTTGATGATAAATATGGCAATGAAGATTCAAAATTCAATCAATTGCATTTAACAGTTGGAATAACCTTTGGCGGTGGAGAAAAAGACTGATACCAATTATAGTAGTATATAACATCTACTTTATAGCATGCTAACTTGTGATATACCTGGAAACAAAATTAAAGGCTTTATCTACGATGATAGATATTCATCATATTCATCATAATAGTATTCAAATACCTGCTGAGGCTTCTCAGTTGGTTTATCTGCGGTAGATTTTTTTTGTTTACCATAGAAAACAGATAACCGGTTTTTGCTGAGCGAATTTTGTTTTTTGCTTGCGGTTTTTTTTCCGGGTGCAGACTGGAATTTTTTTGAAGAAGAGGTCGTTGTGCGCATGCCGTTTTAGTTTTAAAAGTTGTTTAATGTAAGTATAATATCCAAACTGATTTCAGTTGTTGATAAAAAGAAAAGCGATTTTAACCTCGGATTTTTTTAAACTCATTTAGCCGATTAAACGGCTTAAGATTCAGGTTTTTTTGTATAATTGTTAATCTAAAAACATTAACTATGAAAAAAACACTACTTGTATTATTAATGATGATATCTCTTGGTTCTAATGCACAATGGAGTTATACTGTTACTGATGCCTGGGCTTATGGTTGTCCGGGTTATATATGCATTAACGGACCACTTACCGGATATTCATTCCAGGTTTTTCCACCTCCAATTTGGGGCCCTAATATTCCGGGTTCTTGTGGAGGTGCTGAGTTTGCTGTTTGGGCAGGCGCATATTCCGTTAGCGTTATACAAAACTCTACAGGAAATACAGTTCAATCATTCAGCAATGTAGCCGTTAGCCAGCCACCCCAGTGTGGGCTTGAACTGCTAAATCCAGTTATTACATCAGGATGTTATTCGAATAATGATTTGAGTTTTGTGGTTGGAGGATTGTGGTGCGGTGGAGGATCTGTTTACATTACAAAGGATAACCAATTTTATACATCATTTGGCTTCAGCAATCCTCAGCAATATTTGTCAAACCTTCCATGGGGCGAGTATGTAATTCAGGCAAGCGATGCCAATTGTTCAGATACCATGCATGTAAGCATCCCGAATAAATGCTTAAAGCCTGATACCGGATTATCAACTACCAACATTACAAAAACAAGCGCAAAGCTGAACTGGAATACAAAAGTATGTGCTGTGGGTTATAGTATTCAGTACAAAATAAGCGGTGCAGCAACTTGGATAACCAAGAAAATAACAAGCAATACCGGTTACAAATTTCTAGGGAATTTAACTCCCGGTACTACTTATAAATGGAGAGTTAAAACGCGTTGTCATGAAAATCCTGATGCAGGATCAGGTTGGTCTGTAGTGAAATCATTTACCACTTTACCGCCTCGATTGGGTGAAGAATTAACCGAAAGCCTCAATATAATGGCTTATCCTAATCCTGCTTCCTCTCAATTAACCGTTAGTTGCGAGACTATTTGGAATGGGAGTGAAACATTCAGGCTTATGGATATGAGTGGAAGGAATTATCAATTGACCACCCTTGGTAAAGATGATGAAAATGTTGTTTTTGACCTGGCAGGTATTGCTTCCGGAGTGTATCAACTTACTGTAACAACTAGCCATAATACTTATAATAAACGGGTTATTGTGGTTAAATAAATAATCGGTAAATATTCAGTTTTGACTGTGAGAAATCAGTGTACACTTCCTAGTGATAACGGTGTATAAAAACCGGGCAATAAAAACAAAACCCTTGCAAACAATAAGTTAGCAAAGGTTTCAGAAGTGTTATTGTACTCCCTGAAGGACTCGAACCTTCGACCTACGGTTTAGAAAACCGTTGCTCTATCCAGTTGAGCTAAGGGAGCATTTTTAACGAGCGCGCAAAAATAGAAAAGTATTTCTTGTTACAAGTTTCGATTTGCGCTTCGGGGTTAATGGTAAAAAATCAGCTTTTTCAAATCAACCTGATTACTTCATTGATTTTATTGATAATAATCTTTTATCAATTAAGTTCTTATGGCAGAGATGTTCATCATTGATACTCCAATTCGAGTAAAGCATCCATAAATCTGTAATTTCAAATCAAATTTTACCTTCGCAGCCATGTTGAAAAAAATTTCAGGGTTTTTTATTGCCTTTTCATTGTTAATACTCCTGTTTTCGTGCAGTAAATACCAGCGGCTGCTTAAAAGTGGCGATTATGAATTAAAATATAAAGTAGCCATTGAATACTATAACAAGAAAGACTATTTCAGGGCATTACAATTACTGGAGGAATTAATAGCATTATATCGCGGAACGGCCAAAGGCGAGGATGTTTATTATTACTATGCACAATCGAACTATGGAACGGGCGACTACACATCGGCAGCTTATCATTTTGAAATTTTTGTTAAAACCTTCCCCCTAAGCCCTAGAGTAGAGGAATGTGCATACCTCAATGCCTATTGCTACTACCTCGATTCACCAATATCGAGCCTTGACCAGGAAAATACCCTTCAGGCCATGCAGCAATTTCAGCTTTTTGTCAATCATTATCCGCAAAGTCCTAAAGTTGCTGAATGCAATAAACTGATGGATGAATTACGTTATAAGCTGGAAACCAAAGAGTTTGACAACGCCAAGTTGTTTTACGATAAGGAAGATTATAAATCGGCAGTTACGGCTTTGAATAATGTAATTCGCGATTTTCCGGGTACAAATTATAAAGAGGAATGTTTGTTCTTGGTCTTAAAATCTTCTTACCTTTACGCCCGCAAAAGCATAGAGGAGAAGCAGTTGGATAGGTACAAGTCAGTTCTTGAGAATTATAATACTTATAAAGAATATTTTCCGGAAGGAAAATTCATAAGGGAGGCAGACGATCTAAGAAAAAGTACAGAATCGGCATTGAAGATATTGTCCTCAAAAAACGAAACAGCAACAACAAATAAATAATTTCAAAATAATGAGTTCATCAAAAGAAAATGCAATTGTAACACGTAACCTTAATGAGTATACAACTCCTACCGGTAATTTATATGAGAGCCTGGTAGTAATAGCTAAGCGTGCCAACCAGATTTCATCAGCGGTAAAGGAAGAACTTTCGGAAAAGCTGGTTGAGTTTCAATCAACCTCTGATAGTCTTGAAGAAGTTTTCGAAAACCGCGAACAGATAGAAATTTCCAAACATTATGAGAAAATGCCGAAACCAACATTGGTGGCATTAAATGAATTTGTTGATGGAAAAATCTATCACCGGAATCCTTCCAAAGAAGCCTGATAGTGAATATCAATAGACATCAATACAAAATCCGGAATAATGAAATACCAGTTATTCCGGATTTTTAGTTTTAATTTTAGAAATACACAACCATGCTTAATGGCAGGAAAATACTAATTGGCGTAACTGGCAGCATTGCAGCCTATAAAATACCTGAATTAATACGCCAGCTGATTAAGAAAGGTGCCGAGGTTAAAGTCATAGCAACTTCAAGCGCCTTAAATTTTGTTTCACCGTTGGTACTTTCAACAGTTTCTAAAAATGAAATTATTAGCGACCTGAGCGATGAAAATAGCAACTGGAAAAATCATGTTCATCTTGGGCTATGGGCAGATTGTTTTTTAATTGCTCCGGCAAGTGCCAATACGCTGGCTAAAATGGCCAATGGTATTTGTGATAATGCTTTGCTTGCTGTTTACTTATCGTCACGGTGCAAAGTGGTAGTAGCGCCTGCAATGGATGTGGATATGTTTCGTCATGCAGCAACACAGAAAAACCTTGAAGTAATAAAGGAGCGGGGTAACCTGGTTTTTGGACCTGCATCGGGTGAGTTGGCAAGCGGGCTGATAGGAGAAGGCCGTATGGAGGAACCTGAAAGTATAGTTAAATTTTTAGAACAGTTGTTAGGTCGTCAATCAGTGCTTGCATCAAAGCAGGTAGTTATTACGGCCGGGCCTACCCGTGAGGCTATTGACCCTGTTCGGTTTATCAGTAACCATTCCACAGGTAAAATGGGTGTGGCATTGGCTGACGAAGCATTTATGCGTGGCGCTAATGTTACAATGATTTTAGGTAAAGGGGCAACAGCTATTCCGGGTAAATCGTATAAAATAGTTAGTGTTGATTCTGCAGCAGAAATGCACGAAGCATGCCTGAAGTATTTTAGCGAGAGTGCAATTTTTATTATGGCAGCAGCTGTTGCTGATTATACTCCAAAGGAGGTTTCTCAACAAAAGATAAAGAAGAAAGATGGTGCGCCTGAAATAAGTTTAAAACCCACAACCGATATTTTATCAGAACTTGGTTCAATCAAAAAGGCCGGTCAGATATTGGTTGGGTTTGCACTTGAAACCAATAATGAATTGCAACATGCCCGGGAAAAACTGGTAAAGAAGAACCTTGATTTGATTGTTCTCAATTCACTTAGGGATGAAGGAGCAGGATTTGCAACATCAACCAATAAAATATCACTTATAAAACCCGGCAATACAATTGAAGAGTTTTCGTTAAAAAACAAAAGCGATGTTGCTGCTGATATTTTAAACAGTATAGAAAAAATAATTTCTGAAAAGTGATTATGTTTGAGATTCAGATTTTTAATGCTAAGAAAGTAAACTGATGAGAAAATTTTTTGTAATTATTTTTCTGGCTGCTGTTTTTAATGCCAACAGCCAGGAGTTAAATTGCCAGGTTAATATACAGGCCCCTACCATACAAGGCAGCACTGAGAAGGAATTGTTCAATACAATGCAAACTTCGGTGCGCGAATTCATGAATAATACCAAATGGACTTCGGATAAGTTTCAGAATGAAGAACGAATTGAATGCCAGATAACCATAACCGTAAACGAAAAAGTTTCATCAGAAGAATTTAAAGGTAAAATTGAAATTAAGTCGTCACGCCCGGTTTATAAATCTACTTATAGCTCTCCAATGCTTTCCATTTCCGATCCTAACTTTCAATTTAAGTTTAACCAGTTTCAGACTTTGGAGTATATTGAATCAAACATTAATCCTAACCTGATTGCTGTACTGGCTTACTATGCCAATATCATAATTGGATTTGATTACGATTCGTTTTCAATGCTTGGCGGAACGGCATATTTTTCAAAAGCGCATGCTATTGTTAATCAAATGAACAGTGCACGTGAGCCGGGCTGGAGAGCTTTTGAAAGCGATCGCAACCGATACTGGCTTACTGAAAATTTATTAAGCCCGGTGTATAAGCCCATTCGTGAACTGGAGTACAATATGCATTTTAAAGCAATGGACAATATGACCAAGGATAAAGAGAACTCAGTGCGATTAATTGCTGACGGATTAGAAACTCTGAAGCCTGTGCATAATGATAAACCTAATGCATACCTGCTTACCGTTTTTTTTGACGCAAAGTCTGATGAGTTTGTCAGCATTTTTAGTGGCGCCCCGGGCGATGTAAAATCAAGGGCTAAGCAAACGCTTGATGAAGTTAACCCGGCTAACTCAAATAAATATACCAAGATTATTGAAGACTAAGGCTATTCTTCAAAAAGTTAATCCTAAATCACAGTACTAATTAATCCGCTAATTTCAATTGCATTCGATGCATGTGCAACTGTATTGCAGGTTATAATTCGCCCTGCACCGGCATGGAGTAGTTTATCATAAGCATCGTTGGCAAATAAACCATGCACACCAATACAAACAGGTGGTTGCATGCCGGCATTTTTCAGGTGTAAAATTGTGGCCACCATTGTTGATCCTGTTGAAATAATATCATCAATTAAAACAGGTGTATGTGCTGAATACTTGGCAATATGTGGTACAGATATTTCAACATCAGTATCACTTTTTCTTTTTTTCTGTAATACAAAAAAAGGTGCTTGTGCATAATGCGCAACTTCCTGAACCCATTGCATACTTTCAACATCAGGACCTGCTAAAACCGGACGTTCAATATTTTCATGTATCCAGCGTGCAATTACCGGTGCAGCATGTAAGGCCACGGCAGGAATGGTGTAAATTTCATTTAATGATTTGTAGCGGTGCAGATGAGGATCAATCGTAATGATGTTGTCACAACATGATGAAATCAATTTTGAAAAATACACCGATGATACTACTTCGCCTTCAGTGAATCGCATATCCTGACGCATGTAGGCGAGATAAGGAGCTATTAAAGTAACCTTTAAAGCCCCGAGTTCTTTTAGCGTTTTAGCGATAAAATATAACTGGAGTATCTTGGTATCGGGATCATTTAACGTGCATATAATAATGGCATGCTTTCCGGCAACGTTACTGTTAATTTTTATATAGCTTTCTCCGTCAGGGAAATGCCTGAATGTGATGCTGCCTTTTTCAATGCCTTTCAATTTTGAAAGTGAATCGGCTAGTTGTTCATTTCCCGCAAGAGGAAACAGCAATTGATTCATTGTGGAGTTATAGTTATTAAATGATTAGTTTCATTAAAGTAATCAAGCGCATATGCTAATTCGCCTTCGGCATCGGCATATATTGTAAACAATTTATCTCCTTTCGATATTTTTTTTCCAAGCGATGCATTAAAATAAATTCCTGATCCAGGGTTTTCAGGTGCCCCTGCTAGTTTAGCAATCCTGGCAAGCACCCTGTTATTAATGGAAGTAACAATACCGTTTTCTTTAGCAAGAATATCGGTATGATGGCGTGCATAATAAGGTTCAGTAAATCCTCCCTGCGCTATGCATATGTCTTTAAATTTCTCCCATGCTTTGCCACTATTTAAAATTTCTTCAGCTTTTTGTAAACCTGTTCCCGGTGAAGCAATGGAGGAAAGTTCAATTAGCTCTCCAGCCAGCATAAGTGCTTTTGAGCGCAGAACCGTGTGGGCTTTTGTTTCATTTCGTAATACTGCAAGCACATCCATAGCTTCAAGAGCAGGGCCAAGTCCATAGCCAACAGGTTCATTACCTTTTGTAATTATTACTTTGACGGTTATACCGATTTCAGCGGCAACCACTGTAAAATAATATTGCAGCTTAAGTGCTTCTTCTTTTGATCGTACTTTTACTGTTGGCCCAAATGGTATTTCTAAAACCAGGTGAGTGGAGCCTGCCGCAGCTTTTTTTGAAAGAACAGATGCAATCATTTGTCCGGCACTATCAATGTCAAGCGCTTTTTCAACACGGATTAATTTATCATCGGCCGGGCTTAAGTCAACCGCACCACCCCAGGCTATACAGCCGCCATGATTTTGAACTATGTTTTTTATTTGTTCGCCTGAAAGGTTTACTGGCGCCATCGTTTCCATAACATCAGCTGTTCCTGCTGGTGAAGTAATAGCACGTGATGATGTTTTCGGAATCCACAATCCGGCTGCAGCAACTATGGCTACAACAATGGGTGTAGTTCGATTACCAGGCAAACCTCCGATACAGTGTTTATCATATATTGGCTGCTTATCCCACGTTAATCTATTTCCTGATTTTATCATGGCCTTGGTAAGGCCGGTGATTTCAGCTAGATTTAAATTATCACCTGCGCATGCCGAAACAAATGCTGCAAGTTCAATATCGGAATACCGGTCGTTGGTTACATCATTAATTATTTCTTCAAGGGCAAGATCACTAAGCTGTTGCCTGTACATTTTTGCACGCACATGACTTAATGATAAAATGGGTTTTAAATGACTTATTGAAATATAATTACCCGGTTTGGCATTTAGTTTTTTGAATGCGCTTTCACTTAAACCGGCTTCGCCTTGTTGTAAAAAGTTGCCTTTAACAAGGTTAATGGTTGCAATGATACTTTTGCCATCACAGTTAACAGTTACACGGGTTAATGCATCAAAACCTTCTGATTTACAAATGTGGCAATCCCTGCGCATGAAAATAATATTTTCATGATAGGTGTCAATACCCAGCGAAACTAACTTAAGCTGATGTTTTTGTGAATGATGCATTTATTTCAGGTTTATCGTTACACTTTCATTCAGTTGAGGAATGTAGTTGTCCCATTTTAAAATTTTCTTGATTTTTTTCTGCAGTGCTATTGATGCTTCCTGGTCACCATGAACTAAAAAAACATATTCAGGTTTATTGCTAATACTGCTAAGCCAATTATTCAATCCTGTTTGATCAGCATGGGCTGACAATCCTTCTATGCAAGTAACTTTGGCGCGCACTTTATGCAGCTTCCCATAAAATTTCAGATGGTCTGCGCCATCAAGAAGCAACCTGCCGCGTGTACCCGGAGCCTGGTATCCGGCAAGCAATACCAGGTTTTTTGAATTACTGATAAAGTAATCAAAGTAGGTAAGCACTCTTCCACCGGTTGCCATTCCGCTTGCAGCAATAATAATCTTGGGCGATGTATCGGTGCACAGCTTCAGCGTTTCATCATAGTCTTCAATAATATTTATGTTGCTTATCATCCTTGTAAAAACATCATTATCAATTTTCATATCACTTAAATAATCACCAATAACTCTAAGAACCTGGTTTGCCATAGGGCTATCAAGATAAACAGGTACATGAGGTATTAACTCTTTAACGCGCAATTGAGTGAGATAATACATTAAGAGTTGCGCACGTTCAACAGCAAACCCCGGGATAATTACTGTTCCTCCTTTCTTAAGTGTACTGTTTATAGTAGAAGCAATTTTATTTTCATCAATGGTTTGATGATTACGGTTACCATAAGTAGATTCTATTAATAACACATCAGCACTTTCTGGTTTTTCCGGATCATTCATCAGCGGGTCATTCCAGTTGCCTATATCACCGGAAAATACAAACCTGGTTTGTGCTGCCAATAGTTCAATAAATGCTGCTCCCGGTATATGACCTGCAGGGCGGAACCTGAACCTGATTTCTTTTTCAAGCGTATGCCATACATTGAAAGAAACAGGCGTAAAGAGCCTGATGGTATTTTCTACATCCTGCTGGGTGTAAAGAGGTAATGCAGGCTGGTGTTTAGAATACATAAGGTTATTGGCTTTGTCTGCATCTTCCTGTTGAATTTTAGCACTGTCAGCAAGTATAATTTTTGCTACTTCTAAAGTTGCTGGAGTTCCATATATTGGATTGTTATAACCATGTTTTACAATGCAAGGAAGGTAACCGCAATGATCGAGATGTGCATGGGTAAGAAGCGTATATTGAATACTCTTAACATCAACAGGTAAAGTCTCCCAGTTTAATAAGCGCAAGGGCTTAAGCCCCTGGAACAACCCGCAATCGATAAGAATTTTAATGTCTAAAATTTCTAACAAAAACTTGCTTCCGGTAACGGTTTGTGCAGCACCCAGGAAAGTTATTTTACCAATTGACATAACCAGTTGTTTAAAAATATGAATTCTATTGCTGTGATTTTGCAAATCAGTTTTAATGTTTCAGCATTGGTTTCGATAGTTCCTCTGCTTCATTTAATGCTGCCATCAGGCGATTATTGGAAATGCCGTTTTGAACCAACAGGCTTACACCTTTTTTTAATTCATTCGCAAGAATAATTTTATCATCCATAAGCAGTTGTTTTTCCTTTAAAGTAATCGATGTAAGACAAGTAACCGGGTAAAGCCCGCTTTTATCAATCCAGGTTTTTAGATTATGCTGTTGTGGATAATCCCAACCTATAAGGTATAGGTTACTACACTCGGCATACTTAATGGCATCGGTTGTAAATCGTGTATTAGTAATAATCCAGCCCTGGTAATTAGAAGTTTTGTCAGTTTTTTGCTGCATCCACTTTTCTTTCACATCAATAAATCTGGATTGCACATACAGCGGAATTTTTACATCGCAAATAACTCCCTGACGGTTATGAAATTTACATTCAATAATGCATTTCTTCTGGTCATCTTCAGCAATTATGTCAATTTCATGCGTAACACACCGGCCGGTTACAAAGCTTCCGGTAACAACAGTGTAACCCTGATACTGCAATAGTTTAGAAATAAAAAGCTCAAACGGAAAGCCGGTAGGCCCAAGTTGCATTATAGCTTGTTTTAATTTATAACGGGCCGCAACGGGCTGTTTCAGTTTTTTAAGCAATGAAAAAGCAATCCGGTAAATTTTTTTTGTGCTGATTCCGGGATATAATTGTGCTTCTACTTCTTGAACAATTTGTTCAGCAGTTTCCTTTGAAGCACCTGTTCGCCTGAGAGATGCAATTAATTTCTCATTGCTGAAAGGCACCACATGGCCCGAGGCTTTCTTAACCAGTTGAACAGTTGCTGACATTAACTATTGGAAATAAAGTAGCTAACATAAAAAAGTAATCTGATGTTATTATAAATTTATTGATAATTCACCTTCGTTACCGGTACGAAATCTTTTTGATGAAAATTAATCAACCCATGAAGAGTGTTACAGAATATTAATCATTATATTTCGAAGGAAAAAGTTCTTTACCGTTAACCATTTAAAGCCATGAACAGCAAATCAGTTTCCAGTCCGGACATTAAGGGGTTTAATTTGAATATGGATGACTTACTGCTCATCCTTGATTCAATTACTGAAGCAATCTATGGAGTGGATGAGAATTGTAATGTTAACTTTTGCAATACTGCTTTTCTGAAAGCACTTGGTTATGAAAATGCAAATGAAGTAGCTGGAAAAAATATCCATAATTTAATCCATCATCATTATGCAGATGGTACAGAATATCCGGAGCATGACTGCAGGATAAATAAAATGCTTAAGGAAAAAAATTATGCTCACGCAAGTGATGAGGTTTTCTGGCGGGCAGACGGAACAAGCTTCCCCGTTGAGTATTGGGCATATCCACAATTTCGAAACAACCAATTTAATGGCAACGTTGTAATCTTTCTTGATATTACTGAAAGAAAATTAACCCAGCAGGAATTAAGTGAAAGCGAGCAGCGCTTTAAAGAGCTTATGGACCATGTGGATGCAGGGGTTGTTATTTTTGACAGCGAGGGAAACATTACCTCCTTTAATACCAAAACAGCCGATATTTTCGGAGTACAAAAGGAAAATCTTCCCGGAAGGTCAGCCATACTGCATGATTGGAAATTTGTTGCTGAAGATCATACTCCTTTAAATCCAGAACAGATTCCGCTTTTTCAGATTCTTGAAATGGGTAAACCGGTTAGAAATAAAATTATCGGTGTGGTAAGACCTGTAATAAATGATATAGTATGGGTTTTGGTTAGTGGCTATCCAATAAAAGATAAATCGGGCAAAATACTTCGTGTTGTTAATACCTTCATTGATATAACTGAACGTAAATTGGTTGAGGAAGTGCAGTTTAAAAATGAAAAATTTCTCCTGGAAACTCAACGCATTGCCAACCTGGGAAGTTACTCATTTGATATAAGGCGGGGGAAATGGCAGAGCTCACCAGTGCTCGATAAAATTTTTGGTATCAACCAGGACATTTATCACTCAGTTGAATTATGGATTGAAATGTTGCATCCCGATTGGAAGCAAACTATGCAGGATTATTTATGGAATGAAGTATTAACCAAAAAAATTCCATTTGACAAGCAATACCAGATTGTAAGATATAATGACCATGAAGTGCGTTGGGTACATGGTATGGGCGACCTGGTGCTTGATGAAAATGGCAACCCCATAGAATTGGTGGGCACTATAATGGATATTACCGAATCAAAAATTGCGGGAGAAGCCTTAAGAAAGAGCGAAGAAAAATACAGGCAGATTGTTGAAACATCGCATGAGGGAATTTGGATGTTAGATGAAAATGGATTAACAACTTTTGTTAATCAGCGTTTAGCTGATATGTTAGGGTATGACAGGGATGAGATGAATGGAAAAGCGATGATGGATTTTATTAACGAGGATGAGAAAGATAAAGCAAAAGCTGCTATTGACCGAAGAAAAGACGGTATTGCTGAACAGGTGGAATTCAGGTTTATGAAGAAAAATGGTGATGAAATTTATGTGCTGGTTGAAAACAATCCTATTTTTGAAAATAAGGTTTATAAAGGATCAATGGCTATGCTTATGGATATTACCAATAGGCGTAAGGCAGAACTTGAAAACTACCTGATGGTAAATGAAACGGAAGAAAATTTTGTTTTGATTGATACCCAATACAGGATAATAACATTTAACAAGCAATTTAGCACCACCTATAAGACATATTTTAATCGTGAGGTTAAGCGAGGTGAATTTATTTATGACTACGCTATACCTGAACGGAAAGAAATTGTAAAGGAACTTTATAAAAGAGTTTTTAATGGCGAGCGGGTATCCTCAGAAACCAGCGTCAATTTGCCTGACGGAGTTGTTACATATTCAAGCTTATTTAAACCTACTTATGATAACAAAGGCAATATAGTTGGGGCATTTGTTTCAAGCAGCAATATCACACCAAGAAAAAAAATTGAAGATGAATTAAGAAAATCGCAGGCCGAACTCAGGCAGTTATCGGCACACCAGCAAACCATCCGCGAAGAAGAGGGTAGAAGAATAGCACGTGAAATTCATGATGAACTGGGGCAGCAATTAACCGGCCTTAAAATGGATGCTTCATGGATCAGTAAAAAGTACAATAAGGTTGAATCAGCCGAATTTGAAAAAAAGGTTAATGGCATGATTCACCTGATTGATGAAATGGTAAAATCAATCAGGCGCATTGCTTCTGAACTCAGACCCGGCATTCTTGACGATTTAGGCCTTAACGCAGCCTTAGAATGGCAAAGCCATGAATTTGAAAAACGAACAGAGATTAAATGTAAATTTGAAACCAGGTTAGATGATGCAGTGGTTAACAAAAATACTGCCTCAGGAATATTCAGAATATACCAGGAAGCATTAACCAACATTGCACGCCATTCAAAAGCCACCATGGTTGAAGCAAAAATAGAAATTACAGATAACTTCTTAGTATTGCAGGTGAAAGATAATGGACAGGGCTTTAATGTTGATGCCGTAAGAAACAAAAAGACACTTGGTGTTGTTGGAATGAAGGAACGTGCAATAATGCTTAAAGGTGATTTACAGATTAACAGTGCCCAAAACCGCGGAACAATAATAAGACTTCAGATTCCCGTTGATTTGATTGAATAACAGAACGAAAGAATGAATATACTAATTGCAGACGATCACACCATTGTCAGGAGAGGCTTAAAAGAAATTTTAAACGAGGAGTTTAAAGATTCAGAAATAATAGAAGTATCAGACGGCAACCAGTTAATGGCAAAGATGCATGGAAAAACAAAATTTGATATTGTGATTAGTGATTTGTCAATGCCCGGCCGCGGTGGACTTGATGTTTTAAAACAATTAAAAGAAGAATTTCCTAAACAACCTGTATTAATCCTGAGTATTTATCCTGAGGAACAATATGCTATGCGGGTTATGAAAGCCGGAGCATCGGGATACCTGACTAAGGATAGTGCACCTGATGAATTAGTTAAAGCCGTCAAGCAAATTCTGAATGGTCGCAAGTACATTACCGCATCGCTTGCCGAGCAGCTGGTTACGAATATTAATGCTGATACAAATAAGAAGCTGCATGAATTGCTATCTGATCGTGAGTTTGAAGTATTAAAGCTTATTGCATCGGGTAAGACAGTAACTGATATAGCTGATAAACTTTCACTAAGTATTACTACCATCAGTACCTACCGTGCACGAATACTTGAAAAAATGAATCTGAAAAACAATGCTGAGCTAACGCGTTATGCATTGGAAAATAATTTAAATTAGCACTTTGTTTAATGACAGGCATTGGCACATCCCCCGATTAATTAATGTGTTTGTTATCAATAGGGCAGCATTAAAGTTAATGCCGATTAATTTTGTAGTATAAAGAACGACATTCAGATTGATGTTTTTGTACAAGAAAACTCAAATTCCTTCTATATAGAATGAAGACAATAGGGTGTTTATTTACCCAAACTCCAACACTTTAGCGCCTTTTTATGGAAAATGAATTTTTAAAAGTGCTTATAGTAGATGATTCTGAAATAATCGGAACTCGCGTAAGGGCAATGCTTGCTGAAATTGATGGATTAAATATTGTAGGTCAGGTTAAGGAAGCCAAAAATGCTCTTCAGAATATTCAGCAACTACAACCCCATGTAGTTATTTTAGATATCAGCCTTGGTTCTGATAATGGTGCTGACCTGTTAGTGAATATACGAAAGCAATATCCGGATATAATGGTAGTTATGCTCTCCAATTTTTCATATCCCTATTATCGCAAATTATGCAAAGACAGGGGCGCTGATTTCTTTTTCGATAAAACAACAGAGTTTGAAAATATTCTCGGCTTAATGAAACAAATAGTCACATGATTTAATGATCAGAAAAAAATTTTTTTTCGGCCTTTTACTTTTTACCTCCCTCCTCACTTTTACATGCAGCATGTATTGGCTTAACAGGCAAAACATGCTTCTTGAAAAAAACATTTTGTCAATTGAGGAAACCAACAATCTTATTATTAATGTTAAAGACGTTCATACCGGTTTAATCAGCCTGGAGTCGAATGCCCTTAAGTTTCTGTTATCAGGTAATAAAAGCGAGGTGTACAACTTAAAATCAACGCTGGATGCAGTTAATACCCGTCTGGATATTCTGGATACAGTAAAGTCTGAACATAGCCAGCTTGAAATTGAAATCAAAACATTTGTTGCCGTTGCGCGCAATCAGATTAAAAATCTGTCTCAACTTACCAGCGAATTCAGTAGTGGTAAACAGGTATTTCCTGATTACAGGAAAATGTCTGCTATTAGTAACACCAATAGTAATTTTTTAACTCAATCTGATTTACTATCTAAGCTTATAGCTGATGTTATAAAAAGAAAAGAAGGCGAGCATGCTAAGTACAATGCTCAACGCAAATGGTTTTCACTTGTTATTTTTATAGTAGCTCTTGGTTATTTCGTATTTGTATTTTACCTGTTGCAGCGCGAGATGAAGAATACCCGATACATCAGCAACAAATTGCGCGACCGTGAAGAGCGACTTGCTGTTACTTTATCAAGCATTGACGATGCTGTAATAACAACCAATGAAAACTCTGCCATAACTTTTATGAATACTGCTGCCGAGCAGCTTACCGGCTGGAAAAGTACCGAAGCATTTTTGAAACCGGTAACCCAGGTATTTGATGTTATTGATGAGCATACTAATCAACCGGCAGAAAATATCGTTACAAAAGTTCTTACAGAAGGTAAGCCTGTAGAAATGCACAACAGCACAATCCTTCGCTCAAGGGATAACAGGAGAATTATCATTGAACGAAGCAGCACACCTCTTAAAAACAAAGATTCAAGCATTATTGGTTCTGTGTTGGTGTTTCATGATATCACTGAACGTAAAAAATCTGAACTGCAGCTGAAGCGATCCGAAGCTCGTTTCAGCAAGGCTTTTACCAGTAGTCCTGCTCCAATGCTTATATCGCGTTTGTCTGACGGCTTAATACTTGAAGCCAACAAAAGTTTTGAGGCATTACTTGAATATACGCGTGACGAATTGCTTGGCAAAACATCCTATGGTATGGGAATTTATGCAGATCAATTGCAACGTTTAAAGGCAGCATTAAAAATTAAGAAGCAAGGGTATTTACACAATGAAGAGATAAAGTTTAAATCGAAGCGCGGTGAAACTAAAGACCTTTTAATTTCACTTGAAACGATAGAACTTGATAATGAGCCGTGCCTGTTATCGATACTTATTGATATAACTGAGAGAAAGAAAACAGAGTTAGCATTAATTGCTACTGAAAAGAAATTCAGAAGCATTTTTGAAAACACTGCTGATGGAATTTATCAGAGTACACCTGATGGCAGGTTTATTATTGTAAACAATTCTATGGCGCGCATATTCGGTTATCAGTCTCCGGAAGAGATGATTCAAATGGTAACTGATATTGGCACCCAGATTTATGCTGAGCCTTCTGACCGCCAGCAAATGGCTAACCTTATTAAAGAAAACGGCAGTGTTACCGGTTACGAACTGAAAGCACTCAGAAAGGATAAAAGCATCATTTGGATTAAAGCCAATATCCATACCGTATGCGATGACCAGGGAAACATAGTTTATTATGAAGGTACCCTTGATGATATTTCTGAAAGAAAAGCCGTTGAAGAAACCTTAAGAAAAAGCGAAGAAAAATTCAGCTCCATGGTGTATAACATTGCTGATATTATAGCACTTGTTGACGCTAATGGAATAATTACCTATGTAAGCTCTTCTGTATTTTCTGCATTAGGATACACCGAGTCAGATGTAATTGGCAAAAGCATTTTCGAATTTATTTTTCCTGATGATCGTGTTTTCGTTTCCAATGAGCTGAAGCGATTGCTCAATAATGAAATGGATATTGAGATGATTGAATTCAGGTTTTATAATAAAGCCGGAGAAGTAGTTATTCTGGAAGCAAAGGGTTCCAACCAGTTACATAATTCAGCTATAAAATCAATAATCGTTAATGCACGCAACATCACTAAGCGGAAACAGGATGAAGAACAACTTAGGTTGAATAAACGAGCAATTGAAAGCAGCTATGAAGGCATAATTATTACTGATGCAGATTCGGCTGATAATGAAGTTGTGTTTGTAAACGAAGCGTTTCTGCGCATTACCGGTTACACCGCTAGCGATGTGCTTGGACGTAATTGCAGGTTTTTACAGGGAGAACAAAGTGATAAAAATGTAATCGCAAAAATAAGAGCAGCCATCGATTCTAAGGAAAATTTTGAAGGAGAAATTCTAAACTATAAAAAAGATAAAACTCCTTTCTGGAACTTTTTGCGACTTTCACCAATTTTTGATAGTGAAGGTAATGTGACCCACTTTGTAGGATTTCAAAATGATATTACCCAGAGAAAACTTGCCGAACAACAAATTGAGCAACAGAACAAGGAAATTTTAAAAACAAACGCTGAACTGGACCGATTTGTTTACAGTACCTCCCATGATTTAAGAGCTCCTTTGACTTCTGTTTTGGGATTGCTTAGTTTTATTGAAGATGAATCAAAGGAACCAGATACGCTTGAACATGCTTCGATGATCAGGAGGCGTATAAAACAACTAGATGATTTTATTCAAAATATTCTTGATTACTCCAGAAACAACAGACTGCAAGCTTCTATTCAGCCGATTGATTTTGATGGAGTCATCAAGCATATAATTGATCATTTTAATAATATTAAGAATGCATCTAAGATTCAATTTATGGTTGATGTTCAATGCAAGGCTGTATTTTATTCAGACAGAGCGCGCATTATAACCATAATTGAAAACCTGGTGAGCAACAGCATTAAGTTTTTTAATCCTCACCAGGAAAAACCTTTTATCGGCATTAAGGTAACTGCTGATGAATACAATGCAGTTATTGAAGTTGCTGATAATGGAATTGGAATTGCGCCTGAATTTATTGATAAAATTTTCAATATGTTTTACCGCGTTTCAAGCGCTGCACCCGGAAGCGGATTAGGTCTCTATCTTGTAAAAGAAATTATTGATAAACTTGGAGGCACAATTGAAGTGCAATCTGCTCCGGGAATTGAAACAAAATTTATTATAAAACTCAAAAATTATGGACCCCAATCCTGATTTTAAATTAATAATGCTTATTGATGATAACGACTCAGAGTTGTATATCAGCAACCGGCTGCTTAATAAACATGGCACCGATAAGAAGGTACTAACATTTAGTATGGGTACGGATGCCCTGGCTTATCTTAAAAATTGTACCAGTGACAATGATATACCTGATATCATTCTTTGTGATATTCACATGCCGTTAATGAACGGTTTTCAGTTTGTGGAGGAATTCGGTAAGCTACCCGATAACATCAGGATAAAAAGTAAAATATTTATGATTTCTTCCACATTTAATACTGCTGATATTGAACGGTCAAATACAAATCCGTTTGTTGTAAAGTTTTATGAGAAGCCGCTCAACATGGATAAGATCAATGAAATTTTATCAGCCTGAGATCATATGTGATTTATTTGTGTAGTACAAACCATTACAAAGTCTTAAATTTTTACCTACATCTAAAATCTAATATTCTCTATTTTGGAGCATACAGTCATCCCATAAATTTGTGTCGTTAATTAAAGAGTAAGTAAAGCAATCGAATAAACAACAACTAAAACTGGTACAGTTAACTATAATTAACCACAATCAGTTTTAAAAGTTCCCCAAACAGTTAATTGCCAAAACGAGCAATTACAAGCAAGTTTCAAGAAAGTAAATAAATATTGGTAGCAGTTATTTATCAGCTATTTCAATTAATAATAATTAAAATAAAAGTTTTTTTTCAAATGGTTTAGGTTGGTTTAGGTTCGGGGTGGCGTGGTAACCACCCCGTTTTTTGAAAAAAAACAAAAGGATTACATAATGTTTTTTTAGGTTGGTTTAGGTTCGGGGTGGCGTGGTAACCACCCCGTTTTTTCAAAAAAACAGAAGAATTACATAATGTTTTTTTAGGTTGGTTTAGGTTCGGGGTGGCGTGGTAACCACCCCGCTTTTTTTGTATAAACTCAGGCAAATAAAGAGGCGAGGCCAATTCAGATTAAGGCCTTTAA
>JBGARN010000096.1:0-17868 GCA_044230205.1 Bacteroidia bacterium
AGTGAATTTGTTCTTGATAATAATCAACCGACAAATGAGCAGGAAAATGAAATGTACCGGATTATTCATCTTCCTTCAAAAAAATTCTGGCTTTATCGCTTAACCAAAAACAACCTGTTGAGAATAAACTTCTTCAGTAAATTATTTTTCTTTCTTACAGGCCTTATAGGATATTTTAATATTGAAGTAGATGCCTATGCTACCTTTAAGAAATATTTAAAACAACACCTTTCAACAACTACCTATGATTACATAGTTCTCACCTACCCTCCTTCCAATCTTCTCAAGTTGATTCCGGTTATTGTAAAAAATTCAGATGCTAAAATCATACTTGATATTCGCGATTTATGGAATAATTATGCACTTCAAAATGAGTATGCTCCCCCCCTTAAGCAACAATTCAATGATGCATTGCATAATTTCCATACCAAAAAGTACCTGAAATACTGTTCAATTATTACTGTGGTTACTCCCTCATTCATTCCATTTTTTGTTAACGACCTTAATATTCCTGTTAAGGTGATTTATAACGGTTATGAGGCATCTATTATCAGTGAGTTAAAAAAAACAGGCAGTTCTAAATTCAACATTAGCTACATAGGTAATTTATATGCTATGATGAATTTAACGGTTATGGTTGAAGGTTTAAAAACCTTTCTTAATGATAAAGATCCAAAAGATGTTAGCGTCAATTTCATTGGCCTTGGCAGCAATGCAGAAATGAAAAGCAAAATTGTAGGATCACTACCTGAACAATTTTTATTCATTACCCCTATGCTCAATAAGGATGAAGCCTTACAGCATACTATTAACAGTAATGTATTACTTCAATATGGATGGAAGGGTTTTAGTGGTATGATAGGTACTAAAACATTTGATTACCTGGCATCGGGTAATAATATCCTGCTTGCCCCGGGCGATGATGACATAGTTGATGAGTTAATTACAAAAACCAAAACAGGAAGGATGGCTTCAACGCCAACACTCTTTGCTGAAATTTTAAATGAATGGTTCAATGAATGGAAAACATCAGGAAACATAAAGTATGATGGCCTACAAAATGAAATAGCATTTTATTCACGTGAAAACCAGGCAGCTGAAATGGCCGAACTAATTGTAAATTTATAAGAGCATTGAAAACTAAATTGATGTACATATTTTCAGGTATCAACTATAGCCTGGCATTCGAGTGGATGGCCCGCTACACCGATACTTCAAAATATGATGTGCATTATGTGTTTCTATATACCGATGTTCCGTTGCTTGCACAGGTTTTAAATCAAAACAATCTGCAAACCCACTTTATTAAATACAACGGCAAAAAAGATCTTCCGAAAGCAACTCTTAAACTAATTAGCCTTCTTCGAAAAATAAAACCCGAAATAGTACATACTCATTTGTTTGATGCCAACCTTGCCGGCCTTACAGCGGCCAAACTTTGTGGTATAAAAAAACGAATTTATACCAGGCATCATTCAACTTATCATCATACCTATCACCCACATGCAGTGCAATATGACCGGTATTGCAATAAGCTGGCAACCCATATAGTTGCCATAACCAATAACGTTGCTGATGTATTAACAAAAATGGAGCATGTTAGTCCGCATAAAATTTCAGTGGTGCATCATGGTTTTGATATAAGCAGTTTTGAAAATCCAAATGAATCTGTTATTGGCAGTCTTAAAGAAAAATATAATCCAAATCAACAGCACCCAGTGATAGGGGTTATTTCCAGGTTCACTGAATGGAAAGGTGTTCAGTATATTATACCTGCATTCAAAAAGCTCCTTATCAATTATCCTGATGCATTGCTTATGCTTGCCAATGCAACAGGAGACTATAAGCATGAAATTGAAAAACTGTTAAAGCAAATTCCTGCCAGGAATTATGTTACCATTGATTTTGAAAGAGACATTATTGCGCTTTACCGTTTGTTTGACATATTTGTTCACGTACCTATTGATGAACATTCTGAGGCTTTTGGACAGGTTTATATTGAGGCACTTGCAGCAGGATTACCCAGCGTATTTACCTTGTCAGGTATCGCCAATGATTTCATTGAAAATAATGTAAATGCAGCAGTGGTAGATTATAAAAACGAGGATGAAATTTTAAATGCATTTATGCGAATATTAGATGATGCATCATATACGCAACGAATATCCCGCAAGGGTAAAAGCGATGTTGAAAAGTTGTTTGGTATTGAACGAATGATTAAAGAATTGGAGCAGGTATATGAACACTGAATTATTTTTTTCAATTGTAATTCCCACATACAATCGCGCTTCATTTATTAAAGCTACGATAGAGTCAGTACTACAACAAAGCTATGCTCACTTTGAGTTAATTGTTGTTGACGATGGCAGCACCGATAACACCTCAGAAATTATTGATAGTATTTCCGATAAAAGACTGTTTTATTATAAAAAGCAAAATGCAGAACGTGGTGCCGCTCGTAATTATGGCGTTAAAAAATCAAAAGGCGATTATATTACCTTCTTAGATTCAGACGACTTATTAAAACCCAACTATTTTGAAACAGCAGTTCAAATAATAAACAGGAATCAGCAACCTGAAGTATTTCATCTTGCTTACAATATCATTACCCCTGAAGGAAAAGAATTGCAAAGTGTACAACTTAAAGAAGGAGAAATTAATGAGGTATTGATTATAAAAGGTAATGTGATGAGTTGCACCGGAGTTTTCCTAAAACGAACCACTGCACTGAATTTTCCATTTAATGAAAATTACGCCTTAAGCGGAACAGAAGATCATGAATTGTGGCTTCGGTTGGCAGCACATTATCCAATCTTACATTTTAATATAGTAACCGCATCGCTGGTTCAACACGACAGCAGGAGTGTACTGGAAGTAAACCCTCAAAAATTAGTTCAACGACTGGAACTTTTTATCAAATATGTTTGTGCAGATGAAGCTTTTTGCAAAAAATACAATGCTCTGATACCAGCCATGAAAGCGCAGGCATATTCATATATTGCATTACATTTTTCTTTGACTCATACTTTTAAAAAGGAAGCTATCCATTATTTCAAAAAAGCATTTGCTATATATCCGGCTTTTATTTTTCAGAAGCGCTTTTATGTAATACTCAAACATCTGATGAGTAGCTGATAAATTATCACACTTATATTAATTTGCCGCAAACAAATTCTGATGCCTTTCTACTACCTGCATTTATATAACCGTATGCTTTCTCCTTATGTTTATCTTTATAGTGTTAGCAGGTGGATTATCACTAACCAGTACCAGGTAACCTCCCCCGCCAGCACCGCTAAGTTTGTAACCAGCAACAGTTGGCTTATAGGTATTAATTATTTTTTTTATCTCATCATCAATCATATTAGGAAACATGGCAACTTGTGCATTAAAAGAACTGGTAAATGCCTGGCCAAATTTTTCTAGGTTCATCTCGAGAGCTGCTTTCCAGCAAGCAACAGCAGCTTCTGCAAGGTTTCTTGCACCAGCATCGGTTATATTCGTATTATCCAATACACTATAGCCGCCTGACCGGGGTCCAAGCGTTAGTAAATGTAAGTGAGATTCGAGCCATTGAAGCACCTTCTCATCATCAACGGTTTCAATATGCTCCGGCCAGTAATTGCCATTATAATGCAGTCGGTTAAAACCGGGAAAAACAATTCCAATGCTATCCTGCGAACCACTTATTTCATTGGTACCGGGAGGATTTTCATACGCAAACAAGACCTTCGCAAGCTGCTCCCTTTCACCAGCTGGAATTTCAGTTTTCCAAAGTTCAATCGCTTTACGCCTGGTGCTTGAAGCCATTCCACTTCTGTCGTTAAAATCTATAACAGGTTCAATGGAAACAGTAAGCACATCTCCTGCATGATGCCTGGAAACATATGGTTGATCAAGCCAGCCACCTGCAATATCTATCCTGAAAGGAATAGTGCATACGGTGCGTAATGCAGTAGTGGATCGGACAGGAAGACCTGCCTCAGGAAGGCGTTGTAAAACTTTATATTCAATTTTTAACTGTTCGCATAAATGTTGCTTTACCGGGGTGTGCCCATCCTCATTAACAATAAAAATATCAGGCTGTATTTCCTGCAACTCATTCTCAAAATCTATTAATCCGTAACCTGAATTTATCCTTACTTCATATACGCACGACAAAGCACCAAGCATATACTGGCGTTCCTGTTGATTCGTTACAGGATACCTGCCTTTGAGTTGTTTTACATTTTCATCATTTCCAATGCATACATATAAATTACCAAAGGAGGAAGCTTCTTTCAAAAACGCCACATGACCGCTGTGCAGCATATCAAAACAACCTGTCACAAATACTTTTTTACTCATTTTGTCTTTAAAAATGGTTCTATATAGCGAAGTGGAAAAATCGCAAGAGAACTAAACTTCTTTGCATTTGGTTAATGGGAAATGGCAATTGTTGCTTCATAGCGCTTGCAATAGGATTTCTACTCCAGCAAATGAAGAATATCTTCATAAATACCTTCGGCACCAGGGCGCTTTGCATTCTGATCAACTATAGTTCCTTTCTTATCAATCAACATGTAGCGTGGTATGGAGTTGATGCCGAAATACCTGATAATTTCACTATTCCAGTCACCAGGCACCAGGCCATTCTTCATTTCACCAAGTCCGTTTTGTTCAATGGCATTTTTCCAAATCTCTTCAGTTTTGTCAATTGAAATATACAGGAACACTAACTGCTTAAGTTGTTTTGAGTTGAATTTTTTATGCAACTCTTTCGAAAAAGGAAATTGTCCGCGGCACGGACCACACCAACTTGCCCAAAAATCTACATACACTACTTTACCTTTCAAATCATCAAACGTGAAGTACTTACCATCAGTGCCTAAAATCTTAACACCAGCGGCCGGATTACCTGTAGCTGAAACTGAATTCTTATCCTGATCAGTTTTTTTAGTGACAACTTCTTTTGTATTGATGCGTTTTTCACATTTTGCTTTAACTAATAACGAATACTCACCTTTCTTATCCTGCTCATTTAACATTCCGTATATATGCTTAGCTGTATATGGTGAAACACCTTCAACATTGTCATTCAGAAAATTTGCAATGAACCATATTTTGCATTCACCCATCAGGTTTTGATTGGTAAATGCCATCTTCTTTTCCATTGAAATGGAATTATCAGTAAACTTATTGAAACCATTCAATTTTGATGTATTGTAAATTACGTAGTAATTTAAAAAGTTGCGAAAGGATTCACAATTTAATGCATCATCATTATTGGCGAGTTTGTTATTTACTCCCTCCAAAAGTAAATCCGGCAGAGGTTTTACGGTAAGACCTTTGTCAGCATTTGCATTGATAATCGGATATGCCTGCAACTGATAAAAATAATGATACCGAATCAGGTTGTTTACATAAGCCATAAATATGGCGCTGAATTTATCTTTAGCCCTATAGTTATTCAAAAATTCAAGCTGGCTTTTCCGCTGCTTGTAAATTGAAATTTCAAAAGCATCAGGTGCACTAGTCAACATCTGCTGCTTAATAATATTTTTATCAAAATCATTCTTAAAATGAATATAAAATTCCTTTAGGAAAATATTAGGCTCAGCACCATTACCTTCAAATGAAATAGCTTTATGTAATGAGTCGCTGATAATGTTCATCTGAATTTCAAAACCCGGCTCAAGCCACAAATCAACCAATTGCTTATTATAGCTAAAAGTTGCAATACACGGTTTGTCAATGTTAATATTAAAACTACACTGATTATCGTTAATGGTGGCCTTAATTTCTTTGTCGAAATCTTGTATATGGTATTTGTCTGTTCGCAACGTGCAGCTATCATCGTAAGCCAGCACAAAACGACAATTAATGCTAACAGGCTGTGCATTTGCAACTAAAAATAAACAAAAACAAAAAACAGTAAGTAAATTTTTCATGATGGAAATAGCTAGAAATTGATCAGTTAAATATTAAATCCAGCCTTATCAAAAATACGGTATTTAATTTTCATAAGGAATAGAATCAACAACCTTACCGGCAGGTGCTTTCTCAATTACACGCTTGTAAATATTATCTACAATATGAAACACAATAGGGCATCTGAAAAAGAAAGTTTGATTAACGGAAGCAGAACCGGTAAAACTTGGATTTGATTTATGGGTATGCGGAAAGCCTTTGCAATCTACCGGCCTTATAGCATAAATACTGCATTTATTATCGGCCTGTAAAAACTGGCATGGCACCTTCTTATTCACCAGGTCCTTGCCATCTTTCGTCAGGTATTTTTCATGAAACTGCCTGGCAGAAATTTTGAGATGCCTGGCTATACGTTTTACATCAGAAGGAAGAAAAGTAGGTGTCATTGTTTTGCAGCAATTACCGCAACCCAGGCAATCAATTTTTTTAAAAGCATCTTTATCAAGTTCACGTGCCCATTTGTCAATTTGTTTCCGCTCTTTGCGATTGTGAATTCCCTTTAAAAATGTTGTGTAAGCTTTTTTCTTTTTTCCAGCCCTTGCTTTGAATGTTTTCAGATCAACGTTTCCTGATGCCATAAATCAAATTAAAATTTATCGGCCAAAGTAATTGAAAAAAAACAGATAAAATGAAAACACTTATTGCGAATAGCAAATATCAAGCATGATGTTTTATACCAGCTATTCAGCTATGCATGCCTGCCGCATTAGAATGCGGAACAATTAGTAAATTGGAAATATCAAATGTATCGTATGCAGATAATTGATTGTTTTCACAGCAAAGTTTCTGTTGTTAAGGATGTTCAGCCTTTTAAAAAAATTCTATTAAATTTACCTGACCTTAAAACTTATAGAATGAAAATAATTACCCTTCTGTTATTTCTCCTTATCAGTACTGCCATTGTAGCTCAGAATATTTGCAATCCTGCAGGCAATGTGGTTTTGTTCAGCAATTATGATGGCGGGGTTCTTGACATAAACGTTGATGTTAACATTCCCAATTTAAAAATAGGGGTTGTGAGCTATGAAATGGTAACTGTAAACATTACAGGAGCTTTTGCATCAAATGTTACCGAGGTACAGTTTGCAGGGTATACAACAACCACACACCATCATTGTACAAATTCACCGGTTGTTACCAGCATTGTAGGTGCACCACCTGGTACGGATACATTGATATTTATGCCACCATCGCCCGTGCCAAACAGTAATGGCTATTATATTATTATTTGTAATTACTCATGCGATACCAATGTAAGCCAGGGGGGATGCAATACAGCCGACCAGGTGGCAGCTTATTTCCTGCAGGAATTTGGCGGAGCTTTGAGATTTCATAAAACGCAGTACGGTTGCTGGACAGGAATGAATAGTTTGAGTGCCGGTGGTAATTGTTGTGTAGGTGCTGTTACCAGCCCTGCATTACCGGTTGCAGCTTTGCAAAGCAGCGACACTTCTTTTTGTGATAAACAATGTATCAACTTTTTTGATTTAAGCACCAATAACCCCACATCATGGCAATGGTATTTTCCTGGCTCAGATAGTTTAACAAGCAGTCAGCAAAACCCTGTTGGAATTTGCTATAACAATTACGGAAGCTTTGATGTAACTCTTATTGCATGTAATGCTGCCGGTTGCGATACCTTGTTACTTCCGGGGTTTATCAATGAGTATCCTTTGCCTGCTCCAACTATTACACAATCAAACGATACCTTGTTTTCATCTCCCGGTGTAAATTATCAGTGGTGGAATGTTGACAGTGGAATTATAAACGGAGCCAATAATTATTTTTTTGTTCCTCCTTATGGTGGTGACTACTATGTAATAGTAACGGATAGTGTGGGATGTGCCGGTACATCAAATGTTATTTCAGTTTCTTTTGCCGGCATTAACGATTTTATAATTCAACCAGCCCTTCTTATCAGTCCTAATCCTGCAAAAGAAATTATTACACTCACTCTAAATAAAATAGATGCTGGCAATTGCTATCTTGAAATTACTGATATTACCGGACGTTTGGTTATGTCACAAAATTTTCATTCATTTAATAATAAATTGAATGAAAGCATAAATATCAAATCAATTAAGCCCGGATTCTATAACCTAACTATAATAACTGAAAAATATACGCTGAATAAGAAATTATTAATCAACAGATAGCACACATTTCAACAATTTATTCATCAACATTAAAAACAACATTAGAATGAAAAAGATCTTACCAATTTTTGTAATACTACTGGGAATTTCGTGTAATGTACTTTCACAATCTTTAAGCAGTAATATACTTTATGACTCTTCTGTGAGGAAAAATTCTTCATTGAGTAAGAAGATTAACAGGCAAACTAATGTTAACGCATCAAAAATGGTAACGCTTTCACCTGACATTTCATTTGACGAATTTCCTGTTAATCATAACATGCATATTGCAACAGATGGCACCTATTATTATACCATTAATGGAGGCAATTCATCAATCGGGCAAATCAACAAGTTTGATTTAAATGGGGTGCTTTTACAAACATATCCTATTATGATTGATGGCAGGGGTTTATCTTATAACAAAACGGATGGATTTTTATATGCATCGCTATATGCACGCAGCATAGTAAGGATTGACAATTTAGCTGCAGGAACATTTACAACCATATTTACCAATGCCATGCAAAACGACCAGGCTTCATTTGCTATATCGCCTGATGGAACAAAATATTATGATTTTTATTTAGGAACATTATTAGTGCATGATTTTTTTACAGGAACAGTTATTAATACAATAACCGGGCTTTCTTACGGACCCGGTAATTTTGGCGGTGATGCTGCAGTAGCTGTCGATTCATTGCATATTTATACATGGGATGCTACAGTTAAAACAGTTTCGCAATATGACCTTACAGGATCACTTGTTCAAACTCTTGTTCTTGATTCAGGTGAAAACGGACATTCAATATCCCGTGCAGGCAATTATCTTTATGTAGCACATGATGGCAATTATGCAATGGGCAGATGGTATGGCTACTTAATCGATTCAACAAATAATATCTCAGTTGTAAATACCTGTTATGGCGATTCAACTTTTTTCTCATTAACCAATAGTGGTAATTTATTAGGAGCACAATGGGATTTTGGTGATACTGCCTCAGGCCCTAACAATGTTTCGTATAATATTAATACCATGCATATTTACACACAACCCGGGTCCTATACGGTAACTGTTATTAAATATTATACAACCTATACTGATACCTCAACATTGAGTTTAGTTATAAGTTCTCAGCCCGTTATCAATCTTGGCGCTGATACCACTTTTTGCGCAGGAGCTTCATATGTGCTTAATGCTGGCGGAGGTTACACCTCTTATACTTGGCAGGATGGCTCAAGCGATTCTTCATTTACAGCTACCACCGATGGAACCTATTATGTTACAGTTTTAAATGGTTCCTGTATAGCCACTGATTCAGTGATATTAAGTACCATACCATGTAATATGCCTGCAGCTAATTTTTATTCATCAGATACTTCTTTTTGTGATAAAAAGTGTCTTAATTTTTTTGATGTCAGCACTAACAATCCCACATCATGGCAATGGTTTTTTCCGGGATCAGATAGCTTAACAAGCAATCAGCAAAACCCGGTCGGAATTTGTTACAATGCTTACGGAAGTTATGATGTTACTTTAATAGCTTGCAATGTAAATGGATGTGACACTATTTATATGCCCGGATTTATTAATGAATATCCATTACCAGCACCGGTAATTACACAATCGAATGACACACTGTATTCAACCAACGCTTTATCATACCAATGGTGGAATGTAAGCACAGGCCTAATTCCAGGAGCAACCAATAACTATTATGTTCCAACACAAACAGGTGATTACTATGTTATAATTGTTGATTCTATTGGTTGTTCTGGAGCCTCAAATGTTATTAGTGTTTCTTTTGCGGGAATTGCAGATTTAACTGGTGATAAAAAACTAATGCAGGTCATTCCAAATCCAAACAATGGAAATTTTGTTGTTTCAATTGATCGTTCAATTAAAAACTACTCATTGAAATTGGTTAATCATGCAGGGCAAATTATTTATTCAATAACTCCTGAAAATGGAATTGATCAATACTCATTAAATCTAACCGGCATTGCTAAAGGTGTTTACCAGTTACTTCTCATTTCTGCAGATAAAACGATCACTCAAAGACTGATTATAAAATAGCCTTAGGATTAACTATAGCGTTTTTACATTTATCCATACAGTTGAGCTTCGTCCTTTATCATCTGTGCATGAAATTTTATTTTTACCTGCAGATGGTTTAAAAAAAGTACGGGCATCCGGTTTACATGACAACAAGAATTGATCATTGATAAACCAATAAATTTTTTCAGCCTCTAAAGCAGCATTGCAAGTAAGAAGTATTTTTGAGGTATCGGCAGGATTAATATAAAAATCCATATTGTTAACCGGTGAAGTAATTACCGGGTTACCTGTATTGAAAATTCGTTCACATTCCGCATTATGCACAGGAACCCTATCATGAACAATTTTATTTTCATCCATCCAGGCCAATAATTCAGGCTGATAATTGCGTATGAGCTGCAACCTGCAACCGTCTTGCGGCAGGCATGAATTACAATAGGAAGTTTTTCCATCATCACTTAGCCAAACCTGTTTCATGTGCTCACATTTTTCATTCGATGAAATCATGGGCAGGTAAATATCCATTACTTTATTATCACAAAAATAGTCAGGCACTCTGCCGCTTTCAGAGCACACCAGCCTGTAGTCAATTCCTTTGGGGGGAATAAACCAGCTATCGGCACTATTATAATCAATAGTGTTAAATAGCTCGAACATCAGTGGAGTAGCAATGTCAGCTCCGTTAAGTTCCGGCACGCCTTTGCCGGAAAAATTCCCTGTCCATACACCAATAGTATATTTTGTATTCAAGCCAATACTCCAGGCATCACGCCTTCCGTAACTTGTTCCGGTTTTCCAGGCTACACGTGGCAAATGAATTGTATTTTGAAAATTGTAAGGTAAATCAGGACGATGTAACTGCGCAAGTATTTCAGTTACCATATAGGCACTCTGTGGCGAAATTAACTGCAGGTAGCCTGAATCTTTTTCCTGCAGCCAGTTTATGTTTCTTAGGCGGCCATTGTTGGTGAATACTGTATACTGATTAACCAATTGTTCAAGAGTTACTCCGCAACCACCTAATATTAATGATAATCCCAGGTCTTTTTCCTGCTTTGCAATCGTATTAAATCGCGCTGTTTTAAGTTTTGTTATAAAATCTTTAAGCGATACATCATTAAGTATTTTAATAGCGGGTATATTGAGTGAGTTAACAAGAGCATATTCCACTGTTACACTACCATTAAACTGCTGATTATAATTAAGCGGAAAATAACCTGCCACATTAACGGGAACATCATTTATTCGTGATTTGGGTGTTATTAATCCTTTATCAAAAGCCACAGCATAAAGCAAAGGTTTTAAAGTGCTGCCGGGTGAGCGCACAGCCACTACCCCATCAACCTGCCCACCGTCAACCTGGTCATTAAAATCAGCTGAACCTGCATAGGCTTCTACCTGCATGGTTTTATTATTAATAATTAATACTGCAGCATTGTTAATGTTCATCATTTTTAAACGCGCAATACCATTACTGATAATTTTTTCTACGGTTAGTTGTTTATTAAAATCGAGGTTGGTTTTAATTATGCTTTGATCAGGGTATTTCTTTTTCATCCTGATGCTAAAATGATGTGCATAACGAGGCACATCATGCCGAATTAAAGCTATAGGCTCTTCCAGGGCGCTTTCTACATCTGTTTTATTAAATACATTATCATTTAGAAGCCTCTTAAGCCATTTGTTTCTCTCGCTTATAAGTGCTCCGGTGTTACGGGCTGTGCCAAGTGAAGTGGGTTTATTAGGAATGACGGTAAGCGCAACAGCTTCAGCCAGGCTTAGTTGTTCAGGCCCTTTCTGAAAATAAATAACGGAGGCAGATTTTACTCCTTCAATATTACTTCCATAAGGCAGCAGGTTTATATATAGCTGAAGTATTTCGTTCTTTGAAAATTTCCATTCAAGCTGCAATGCATTAAATAACTCCAGAATTTTATTGGTGTACGTACGCGGCCTGTGATAAAGCATGCGAGCTACCTGCATGGTAATAGTGCTGGCACCAGAAGTTCGTTTAGCCTTGAAGATATTATTAATGGCTGCCCGTGCCACAGAAATTGGGTTTACACCGGGATGATAATAGAAGTAGCGGTCTTCCTTATAAATAATAGTTTTTCTTAATGTGCTGCTTATTTCATTCAACTCTGTTTCCATCCGCCACTTATCATTGTCATTTAAGAAAGCGTAAATCAGCTTTCCATTGCGGTCTTCAATTAAGGTGGAATAAGATGTTTTTAAATTAAGCGGAAACAGATAGTTAAGCACAAAAAAAATGAACACTGCTGCAATGCCGGATATAAGGCATACTTTAACAAATTTTGCAGCTTTTGGTTTCATTGATTATTGACACTATTGTATCATAGAGTTAACGATGCAATAAAATCAAAATTACCACTTACTGAGAATTTGGTTGATACAAATAAATAATGATTGGTTCTTACATTAATAAAACAAAATAGGTTGACGATAACTCAGCCAACCTATTTTGCTAATCATCTAGTTAATTTATCAAATTTTATTTTTTCATGCTCAGGTTCTGTTCAACACGAATTACCCTGATTTCTGTTCTTCTGTTCAATTGATGGTCTTCCTCTGAGCACATCCTGCCGTCAGCACATCGGTTAATAAGCATGGACTCGCCTGCCCATTCCATTTTTTCAACCATTTTGCGATCCATTCCTCTGTCGGTAAGCCATTTAGTGGCTGCTTCAGCCCTGCGTTTCGATAATTTCTGGTTATAGGCATTAGATCCCCTGGCATCGCAATATGAATTCATGAGCAACCTTACATCCTGGTGTTCCATTACAAATTTGAGTACTTCTTCCATTGTTTTACTTGCATCGGGATCGCGTATGTTTGCTTTATCGAAATCGAAATAAACAATTTTATACCAGCGCGCATAATCGCCTATATCCTCACCTTTCTTTAATTCAACAAGGAATTCATAGTCTTTTTCTTGCGTTTGACCAACATTCGACATCCAGATAACCTTTGGCTGATATCCTTTCTTTAAGATGATGAGCCGTAAGGCAGTATTGGGATACAATGGCTGCCACCATTTTCCCTTGGCATCTGTGTAGCCTATTGTGGAATCGGTCTGATCAATACCTATTGTTGCCTGGTCGATTGGCTTCCGGGTATCTTTATCGATAACTTTAACTATTAGCTTATAGGTTTTGGGTTTTACAACTTCCTGCAATTGAAGTTTCACTTTTATATTTTCAAAGGGCAGATAATTGATAGTACTGAAACTGGCCATATCTTCTGACCAGCCTTCTTTGGATGCCTTAACAGTATATTCCTCATTTAATCCTATTTCAAATTCAAATGATCCGTCTTCTTTGGATAATGCCTGATCAGTAGTTCCGCTCTTGCTTATCAAAGTTACATTGGCCGCTGGCACAGGGATTTCTGTACCTTTCACCACTACAATTCCTTCGAGTTTTAATTTGCGTTTAAAAGCATAGATATCATCATCTGTACTCTTTGATGCTCTGTTTGAACTGAAATATCCATATGATGATGCATTATCAAAAATAATCCCGAAATCATCATAACTACTGTTAACAGGTGAACCTAGATTCTTTACTTCTGTTATACTGCTATCAGAAACTTTACAACTGTAAATATCCAAACCACCCAAACCTTCGCGACCATTGGTTGCAAAAAGTAAGGTGCCGTCTGCATGTATATACGGAAACAACTCGTTGGCAGGAGTATTTATTGCGGTTCCCAGATTAACAGGTTTACTCCAGCCGATATTAGAGTCTTTTTTACAAACATAAATGTCCATACCACCTGAACCACCGGGCATATCAGATGCGAAATATAAACGATCACCTGCCTTGTTAAGACTTGGATGTGCACAATTGTAGTTTACAGAATTAAATGTAAAATCATTCTTTTCAACCCAATGATTGTTTTTCCTGACAGCATGTATAATCCTTAATTTAACAACCTGGTCTTCACTTTTAAATACTTTACCTTTTTCGATGTTGTTTCGTGTAAGATACATTTCATCACCTTTATTATTAAAGCAAACGGGTCCATCGTTATACTTTACCTGAACATCTGTCAAAAAGGGCTCACTTTTACCAAAACCGGTAGCTTTACCATTAGCATAATATAGTGTAAGATAAGGTTCACCAGTCCAGGAATGAGTTTTCTTTACAGCATTACCTTCCTCGCGTGATGAAGCAAAAATCAGCCCGTTGTTAAATACTATTGGTGAAAAATCGGCCTGCGGGGAATTTATTGGAAGGCGTGTTACGGTATAACTTTCTGCATTTTTAAAGTACTGCGGAATATTTTCTATTGACCGGAGGGCTGTTACTCCCTTATTATCGTCAGGACACACTTTATTATATTCCAAAAACCATGTTTTTGCCAGGTTGTATTTTGCATTGTTCATTAATGCCTGTCCATAGTAGTATTTATAAATAGGTTTAGCATCGGGCATTTTAACAACCTGGCTATACCAATACTCAACTTTTTCGCTATTACCAATCATCCTATAACAATCAGCAAGCTTAATTTTAGCTTCAGTTATTTCAGGATTTTTTTTGAGAATACTTTCATATTCACTAATGGCCTCATGATAGGCATAATGACTGTATAAATCGTCTGCTTTTTTCAATTGCATTTTTTGGCTGAATGCAACAGGTACATTAATAATAAAAAGAACTGCAATTGCCATTGCAATACCCTGGGCGCGTCTAACTTTCATTTTTGGGGGATTTAAAAAAGTATAGAAATTAAGGTAGAAATTTGATTCATAAAGTTAATCAACTTTTCCGATTTATCATAGAATTATTTAAAATTTTCAACCAGGTTAATAATCTCAATTAATTAAATCACCAAAAAATGAAGATCATTGTCATGTTATAATAATATAATTGATGGCCTTTATTCAAGATTTATCTCACCTAAATAAGCAATTACCAAACCTTATTTACATTACTGACGAATTTCAATAGCCCATGATAAAATGTTATAACCTTGATTTCATAATTACTTACCGCTTCAGAAATTGCCCTTAAAAGCTCAATAGGAATTATTTGGTTTATCCAAAACCACTTCTTTTAACATACTTGGCTGGTTACGATACGCATCAGGGACAACCTAAAGGATTAGTCAATAACTATTCTTAAAGACCATTTTCCAATTTTGTTTTATCTTAATTAATGATTGCCGGAAATGATTCTCCAACCAGAAATTAAAGATTTGTTTGGTGAGTCAAAAAGCCTGAGATGAACAAATAATAAACATCTATAAAATGAAAAAGCCGGTCAAGCTCCCTTTTAAACTTGCCGGCTTCGATAACCTGGAATATTATTTTAGAAATAACGTGGTGTTACAACTTTTGCTTTATCAAACGAGAAGTCATATCCGATTGTTAATTCATGACTTCCTGAACTGTAGTCGTTTAATTTAGTTAAAGTATAATCATATGAATAACCGAAACGTAATTGCTTGTTAAGCTGAACCTGTGCAGTTAATGCAACTGCTGAATTTGTGCGGTATGAAGCTCCTATCCAGAAAATTTCATTAAACAATACATTCATGTTTACGTCTGCCTGAACAGGTGCACCTTCAACAGCCTTAATCATAACTGAAGGCTTCATCTTTACATTTTTACCAGCATCAAAAACATAAGCTGAATAAGCGTAGTAATGAAAATCGTCAGGATTAATTTTGTTTGACTGAGCCTTAAGTGTAGTTACGTTAATTTTATTATCAATAAAACGTGGTACTGAAATTCCAGCATAAAATCTGTCAGTATGAAAATATGTTCCAAAACCGAAGTTTGGCAATACTTTATGTGTAATGTTTTGTGAGAATTCCTGATCATTAGGATCAATAGTAACTACATCAAGCAAATTATCAGTTACATTGATGATACCACCTTGCAAACCAAATGAAAGTTTACCTTTTTCAGTAACCTGCATATGGTAAGCATAACTTGCGAAAGCTGCTGTTTGATTAGTAACACCAATTTTATCGTTCATAATTGATAAGCCAAGGCCTATTTTCTCATATTTAAATGGTGAGTGTACGTTAAGAGTGGTAGTTTTAGGAGCACCTTCAATTCCTGTCCACTGGTTACGATATAAAATACTGGCAGAAGTGCAGCCTCTTGTACCGGCATAAGCTGGATTAATAAACATTTCGTTATTCAGGTACTGAGTAAACTGAGGCTCAAATTGAGCTGAAGCATTTAAACAAACAATCATTAATACTGCAGTAAAAGCAACCTGTAATTTTGAGGCAATTTTTGAAGTTAGTTGTGATTTCATGATAAGGGATTTTGGGGGTAGAAAAAGGATTTTTTAATTATTGGGGGAGGGGTAATTTTTACTTTTAATTGGGGGTAGATAATCGGGGGTAGAAAAATGTTCTTTCGTTTAAGAACACATCAAATATATAAGTGCAATTGCCCGTTCGTTTAAAATTGTGGCTTATCTAATTTCAATTGATGCATAACACTTTATTTTTTGGGTAAACAGAAATGTCGTTTTTATTATTGATCATTTTTTTTGATTTTTTATTGCATATGAATGGCTGAAACCTTTACCTGTAAAGGCTTTCAGAAGATCAACCAAACTTAAAGGAGTGAAAAAAGGAAGGTCCTTCCAAACTAGATTTTTCCATAAAATCAGGTTAAAAGGCATCAAGTCGTGGGTAAAAATAGCCTAATGCAAAGCGGAAGTTTTTTGAAATCTTAGCATTTTTTGATTGAAAACGATGCTAGACTACAATTGAAATAGAGGTAATAATTCTTTATAAATGGTTGCTTAAATCGAATCTTAAAGATTGAATATCCAAAGCAGACTTAACTAATAGAAAGCATAAAAAAAACAAAGCTAATTTGACCTGTAGATTTGGATTTCTATAACCGGTTAAAGTTTCCTATTCACTGTGATGCTATGCATTAAATAGAAAAAGTGACAAATTTTAAGGCTGCAATAGCTATAAATAAGAAATTTGAAATGCTAATAGGTTCAGTTGTAATAAACCTTATAAAAGGCTGGCTTTTCTTTAAAATTACCTTGTTTCAGAGCATCTAATCTGATATCAATAGTATTTTAGTTTAACATGCCTATAATGCAATAATAAGACCTTTTGGTACATAAATTATGAAGAACAATCAGGTTTAACTTCCTTTATTTGGAGCAACAGGTGCTAAAAATAGGCTGTATTTAAGGAATTTATATTTCTTATTATACTCTACCCTACCCGATTTTTTAAGTTGCGAGAAGTAGTGTGGTGGTGTTCTTTGCAATAATATTTTAAAATAGGTCAAAATTGTAAGAAAAAAGGTTCAATTAAGCAGGTAGAATAACAATCCCCTATTGACTTTGAATCAATGTTTACGCTTTATTTTTCAATTGAAAACCTAATTTTTCATATTAAATGAAACCCAGCCTACCAATAGGTATAGATTATAAAGCAAAAAAGCCTGTGCAATTGCACAGGCTCAAAAATTCAGATTGGTATAAGTGTTAATATCGTATTACAATATAACCTTGTCGGGGTTTGGTATTGTTATTCAAATCCAGAACATAAAAATAAGTAGCTGGAGGTACTCGTTTACCAATATAAATACCCTTGGCATTGCTATAACCATCCCATTTATTATCATAATCATGAGTTTCATAAACCAGGGACCCCCAGCGATTATATATCCAGAGTTTATTTCCGGGGTAT
>JBGARN010000195.1:0-2148 GCA_044230205.1 Bacteroidia bacterium
GCGAGTTTTATGACAAAGGACAACCTGTGTTTTGTATATATGTTGCTGTTGGACAAAAAGGTTCAACTGTTGCCCAAATTGTAAAAACACTTGAAGAGCGGGGAGCAATGCCATATACCGTGGTTGTGGCAGCAACAGCATCTGATCCTGCACCAATGCAGTTTTATGCACCTATGGCAGGAGCAGCAATTGGCGAGTACTTCCGTGATACCGGCCGCCCTGCATTGATTGTGTATGATGATCTATCGAAACAGGCTGTTGCTTATCGCGAGGTGTCTTTGTTATTACGCAGACCTCCGGGACGCGAAGCTTATCCAGGTGATGTATTCTATCTCCACTCGCGCTTATTGGAGCGTGCTGCAAAAATCATCAACAACGATGATATTGCCGCAACTATGAATGACTTGCCTGCATCTTTAAAAGGTAAAGTAAAAGGTGGTGGTTCATTAACAGCTCTTCCAATTATCGAAACACAGGCGGGTGACGTTTCAGCATATATTCCTACCAATGTAATTTCAATTACTGACGGACAAATATTCCTTGAAGCAAACTTGTTTAACTCTGGTGTGCGCCCTGCTATTAACGTAGGTATCAGCGTATCGCGTGTAGGTGGTAATGCCCAGATTAAGTCAATGAAAAAAGTTGCCGGTACTTTAAAGCTTGACCAGGCACAGTATCGCGAACTTGAAGCATTCAGCAAATTCGGATCTGACCTTGATGCAGCAACAAAGGCTGTATTGGATAAGGGTTCACGAAATGTTGAAGTGTTGAAACAAGGTCAATATTCACCACTGCGTGTTGAGCAGCAGATTGCAATCATTTATTTAGGAACAAAAGGTCTATTAAGAAATGTTCCTGTAAATAAAGTTCGCGAGTTTGAGGCTACATTCCTGGGTGTAATGGAAACCAAGCATAAGGATGTTCTTGATCAGTTAAGACAAGGTCAGCTGACAGATGAAATTACCAAAAGAATTGAAGCTGTTGGTGCGGAACTTGCAAAATCATATTCTAATTAATCTTTTACAAAGTTGTTTTAATGACCGTTTGATTTATAGTATTGATTTATCATTAACACAACAATCATCAATTTGAAATGGCTAATTTAAAGGAGATACGAGTAAGGATTGCTTCGGTAAATTCAACACAGCAAATTACCAAGGCAATGAAAATGGTTAGTGCTGCAAAATTACGCAGGGCGCAGGATGCAATAATTCAAATGCGGCCCTTTGCAAAAAAGCTGCACGAAATAATTGCTAATGTATCAGGTACTTTAGATTCGTCAACAGGTGGCGCATATGCTCAGGTAAGACCTGTTAAAAGGGTCTTGATTATTGCAGTAACAAGTAACCGTGGTCTTTGCGGAGGTTTTAATACCAATATTATTCGTACCATAAATGCTATGATACGCGATAATTATAGTGCCCAGGCCAAGGAAGGTAACGTTAAAATACTTTGTATCGGGAAAAAAGCTTCTGATTATTTTTCTAAAAACAAGTCGTTGTTCCTGGAGAGCCATAATGATGTTTATAATGGGCTTTCATTTGATAAGGTGGCTCCTGTGGCTGAAAGTGTGATGAAGGAATTTGCTGAGGGCAATTATGATAAAGTGGAATTGGTATATAACATGTTTAAAAATGCGGCTGTACAATATGTTACCCGCGAGCAGGTTTTGCCAATTATGCCACCTGAAAAGAAGGACGAAAGTAAACTGAAGAATGATTTCATTTTTGAACCCAATAAAGAAGAAATCGTACTTGAACTGATACCGAAATCAATACGCGTTCAGATTTATAAAGCAACACTTGACAGTCATGCCAGTGAGCATGGCGCGCGCATGACGGCAATGAATAAAGCTACAGATAATGCAGGTGAGTTGTTAAGCAATTTACGTTTATACTATAACAAAGCACGACAGGCAGCAATTACAGGCGAAATTCTTGAAATTGTTGGAGGTGCTAATGCATTAAAAGGATAAATTGTTTTTCATAAAGGCATAAAAAAGGGGGTGATAATTTTTCACCCCCTTTTTTTATTTAATAATTTTCAGAAAGGAAGATCATCATTTGCCGAAGACGCAGAAGGAATTTCCTCTGGTGTATAAGCAGGTGCAGGTGCTGCTGAAGTTTGTCGTGTTGAATCAGAAGAGCC
>JBGARN010000002.1:0-91023 GCA_044230205.1 Bacteroidia bacterium
GCTGATAATTAACTGCTAGTCTATACCTCCCGACAAATTTTCAGTTGCATCGTTATGTGGCTCGCTCCACTTTTTAATTAAAAAGAGCAACAGCCAGCTTACTAATATTGAAATTATCAGGATAAGAAAATCTCCTTGCTCAGCGCCAACAGTATCCTGGTTGAATGGCATCTGATTAAATTGTGCGAAATAGAAAAATAGTACTGCGCTGGCATTATTTACAAAATGTGCAAGCACTGGCAACCAGAGTGAGCCGCTCCATTCAAACAAAAAACCGAGCACCATACCTAATACCAGACGTGGTATAAAGCCATAAAACTGCATATGCATGGCGCTGAAGAAGAATGCCGACAGGAAAATAGCAACATGTATGTTGCCGAATAACTTTTTCAGCTGTGTTTGAATTACTCCCCTAAACATAAGCTCTTCACCTATTGCCGGTACTAAAGCTATTACCAGTATGTTTATCAGCAGGTCGGCAGGATTATCTGCCTTAAGAAACATTTCAGTAATTTTTGATGCTTCTTCTTCTGACGCTTTCATCCATGTTTCTACACTATGCAAAAAATCAGGCAAGCTCATTAATGAATTAACCTTTACAAGATAGTTGATAAAAGGAGTGGCCATAAACATGAGTGCAAATGCAGGCAAAAGGGTAAGCCAAACCGGTTTCACATTTAGTCCAGTAATCTTACCGGGATGATGTGAAAATAAGAATGCTACTACAAGCGGTGTAACAATAAACGCTCCTGTAGCTGAAATCAGCTGAAATAATTTTGCAGCATTAATAATTCCGGCATTAGTATAATCTTTTGCTGACAGTTGGGTTGAGAAGAAATCTACATCATAAATCAGATGACATACGAATGCCGCTATCATTGCAGAAAACATCATCATGGTGAGAAAAAAAGTAAAGGTGAGTAGTACCTTGAATGATTCGGGTAAATGTGATAAACAGCCTTTTAACTTCATTTGTTAAATTTGCACGCAATATAAAAGTTTGAAATGGTCAGCCTGAATGTTGCAGCGCACAATATTGCTCACATTAATCTGCCAAACAAAATTATTAAACAAATAAATGAAGATCGGTAACATACAGCTCCCTGACTTTCCACTTTTGCTTGCTCCAATGGAAGATGTAAGCGATCCGCCTTTTCGTGCTGTGTGCAAAGAAAATGGGGCCGACCTGATGTACACAGAGTTTATATCATCAGAAGGACTGATTCGGGATGCATCTAAAAGCTTGAAAAAACTTGATATTTTTCAGTATGAGCGACCTATAGGCATACAGTTATTCGGCAGTGATATTGATTCGATGCGTGAGGCAGCAAGAATTGCCGATGCAGCGCAACCTGATTTGATAGATATTAATTATGGATGCCCGGTAAAAGCAGTTGCATGCAAAGGCGCTGGTGCTGCATTGCTGCAGGATGTAGATAAAATGGTAAGTATGACTGCTGAAATCGTAAAAGTGGCTACAAGGCCTGTTACAGTTAAAACACGCCTTGGCTGGGACGATCGCACTAAAAATGTAGTGGAAGTAGCCGAACGATTACAGGATATAGGCATAGCCGCATTGACAGTCCATGGCCGGACACGCGCTCAAATGTATAAAGGTGAAGCTGACTGGACATTGATTGGAGCTATTAAGAATAACAGTCGTATGCATATACCTGTATTTGGAAATGGTGATGCCGATTCGCCTGAAAAAATCAAATACTTAAAAGAAAAATATGCTGTTGATGGTGTTATGATTGGCCGCGCTGCCATTGGTTACCCGTGGATTTTTAATGAAGTAAAACATTACCTGCAAACAGGGCTTCAATTAGCAAAACCTACAATTACTCAGCGTATAGCCGTTTGCCGGATGCATTTGATAAAGTCAGTGGAATGGAAAGGACAGCGTGGAGGGATTCTTGAAATGCGCAGGCACTATTCAAATTATTTCCGTGGACTGGATCACTTTAAGAATTTCCGCCTGCAATTGGTAACCTCAGAAAATATTCATGACATTAACATGCTGCTTGATGAAATTGCAGCATATTATGATGAAGTTGCCATATAACAGCTATTGCAAACATTGATGATTTTAACCCATAATTTATGATGATTAAAAGGCTTGCAGCTTTTTTTGCTCTCCTGTTAATTAGCTCACAGTTTGCCTTTAACTCGTCAGCGCAAATGAATAGCCGCAACGGGAAAACACTTCCCTGTAATGGCTTGTTGCGTATATTAGTGGTGTTTATTGAGTACGATTATGATGTGCACGATTCACTTGATACCACCGATCCTTTAAAAGGGTATGAAAAATGGCCAAAAGGTCAACTACCGGTTTGGAAGGACAGCCTTTTTGATGTTTATAATAATGAACCTTTAAAAGGAAAAATTACACAGTTTTATTCAGAATCATCCTTCGGAAATTTTATGGTGTTAGGTGATTATTACCCAGAAGTAATTACCATTAAAGAAAGCGAAGTGAATAACATACAGGATGGCGGATTTAATATCAAAACTGTTCTTGAAAAAATTAACAGCAAAAAGGACTTTAAAACTAATTCCGGTTTAAAGCCAGAAGATTTTGATAACTGGACACTTACTAAAACAGGCGAGCTCAAACTAACCCCCAGCAAAGACAATCCACATAAATGGGATCATGTAATGCTGCTTTATCGCAATGCGCGTAATCTTCCTAACAGTAATGGCCGCGCTGTTCCTTATACTTTTGGAAAACTGAGGGGATTCGATTGCGACAGTTATTCGAACTTCGGAACAGTAAATGATTTACCTTTTGGAATATGCAGGCATGAGTTCACGCATTTGTTTCTGGGCGATAATAATTTTCATGTAGGCGGTGGCGAACGTAACGGGCAAGGCTCATACTGGATTCCTATTCAATGCATGTGGAGTGTAATTGGCGCAGCTAATGCTTCGTTAGCTTGCTGTAATGCATGGGATCGTGACCGATTAGGCTGGAAACCCAAAGGCAAAAATTATTATGTAAGCTGTATGGATGAAAATGGAAATGAAATAAACAGTGAATTCATTAATGATACCAGCGGTATTTTTTTTATCAGAGATTTCGTTACCAAAGGCGATGCAATAAAAATTAAGCTTCCTTATCTGAGTGAAGCAGAATATGTACAATATATATGGATAGAAAATCATCAAACCAGCAAAAGAAATAATGCTGTATACGATCATTGGGTTTTTGAAAATGAAGCATGTGTAGAAGAATCTACTCCCGGATTGTATATGTACATTCAAATTGACCGTGATCAGAAAACCGGTCCTTCCATTTATCAGGGACATGCAGATTATTTACATCCATTACCTGCTGAAGGTTTGTATGATTTGATTTTTGATTCTGCAAAAGTCCAGAATGAGTGTGTTAATTCCCTTATGCAATATCCGTTTGAACGCCTTTCTCAATATCAAAACCCATTAACCGGTAATCATTCTTTAGAGATACCTACTGCTGATTTGAATAACAATTCAGTACTGGAATATGCTGAAGTAGTGATTCCCTCGATAGAAAAGCAAGGTAATAATTATGTAAAACATCTTGCCTACCTGGGCAATTCAGAAGTAGCTTTTACTTTAAAAGGTAAAAATAAAATTGGTGTCGGTACTAATCCTTCATCATCTAATTTACTTTCAGCAGTCTATAACCGCATGGTTAGCTCCTTTAATAAAAGCAATAAGAACTCACTTAATAACCGCACCACTTTCTTAAACGGAATTAGTTGTGAGATCTTAGAAGAAATGAGTGATGGAACTATTAAATTGAAGATTCGTTTTGATGATTATGCAGTTACAGAAAATGTACGCTGGTGCAGCGATAGTATTATTATTCCGGCAAAATGCTTAACTGAATCAAGTGCTTTTCAAATAACCAATAAGGCAACTGTTACGCTGGATCGTGGGCTTACACCCACAAGAATTAATCAGCCCCTTGAATTTGATAATAAAAAGATATTTACATCACCAACTGTATTTACACTCCCCGAAAAGACGATAGTCAGGATAAGAAACGGAAGCAGTATAGTAGCAGATAATGGCAGCACAATAGTTATGAAAGAAGGAAGCAGGCTTGTTATTGAAGAAGGGGGTCAATTAATAGTAAAGGAAGGCTCGAAATTAGTAATGACAGATGCAACTCTTGAATTAAAGCCGGGTTCGTTGGTTACTATAAAAGGTAAAGACAACCTTATTAAAAACCAGGGCAGCAAAGTACTGCTGCAAAAGAAAAAACAACTGATCATCAACTGAAACATTGATGAATTGTAATTGCATGGCATAAAATAAAAATGCTCCGGACTTGCGCCCGGAGCAGTCAATCAGAAAAGTGCCTTTGAAAAGTTACGAATTCACTCCTGTCTTCGTGTAAGGCAAGAAAAGCTCGGTTAGAATCGGATAAAGGGAATCTTTTCAGATTCACCGTTATTACTTACTGATAAGAAGTAATAACCTTTGGCCACACCTTCCAAATCAATTTTTATAATTTCAGATTCGGCATTCGTGTTAACCAGTTTTTTAATTTCTCTACCTAATACATCGGTGATGCTTAATTGAGCATTTGAAAATTCATTGCTGCCTGCATCCAGGAACATAAAATGATCGGCACAAGGGTTAGGGTATATTTTAAACGTTAGAGCATTTTCAGCGGTAGCTGATTTGAGGGGTAAGCCTTCATAATTTGAAAATTTAACAATAAGGCCGTTTGAACCAGATGGATTAAACCCTGCAACAAGCGGATGAGCTGCTGATTGCAAAAAGCCATTTTGCTGGGCAGTTAGCGGGAAGCCCGGGTTAGTTGGTTCCAATAGAGCATTTCCGCTCATAAACAGATTTCCGCCTGACATATCCATATCATATGGAATCTCTCTGCCAGTATTGTCATCGCCAAACATGGTACTCCAAACCAGGCGGAATGGATGAATATCACTAATGGGTGTAAATGCTGAAACAAAAATTTCAGATGGCGCATAAGGCGGAAGGTTACCTTCAAAATAAGCCGGAGCACCCGGATTAACAACAGGCAGATTGCCTGACATGCTTAACGCGCTGTTATCAGTAAATCCTGAAATAAATACTTTGCCATTATTACTTATTGTTGCTGATGTTATCTGGTCATTACTTGCGCCCCCTATTAATGTTGCCCATTCAAGGCCAAAATCGGGTCGCAGCATTGCAAGAAATCCATCATAGTCACCACCATTAAAGGTGTTATCGAAAAATGTATTTGCAGTTGCGGCTGAATAATTCTTCCAATTAAATGTTGAGGTAGGTGAAGAATATCCTGTAATAAGGATGTTGCCATCGGATTTATTAATACAGATATCAGTAATATTTTGCCCGGGCTGAAATGATGAACACCATTTGCGTTTGGTTGAAGGATAAAAGGCAGCGACATAATGTCCGTCTGTTGCACTATAAAAGCTTCCTGTTGAATTATAAAAAGGGAAACCGCTTGCTGTGCCTATAGCACCGGTAATGTATATGTTATTATTACCATCGCATTTTATCGTGCGGCAATCAGATCCTGCATTTCCAAAGTAGGTACACCAAATTAATTTGGCTGAAGAATTAAATCCTGCAATAAGACCATTTTGTCCTGCCGAAGCACTTGATTGAAGATATCCTCCTGATCCATTTTTAAAAATGGGCAATAATGATGCTGACCATGTTAAACCTGCTACATATACGTTATCATTATAATCGCAAGCCACGCTATAAACCTGGTCAGATCTATCGCCACCTAATAAGGTAGCCCACTGCAACTGGCCCGCTTTGTTGAACCGTACAATAAACCCTTCCTGGTAACTGTATATTCCCGGTATAATAGGTGTTGCATGATTATTCTGTTGCAAATAGCAATTACCGGATCCTGCCAAAGGCTGTGTAAGGAAATTTATGGTACTGCTGTTATGCGATTCCGTTGTACCAACCATGTAAACATTTCCCTTGGTATCTGTAGTTACATCAAAGGCGGCATCATACTCAGAACTCATGTAAAATGTTGCCCACTTCTGAACTCCATTAAGGTCAAATGCTGAAATAAATGCTTCTATACTTGATCCGGCCAGTGATGGATTGAAATAATAGGAAACATTATTATTATAAAGCGGAAAAGGATTGGAATAACAATACCCTGTAACATATACCCTGTTATTCATTTCATCGCACTTGATAGCAGAACAAACCGTGCCGCCTCCACCACCTACTGCACCTCCTCCATAATAGGTTGACCACTTAAGTTCCATTTCAATGGCCGGGTCAACAACAAGCGTTTTATTTTTATTGTAATAAGCTGTATTAATATAAACCAGGTTATCATGCACACCGTATTTCGATAATACGGGGAATTGATCTTCCTCTGTGAAACAATAAAGCTTGCCTTCGGTGATGTTTCCAAGCGGAGTAACTAATGTCAGCTGATCTTTGGTGCTGTTCAGATTCAATTCTGAACAACCGTTATACTGCAATCTAATATCGTTTACATCACCACCAGGGTGCACAATAAAGTCGTATTTGAAAATGTTCTCATTGGTAATTTTTAGCAGCCAGTCAATATTTGGATAGATATTTCGAACTAACACTTGCCTGCAGAATCTTAAATCACGGGCCTCAGTGCCTATAGTATTACCATAAAATGCAAGTTGTGCTTCACTCTGATATTCCAGCTCTTCTGTATTACTTTTCAATATTGAAGCCCCTAACAATATCATGTCCATACGAACAACTTTTTTGTCGGTGCTGTTTCTATCAGGCGAATGTCTTAAGGAAATATCCGGTGGATTGGTATTTTGAAATACCCTGTCAATAATCGAATAGGTTAATCCGGAAGTGGTAAGAAATATGGATGAATTGTCGGCATTTAAACTATACAAAACATTGGATGCCTTATTTTTATCATAGTCATAAACCTGTCCGGCATTTTTTACAAATCCAACATTGCCATTTTTATACCTGGTTTTCTCTGGTGTAAAATTATGTTCAGCTAAAACACTACTAAAATGAAAAAACAGTATAAAGGCAAAAGAAAAGGCACAGCAATTTTTGAAAAAGTCAGATTGGGGTAACATAGGGGAGGGGTAATAAATTTGGCGAACGAATATAAAAACGATGCAAAAGGATTACAAAGTTGGGTAAAAATATTGTTCAAAAAACACTATGCCCTCTTTTTATGTCAACATTCTATGTATCATATTGATTTTCAGATACAAAAATATCTAAGGTTTGAAAAAGCGAGTTTTGGATCCCTTTTATAACCAAAAAAGACTTGTAAAGGTATTTTGGTTTTAAAAATATCGGGCAAATTTTAATGTGTTGATGTATCAGAGAGCGTACTTGCTTACCAATTTTTGAGAGGTATAATAGGATGCGATTGCACCTATAAGTGAAACGATTAAAAAGCTCAATAAAAAATCTGTCCACATCATAGCAACAGGATATGCATCAATGATAAATGAATCGCTGTTCTCAATTTTGATTAATCCGAACGTCATTTGTGCAAAGCATACTGTATATCCAATAGCAATGCCGGAAACTGAACCTATGCAGGTTATTAATAATCCTTCCGTTAGAAATATTTTTTTTACCAGCGATACGTCTGCACCAAGGCTTAACAGTAAGCCTATATCATGTTTCTTTTCAATGATCAACATTGTTAATGATCCTAAAATATTAAACGTAGCAATCAGTAATATCAGGCATAATACAAAGTAGGCTACAAATTTTTCGGAAAACAGAATTTTATAAAGAAAATCATGCTGCTCAATTCTTGTTTTTACATCTACAAGGTTGCCACATCTTTTAAGTATTTGCTGCTTTACAAGATTTGGATTTGCCCCCGGCTTTAACATTACTTCCAAAGAAGTAACATTGGTGTCAGTATCCAATAGTTTTCGTGCAAAAGATAATGGAACAAAAATGTATTTGTTATCGAAATCCTGTTGAATGGCAAACACTCCTGAAGGAATAATCCAATCCCTGTTAAACGCATCTTCAGTATTGAGATTATTGTGAAGACCGGCTCTTGGTACAAAAAGTTGAATTGGTGAAAACAAATGCTGCAGGTCCATTGAAAGATAATAAGCAACCCCGCTTCCAATTATTGCATAATTGGTATCGCCATTATTTAGAATAAAAGCCCCGTCAATAATGGAACTGCTTAGTTCAGCAGATTTTTCATACGTTGAATCAACTCCCTTTATGCGAGCAATAACCTGTCTGTCCCTGTATTTCAATAGAACATTCTCTTCCAGTACTTCATTAACTGAATTTATGCCTTCCAGTTTTCTCAGTCCTGCAACATCAGCTAGCACAGGATCGAACGACTTACCTTTTACTGCAGTTATTTTTATATCAGCATCAAAGGTATCGTAGAGCGACAGTACGAGATTGCCAAAACCATTAAAAACACTGAGAATTACAACCAGGCCTGCTGTGCCTACAGCAATACCAATTATTGAAATCAATGTAATAATATTGATTACATTTTGGGATTTACGGGCCAGTAAATATCTTTTTGCAATGTAAAAAGGAAACCACATTAACAGGCGAATATACAGCTACGAAACAAACCAACTTCATTATTCATGATGTTGTAAATAACAAAGGAATAAATAAGATTATGTAATAACTGTTATTTCCAGGCTTTAACAATAAGACCGGTTCCTGTTTTGTGGCTGGTATTTACATCAAGCCAATTGAGTATAAAACAAAAAGGATAAACCACTAAATAGTAAAACGGAAGAACAATAAAAAAAAGTTTAGTAGCCCCTAAAGCAAGTATCGGATATTTCATAGATAGTCTCCATGAAATTTTTCCCGGGGTTCCGTATTGGTATCGGGCTTCTACTTTAGAAAAGCCAGCATCAAGTATCTTTTGCTTTATCTCATTTATATTATAGCCATCACGTACATGCTCTTCAATAAAAGAGGTATCACTTTCTCCTTGTACATCGCTACCGCCCTGATCGCTTGGAGTGGATATAATCAATACTCCGCCTTTTTTAAGAGAAGCACAATAATTACGGAAACAAGCCCTGTCATCCTCAATATGTTCCATTACATCAACACACAATACCAGGTTGTAGGCATCCGGCAATTGATATTTGGTTAAATCATCAACAATAAACTTAACCTTGTTGCCTGCATTCAGTTTTGCAAAAAATTTATTGCAATCAGCCACTTGTTCTTCCTTAACATCAACAGCAAGTATGTTGAAGTTTTTATTCTTTGAATACAAATAGTAGGTATACTGTCCAAAGCCGGCACCTGCATCCAGTATATTAATCTGGCCGGAAGGCATTGATTTACTCCAGGCTTTTATTTCTTTATGAATATGCCAGCACCTCAGTAAAAGCAGGTCGAGCAGGTTGTAAAATAACTTTCGCAAAAACACTGACTGGTTAAAAACATTCCCCAGTGAGCGTTTAATAGGATCATACTGCATCTAAAAAATCAGTTTTAATATTCTAAGTTGTTGGGTTAAACAATTTCCATTGCGCGTAACGGAATCACTCTGGTTTGTAATCACCAGGATTGATTTTTGTTTCATCAGGAATTGTAATAGTCTTCATTACCGTATTTATTTTATCAGCATAGTCAAGCGAATCGTCAATAAAAAAATGCAGATCGGGAATATGGTGAATAGTATCTTTTATTTTAGCGCCAAGTAATTTTCTGATTTCACTTTTATGCTTTCGTATTCTTTCCAGCAGCCCTTCCGGATCGGGTTGATTAAACAAGCTGAGGTGAATGCGGGCTTCACCCAAATCAGGTGTAACCCTTACCTGGGTTACAGTAACAAAGGCATTGCCAAAATAATGTTTGCCCTCCTTTAGGAAGATGTCTCCCATTTCACGCTGTATCTGGCGCGCAAACTTATGCTGTCGTGTGCTTTCCATGCGGGCGAAATTAGTTAATTTTTGCAACTGCACATTATTACCACCATAAACACGAACACTCATGGTTTGATTGGCACAGGCCATCCGGTTTAAAAACAGCTTATGTCAATTCAATTATATTTGCCTGCCTTTACTTATTTCAAAGGTTGATTAAACAGGTTAACAGGCCAATAAATTTGAAGAATTACCGCAAACTTTTAAAGTACTTAAAAAACTATAAGCGTTATGCTTTCCTGAATATTCTTTTTAATATTCTATCAGCCATTTTTGGGGTATTCAGTATAACCCTGGTTATACCATTTATTGGCTTCCTGTTTGGCAAGCAGGAACTGGTAACCTCGGCTCCTCCGCTTTCATTTAATGCTGCAGATTTAAAGGAAAACTTTTACTTTTTTTTAAGCAGGATAATAATTGACAATACGCAAATAGACAATCCCAATGCCGGGAAAATTGCAGCTTTACTTATTTTATGCGGGGCTTTTTTAGTCGCTTTGTTTCTAAAAAACCTGTTTCGCTATTTGGCGATGTATTACATTGCTTTTATGCGCAATGGAGTAATACGCGATATAAGGAATGAAATGTATGATAAAATACTTCAGCTACCCTTGCAATATTATAACAACGAGCGCAAGGGCGATATCATGTCCCGAATCAGCAATGATGTAATGGAAATTGAATGGAGTATATTGAGTGCGTTAGAATTTGTATTTCGCGAACCATTTATCATTATCCTTACCCTGGCTTTATTAATTGCTTTAAGCCCTCAGCTTACACTAACTGTTTTTATTGTATTACCTATTGCAGGCATTATTATCGGACTGCTGGGCAAAAGCCTTCGCAGATCATCTGGAAAAGCACAAGCCATGATGGGGCAACTTTTTTCTAATATTGAGGAAACACTTGGCGGATTACGCATTATTAAAGCGTTTACAGCCGAAACATTTTCGAGGCTTAAATTCAATAAACTGAATAACGATTACACCCGGGTTATGGTTCGTGTATTTAATAAACGTGATGCATCTTCACCGCTTTCTGAGTTTTTTGGAGCTGTAGCTACAGTTGTTGTAATTTATTTCGGAGGCAAGCTCGTGCTGGAGTCAGGCAATGGCTTCGGTGCAGAAGATCTCATCGGTTACATTGCCATGTTCTCACAAATCATTCCGCCTGCCAAAGCTTTTGCAACAGCTTATGGTAATATGCAAAAAGGTTTGGCATCGGCTGAGAGGATTAATAAAATACTTGATGCTGAGGTTACCATTGTTGATGCCCCAAAAGCAATTGAAGATATTGAGTTTAAAAATGAAGTTGTATATAACAACATCTCTTTTGCTTACCGCGATGAGTCTGTTTTAAAAGATATCAACCTTAAAATTTCCAAAGGACAAACCATTGCACTTGTTGGCCCTTCGGGCAGTGGAAAAAGTACCCTGGCGGATTTGCTACCAAGATTTTATGATGTTCAACAAGGCGAAATCTTAATTGATGGAATAAATTTGAAAAAAATAAAACTTGAATCGCTGCGAAAATTAATTGGAGTAGTTACCCAGGAATCAATTTTATTTAATGATACCGTTCGCAATAATATTGCTTTTGGAATGCCCGATGCAACTGATTTACAAGTAGAACAAGCCGCACGCATTGCAAATGCACATGAGTTTATAGAATTATTGCCTGATGGATATGAAACCAATATTGGCGACCGGGGCAGTAAACTTAGTGGCGGTCAGCGACAACGCATAAGTATTGCACGTGCAATTCTGAAGAATCCACCGATACTTATTTTAGATGAGGCAACATCAGCACTCGACACAGAATCAGAACGACTGGTTCAGGATGCTTTGATTAAACTTATGGCCAACAGAACTACACTTGTAATTGCACATCGGCTTAGCACTATACAACATGCTGATGAAATTATTGTGCTGCAAAAAGGTGAAATAGTGGAGAGGGGTACTCATAGCACATTAATTCTGCACGATGGTGTTTATAAAAAATTGTACGAGATGCAGGGCTTTGCATAACAAGATTATTCTACATCCTTCCATCTCCATAAATAAATACAGGCATACGTTCGGTAAGGCGCCCATGTTTCAGAGATGGCAAGCATTTTCTTTTTTATCTTCTTCCTGTCCTTGTGTTTGATTTCATACAGTGAAATAATGGCTTGTTGAATTCCCAAATCATCAACAGCAAAAACATCTTCACGCCCAAGAGTAAACATCAGCAACATTTCAACTGTCCATCTTCCCACACCTTTTATTTCAGTTAAATATTCAATCACTTCATCATTACTCATCTTTTCCAATTTGCTAATTGTCATTCCCTTCTCAATTGCAAATCGCGCAACATTTTGTACATAGGTAGCTTTGGCATTACTTAAACCAATACCTCTTAAGGTTTCATGTGTGAGGTCTAAAACCTCCTCCGGTTGTGGCTCCCGGCCATCAAATAAATTGAGAAAACGTTTATGTATTACCTGTGCAACCCTGGTTGACAATTGCTGAGACATTATTGCACCGCATAAACTCATAAATACATTCTTTTGCTTTCGCAGTTTAACAGGACCGGTTTTGATAATTGCTTTTTTAAGTCTTTTATCTTTTGATAAATGTTTTATATGCGGCATTTTAGTGTTTTGCATTCAAACATAACCAATAAGCCGAAATTTCAATCCTTATAAATTTACTTTTTGTATTATTGATATATGAAATCAAAATTTATCGGATGGGCTTTTCCATATAACTTCCGATACTAATTTATCAGGATCAACATTCGTCATATACAATCAGTATGGAATCACTATTTTAAGTCAGACTATTAATGAAAACACTAACTATTGTACCATAGATCTAAATGCTCAGCCAAAAGGAATTTATATTTTGAGACTTAAATTTGAAAAAGGCCGGAGTGTAATATCGCGGCTGATTAAGAACTAGTTTTTTTGCTTCTAAAGTCCAATTGTGGTTAAATATTTAACAACAATTACCTGCTGATCAACAAGTGGCAGCGTTGGTTCTGCCCGCAGACGATTGGTATTCAGCAATGAATTATATACCACATATAAATCTGTTCCCTCCCTCGGATTGTAGCGTATGCGCAAATTACCGCCATAGCTGTTGCTTTCATTATCAAATTGCGCAAGTAGTTTTACTGAAAATTTACTGGAAAGGGTTAACATAAAATCTCCTGATACTAAATTACTTTTATAAACTGCATCACCATTGTTAGAATAACCAGAAGGAAAACTAATGTGGTTATATTCGTAATAAATACTCATCCGAAAAAAACGATTAATGATATAACTAACCGATGGTGCTACACTAAATATTTCCCCACCATAGTAATCTCCGTACTTGAAATCAATTGAAGCTGTATAGCTTTTTGACTGATCATATTCTAAATTAATATCATTGGTAAACATATAGTAGTAACCCACAGGCACTGTGATATGGTCGTTCAATTCCAGGCCGGAAAACAAACGGTCTTCTTTATATTCAGCCAAGGTTGCATTAACAGAGGAACCTTTTTTCCAACTAAGATCACCTGCTAAATTCATAAATTTAGTTTCGGTTATTTTCGCATCAATTTTCCAGCGATAGTCAACCTGGCCGCCTAATGACCATGAATTAAATATTTTGTTGTCTTTGAATTTTGTAATTTTTGCTGTGTTAACTGAAACATATCCATAATCACTTTCAGGATTAAAACCCATGGCAGGATCAAATTTTTCGCCTGCATATTCAAAATCGAATCCATGTACAAAACCTTCGCTGGCATTTTTAAATACAAACAAGTTTAAAAACTGGTTGCTGTTAAAGGTTTTTGATACGGTTGAATCATAAGTTGTGGCAACACCAAAACCCGCCAACCACTTTTCATTAAAATTATGCACTGCATCAATACCAACACTTTGGTTTGAAACAGAATTATTTCCGGTAGATATACGATTGGTAACTATACCTCCATAAAAACTTCCGTATTCACCATAATACTTACGCAGTCGGGCAACAGTAAAATTCTGCGCCACTATATTTTGAGAACTAACATCAGACGTTTGCATGTTCAGTGCACCTATAGCAAGATTATTTTGCTTACCCGTTACCCGCACACCAGCAATAATGGGAACCGCTGCATCATTTTCCAGTCCGATGGATCGTGAAGTAAAAAGCTGTGTTGAAGCCCCTACCTGGTAATTCAGGTAAGCCTGCGATTCAAGAAAAAAGCTCCTTTTTTCAGGAAGGTTAATTTCGTATTTGGTTAAATTAATGATGCGGTTGTCAACTTCAGCCTGGGCAAAATCTGTATTGAGAGTAACATTTAGTGTAAAGTTTTTGGTGAGCCCATATTTAATATCAGCTCCAATGTTGCTGATTATTTTATCAAGAGTTTCATTGTTTGAATAATATTTCCTGGTTAAGAAAGTACTGGTTGATTCGTAGGCAGTGCCATCACTATTTAAATTATTCTGGTGCTCAAAATTCGCAATTACATAAGGAGTTATATAAATGGGTTTTTTTGTTTTTAAATTCGTAAACTCCATTTCGGCAGCCTGGCTTACATTACACCACATATTATTAATAGTTGAATCGCAATGCGGGTAGGTTAACAGTTCATTTTTACGTTTTATTAAACGTGCAAAACGAAATCCCATTACTACTTTTTCCTTTTGCTCAAACCGCAGTGATGAAAAAGGAATTCGATATTCAGAAACATATCCTGTAGAATCAACAGCCGTTGCAGCATCCCAAAAGTTATTGTAATCATCATTGGTGTTAGAACCATTATTGGAAACTTCAGTATCAAATCGCCCATTCAGTGTATTAGTAATAAAAATCACTGCCGTTGATTTATCATTATAGGTATCTAACTCAACCGAAGTACCATCATCGTTTCCGATTGAAAAATCCCTGTCCATAAAAAAGCGAACAATATTGTCAGGCTCTGAATCGTAACAATGAAAACCTACGAATAAGTATTCATCATTGTATAATACCCGTACCTCTGTTCGTTCAGTCGGAGGAGCACCTGCAACAGGTGCTTCCTGGATAAACTCAGTAACTGGTGCGGCAAGCATCCATTCGCTTTCATCCAGCTTCCCGTCAAGTTTTATATTGCCTGAAATTCTTACAGGTAAATAAGGACTTTGTGCAATGGATGCCATTGCAAGAATGTTCAATACAAATAATGAAATTGCTTTTTTTACAATACTGACCATTACAGTAAATGTAAATATTTCCGGGCCGGCAACAAGACAATAATTTAATTCAATAAAACAGGTAATACTAAATCCTGCTTAAAGATTTGAGGTCTTAAATTTTACTCATCTGAATGGATTCCATGGCCATTTGCTTGTTGTAAGTAAGCGCCATGGATTTATAATTCACCAGGTCGATAATCGTCCCAATAAAGCAAAGGCCTGCTGTAAATAAATACAGAATGCCCATGCCAATCTGGTTAAGCATAAATCGCTGAATGCCTGCCACGATTATAAATCCCAAAATGGTAACAATCATAATTGTTTGGGGATCTTTTCTCTTGGTGCCATAAAGCATCAAAAAGTTTTTCTGTTGTTCTTCAGTAAGGTCTTTGGTAATGCCTTCAAGAAACATCATTTCTTCCGTTTCGAGATTAGGAAGCATCATTAGTTGATTTTTGTCCATAGCTTAATTAGTTTCAGGGTTAATATTTCGGTTACTATAATAATTTTTTGTAAGTATAATTATTCTTTGAACAATTACAACAAAAGCAAAAATTCCTAAAAAGTGTTTTTGAAATGATGCCGCGATATTGCCATGCATTAACAATGATATTGATTGACCTAAACCACAACCCGGACAATTATTAATTCCGGCCATTTTTAACAGACAAAATGAAGTGTTCTCGGTATAAGGATTGCTGCAATACAAAAAAATAAGCGCACCAATCCATATAATAAGTTCAAGTGGTAATGATTTAAGTCTGATCATAATGATAACCAAATTACAGCTATTCTATTTTATAGATGACCCCGCTTTTATCCCTGGGTCCTGACAGTTTCTGTGTAATAATGTAAATCGCTCCCTGTTCATCTTCACCAAACGAATTTATTTTGCAATTGAGATCATTGGATTTCTTGCCTTCTATTGTCAGCTGGTAATTTTGCCATTTAGCATTTTCCTCTTTAAGGCAGAATAATTTTCCGTTATAGTCACCATAAACGTAACAACCACTTAGCTCAGTTTTATTCTCACCACGATAAACATAACCTCCGGTGATGCTTATACCGACACTATGCGGATATTCGTATATGGGTAATGTTAACCCATCATCTTCACAATCCTCGGGATTATAACAATGGTTTCCTTCCATAATGCGCCAACCATAGTTTTTACCGCTTTCAATTATGTCAACCTCTTCATACTTATTCTGACCAACATCGCCACAAAATAATTTCCCGGTTTTCCTGTCAAACGAAAACCGCCAGGGGTTACGAAGTCCATATGCAAAAATCTCGCCACGTGCACTTTTATTTTTAAATGGGTTGTCATCAGGTATGGCATAGGGCTTCCGGCTATCAACATCTATGCGCAAAATTTTGCCTAACAAGGTATTTAAATTCTGACCGTTGCCTGATTCACCATGTCTGTCGCCTGCACCACCACCATCACCACTTCCTATGTATAAAAATCCATCAGGTCCAAAAGCAAGCATTCCACCATTGTGGTTACTTTCAGGCTGTTCAAACTCCAGTATAACTTGTCCGTTATCCTGCGCAACATCAGCATTCGGAGTACCAACCCTGTACTCTGCAACAACACTTTTATGATCAGATAAATTATTTGATGTAGGTGCGCTGTAATAAATATAAAAACGGCCGTTAGATTTGAATTGGGGATGAAAAGCAAGTCCCAACAAACCTTTTTCGCTATAAGCAAAACTTAATTTGTCAATTTTAGAGGAAACATCAAGAAACGGCTGGACCTGCAATATTCCATTTTTAATAATCCTGATTCTTCCCTGCTGCTCGATAACAAACAAGCGGTTGCTTCCGTCATTGGCAACAGCCATGCCTACAGGCGAAGTTAATCCTGAAACAACAGGTACTGCTTTAACAGAAATTGACGGCAAAATTTCGGCTGCCGCATGCATTGAAACTTTCTCATAATCATGGTCAGATTTTTTTGAAGAGCAGGTTGTTAATAAAATCACCGCTACTGCTATAACGACACTGCAAATAAGGATGTAATTTTTCACCGCGAAATTTTTAATGGGTTCAACAAATATAAATCATCAACTACGTTTTACGAATTTAGGTTTTATTACCCTTTATGTAAATTAAATTTTCAAATCCCAATCTGTTGATGTTCGTTTAATTCTAAGTCAGAAAAACAATGAAAGATAATACACACCAAGCTGATGTTCAGTCGGAACATGAATTGATAATTGACCGGAAAAACCGGAATGATAAAACAGACAAATTACTTACTCCTGATTTTATTAAATTATTAAGCAACCTTTACGAATGTCTTAATGAAGAGCGCAAAGGCATCATTGATTACCGTGAGCAACTGAACAAGGCGCTGCAAAAAGATTTTGAGAAGGTTATTGCAGGTCAGCAGGTAGATACTGGCCTTTTTGAAGTAAATTATGCAGGAGAATTTTTTCAGCGGGTAAATACACTGATGATTTGTCCTGCTAATCAAACACGCTCACTGGTTAAACTTATTAATGGCAACGAACGTTATAAAAAGCCCGATGCTGTAGTAGTTGATTTTTCCTCCACCTTAAAGCCTTTGTGGAATAATATTACAGATAGCATTACCAATCTTATTGAAATTGCCAATGAGAGTGCCCGTTTTTCACAAAAGACATTTGCTGAATTTTCTTTAATTAAAACTGACGCTCCTGTTCAGCAACCACTTATTATTATTAAACCCCGTACGATACATGCAGTTGAAGAACTGATTAAGGTTAATGAAGGATATTATCCTGCAGCACTTTTTGATGTAGCTTTAACGGCCTATCATACCTTCCGGACCATGGTTGCAAAAAACAGGCAACCGGTATTGCTGATCGAGTGCAACAACCAGTTTGAAGCGCAATGGTGGAATGAATTGGCTGCAGTTATGGAAGAATACCTGAAGCTGGATGCGGGCACCATAAAAATAATTGCGGCTTTAGATTCGGCAACCGGCCTGGTGACTGCAGAAGCAGTGGTATATGAATTGCAACATCGCATTGTGGCTTTACAGGCTGATTTTAAAGGTAAGCTGATTAATGACCTGCATATTTTGCAAAAGAAAAACGACAACATAGTTGCTGAACGCAAATCAATAAACATTGCCGAACCCTCATTACAGTATTTTTCAAAAACAGTTATTGATGTTGCGCGTAAGCATGGACTTCCGGCAGTTGCCGGATTAAGCATCAATGCTGCGGGTCAGTTTGTTGATTATAAAGATGTAAGTATTGCCAAATACGAAGAAGAACTTGCCCTGATGATTGCTTCCGGTTTTAATACAATCATGGTATCGCATCAGGGGTATATTGAGGATGTTATTGAAAAATTTAAACAACCCGTTGATTCCGGTAAGGCAACTATTCCCGGGAAGCAATTGCTACCGGCAGGCTCTTACAAAATTTCGATGATGGGCTTACGGGATAACATACGAACTGCAATTACATTTATGCAGGCCTGGAATCAAGGCATTGCCTGTGCAGTATTTGACAATCGCTGGGAAGATGTTCAGACTTTTGAAATAATAAGGGCGCAGATTTTCCAGTGGATGCGGAACTCAGTTACCCTGGCAACTGGCGAAAGGGTTAACAGCAGGCTGATTACTACAATAATACTTGAAGAATCAGAAAAGCTGCAAAATGAAATTCGAGAAGAGTTTGCAGGCAACCCGATTTCTGAAATCCAAACCATTTTAAACACTTATACACAGGCCGCTTTAGAAGTGGAACAGTTGTTTTTAAAAGTAGAACTTACGGGCAGCTTTGCTTAATCAATACTGATTTTTAATTACAGATAGCTAGGGTTTTGAAAGAACACAACAATAATTCTTTCAATACAAATCAGCATTAACATTATCCATTAATTTAATTGTCATAAACCATCCGTCAATTGAATATCCTGAATTACTTCAATCGATTAATAGGTTAGGTAATTAGTAACATACTACTCCATTTTAAATCAATAAAAAAACCGCCTGTTTATAACAGGCGGTTTTTAACATTTAGCTTATAGTGCGTTTTAAATTTCAGTATCAGGTCGGGGAAACTCTACCCATACATCATCGCCTGCGCGGTCAATAGGCAATTCATTCAGTTTGTTATAGCGCCTCATATCCACCCAGCGGTGACCTTCGCCATACAGCGAATACCTGCGCTGCTTTAGTACTTCGTTAATTAACTCCGTGGTGGTGGTTCCGCCAGTATAGTTGCCTAGGCCGGCAGCATTTCTAATGATGTTAAGTGCATTAACTGCATCAGTTGCATTACCATTCTGCGCAGATAATTCTGCATAAATTAAAATCAGTTCTTCAATGAAACTTTACTTAGCCGTGCATCACCAGCTTCGGCATCAGTAATAAAGTTAGGTTGAGCTACTCGTGTTTCTCCGCTCTGATTAGTCGGAAAATAAACCGGGTTTAATAAATCGCCACCATCAGTTGAATAGATATGATATACTCCTGTTTTTAAATCGCCATTAAGGTTAAAGAATGAGGCATTTAAGGCAGTTAGTGCATTAGCCCAATCCTGCTTGTAAATGTAAACACGCGCTGCAATTGCCCTGTTGATTAATGCAAAATCTGATGGAGTAGGTGCACTTACATTATCACCGGGCAGTCTTGCTTTTAATGTTGAACTAAAAGGGAAGTCAACATTATTGTTATTCAAATCTGCATATGCTTCATCAAGCATACTTACTATAGCCGAAAGAGATGCATCTTTTGAAAGGAATGGCCCCAGGTTATTAGGATCTTTTACATCAACCCGCACACCATTATTATATTGCTGATTAAGCACCATAAGTAACTGATAAGCCTGCAATGTTTTTGCATAAGCAATACCGGCACGTTTTTGATTGGGATCAGTAATTGCCTTAGTGTTGGTAATTGCATCAATTAAAATGTTCAGATTCTTTATTGTGCGGTAACGCGCACTAAATGGTTGCGTGGTATAAAAGGTATTACCATCGAGCACAGCATTTCCTTTACCCAGCAAATCAGAAGTAAAACGAGGATCGGAACCTGAAAAACGGTACCATTCGCGGCCTACAACCGATACTGCATCATAATATTGATTCAGTTGTTCACGCATTCCCGATTCGCTGCCCGTAACCACATTTTGAATTTCGCTAAGTGTTGCATTTGATGATATGGCTTCAAGACTTGGATTGTTGGGATCGTCAATAGGACTTATTTCGCACGATGTGAAACCAAATGCTGCTATCACCGTTAATCCAATAAATTTTATAATGTTATTATACTTTTTCATAATTGATAGTTTTTAATTTTTTTGAAATTATAATCAGAAGGTAACAGCTAAATTAAGGAATACACTTTTTGCTGAAGGATATGGTGTAACTTCCACATTAGATGAAATGGAATTAACACCGAAATTTGAAACTTCAGGATCGTAACTGTTATAATCAAAAAAGTTAAGCAGGTTGCGGCCCGATACTTGAACCCGCATGCTGCACACATCATTAAACCAGCTGCGCGGCATATTATAGGCCAGCCCGATTTCGCGTAACCGTACATAGGAAGCATCTTCGACAAATACGGATGCAGATGATCCTAATTGAGATAAGCGGTAATCTCCATTTGATAATTTACCATCAGGATCTAAACCGGTTTCGTCATAATCGGGACTTGTTCCGAATATATCACTAAGCAGTGTGGTAAGGTTAATGTTATCGCCACCCTTTTTCCAGTGTAACAGGAATGATAATTCCCATGCTTTATATTTAAAGGTGTTTGACCATGATAACTGAAAATCTGGTTCAGCATCGCCCCATACCACAAGTCCGGTTTCCGGATCTGCTTTATCGCTTGGCCCGATTCCAACAATTTGCGTGGCGCTTTTACCTTCTTCAAGCCTATAAGTTCCAAGTGTTGCTCCAAATGCTCCAAAATTGAATGCAGGAATATTTAGTTTGGTAATTTCCGATTTGTTTTTCCACCAGGCTAAGTGTGTATTCCATGAAAAATCGGCCTTACGTATAACAGCATAGTCTAACCCTATCTCTATACCTTTATTCTGTAAATCACCAGCATTCGTAATGTAAGTCAAAAATCCTGTTGAGGTAGGAATCTGTAAAGGATAAATAAAATCTTTGTTATTCTTAATATAATAAGTGAAGTCAAATAACAACCGGTTATCCATCAAACCCACATCAAAACCAAATTCAAGTTCGGTTTGCCTTTCAGGCCCGATTTCATCATTGCCGCGCTGAGTTCCGATCAATGAACCTGTGCTTCCGTTAAATACTACCGGGCCCAGACCTGAATATGTTGCACCGAATACCGCAAAGTTACCTGCCTCGCCATATGCTGCACGTAATTTAAGTGTGCTCAGCGTTTTGTCTGGCTTATCCTTCATAAAACTAAATTCACCAAGGTTAACAGCTACTGATGCTTTCGGATAGTAATACAATTTGTTAGGGTCGCCATTGCGAGATGATTTATCGCCCCTCATACCAACTGTTGCAATTACCATATCCATAATGTTTACTTCTTCCTGTACAAAGAAGCCTTTGTCTAACTGCTTAATGCGTGTTTGTTCAGCCTGTATACTTCCGGCCTGATCAATGTTAGTTTGTGAACCGATAAGGAATGTTGCTGTGTTCAATACATTATTCGCATCAAACTTTTCCTGGGTAACACCAAATTGTGTCCGGAAAATTAAATTGTTTGGCGTGTAATAAGAGTGTACCAGGAATGCTGATCCGTTACTGTTTCGATTATTGTTGACGCCTAAGGCAGACAAGCCGCTTGTTCCATTTCCATTAGCTTCAAATTGTAACGTAGTAGGGAATATTGCCTTTGTTTCAAGGTTATAATAGTCTATTCCATAGCGCAAAATCAACTGCAGCGATTGTCTTTCCTGGGTTATTAACCGTGTGGTTAAACCAATACCGGTTGTAAAGCGGTTTACCTTTTCATTATTGGTAATTAAATCGCGTGTTTGTAAAAAATTGGAAGGGGCATAAGGATTATTGGGGTAGTTACCCAACTCATCCGGAAACAAATTTGCAAACGATGGTGTTGATACAAATGAAACACCCATTGTAGTACTTGTATTATCATTACCAAAATAACCACGGTCAGCTGATGAATTAATGTAATTGGAGCTGATGGATAAATCCATGAATTTGAATACACGCTGATCAAGATTCACTCTGAATGATGATTTTTCATATCCGGTGTTTTCCACAATCCCTTCATCATCAGTGCGGGTATAACCTGCAAAATATCCGGTGTTTTCAGTTCCTCCACTTACGCCAATATTGGAGGTATACATCATGCCTTTGTTGCCATACAATTCTTTTTCATAGTCATAAGTTTTACGTCCGGCTGCTATATAATCATCTAAGCCGGCCTGGCCGAATGATGTTTTTACACGGTCATCTGTCCATGTACGCTGCCCGAGTTTGCGAAGCTGCGATTGCATACCGATTGATTGTGACAAGGTAACTTCAGGCTTGCCTCCGGAATTTCTTCCTTTTTTAGTAGTGATGATAATTACACCTGAACCAGCACGCGAGCCATAAATTGCCGCTGCAGATGCGCCTTTAAGCACTTCAATTTTTTCAATATCAGCCGGATTCAAATCGGCAATGCGGTTAGAGGGATTATCCTGGTTGGCCACACTGCCCTGGTTGGCAGCCTTTGAAACAGTATTCAATCCTGCAGCAATGGCTGAGTTGTCATAATAAACTCCGTCAACAACATATAAAGGCTGGCCACTGCCTGAAATAGAATTTATACCTCTCAATTTAACTGACATACCACCACCCGGGGAACCTCCGTTGGCCGAAAGATTTGCTCCGGCTACTTTTCCATACATAGCTCCATCAACTGTGGATTGCACAGTGGTACCGGTAAGCTCTTCAGACGAAACCTGGGAGATAGCATTAGCAGCATTACTGCGCTTTACGCTTGTTGCCAATCCTGTTACCACCGCTTCTTCAAGCTTTGTTGCTTTTTCCGTTAGTACAACATCCAGTCCCGAAACGCCTTCAGCTACTGTTTTTTCCTGCGTATGCTGCGCAATTAACGGCAGGCTGGCTAACAGCAAAAAGAACAATAACATGTAATGAGTTTTAGTTTGTTTCATAAGCATTTAGTTTTGATTTTTGAAGTGATGAAATTAATGGCTTTAGTTTTACAATCACAAGAAACTTAACAATTTATTTATGATTTACTCACAAAGTTGTTAACCATTAAAAAAATATCATTACCCATATACTTAAAAAAACAAGTGCCTTATCCTTCAGACTGCTAACTCTAACCTGTTAATTATACGTAAAAAAGCACGGTTGAAACAACTCAGCCGTGCTTTAATATCATTCGACAGTTTGCAGACTCCGTAACCTAATTCACTTTTTAAAAACTTCCTTACCTATTTAACCAATATAATCTTTTAAATTTTTTACATAGGTTTCAAATGCTTTTATTCCTTTAGTGGTAATTTTACAAGTGGTAAGGGGATAGTTATCGCGAAATGCTTTTGTTATTGAAATATATTCCGCCTCTGCCAGCTTGTTGATCTGAACACTTAGATTTCCGGCAGTTGCTCCCGTTTTTTCTTTCAGGTATGAAAATTCGGCCTCGCGAACATTGGAGAGCAATGAAATAATTTGCAGCCTGAGCTGAGAATGTAATAGCGGATCTAAATCTTTAAACATGATTTTAAAACCTTTCTGACTTTATAATGAGGTTTTTATTGAACGGTAATATTTAGCCTTGAGCAGGTAACCAGGAATGATGTAGCCCAATAGAACTGCTGCTGCAAGCATTAGCGACTGCAACTCGATTTCTTTTACAAATAAGCTTGCTGCAGCCAATACCCAATTGATAACAGCACCTGCACGCAATGCTGTAAATTGCAATGCGCCACCTGATATATAAAGCCATATGGCATATACTACCATAACCATTGGATAACAATATTCTCCTAACACAGGCATGGCAAGCAATACTAAAAACAGCGAAATCAAAAATGCATGTATTACATATTTCAGAAATTCATCGAATTGAGTTTTTACGCGCCTTTCCTTTTCTTCTTTTCTTCCATAAATTACTGTAATAATACCTCCAAGTGGCATGAGTACCGTCCATCCTAACCAATAAGGTAAGCTAAGGTTTAATTGAATTGCTGCAAATTGCCATATGCTGGCAATAAATACCATCCATCCCCATAACAGGAAGTAAAAACCATTATCACGAACTTCCTGTTGAATGGATTGTATCATTTGCTGAATAATGCGAATGCTCTCTTCGCTTGTTAATTCTTTTTCTTCTTTCATTACTTAAGTGTTTAGTATTTTTTGTTTCTGTTAATTTTTGCATTCTTCCAAAACCTGTTGTGCACGCTGCAATCCCCATGCAGGCATAATACTATTAGCAGGCTTATATGTTTTAAAATATTCAATTGATTTTTCTATGAGATTTTCTGCCTTTTCTTTTCCGCCTCCATATGCCTCAGGTGTATATAAGGCATTTATGCCAAGCATTAAATAAACCCGCGGATTTTGCGGATCAGCAATTCTTGCCTCTTGAATAAGTGCATTTGATTGCATTCCCAATGTTTGTCCACGTGAACCATCTACACTTATTTTTAAACCAAGGAGCATGGCATGAACAACATTTATTTCAGCATTTCCGGCTGCAATTTTTTCGGCAGCTGTAATGCAATCTATTCCTTTGTCAAGCAATTCATCCTTTTTCTTGTTGTCGGACTCAAGAATTGCCATACGTGAAAAAACATATGCCTTGTAGTAATTGGGCAGCCATTCTCCGGCTTCATTTCTTGCAATTCTGTCAAATCCGGTTAAGGCATTTTCATACGTTGTAACTGAATTTGCCTCGTTCATTACTTTTATATAGCGCTCCATAGAGGCTGTATATTTAGGGTTTTGTGAGTATGCTGCCAGGTAAGCCAGCATGAGCATTGTAAAATTGATAATGTGTTTCATTTTTTGATGTAGTTTATAAATTTGTTGCAAACATAAATTAGTTTATATTATAAACCAAATTTATTTAAAAATTTAACATTTGATATGTGGAGCATTTCAATTGCACCTTTCATCAATTGGTGAATGGAATTTATTGGAGTAATTATTCTGACAGTTATTCAAAGGCATCCATAGTAAAACAATGGCAAATAATCATCGCAATTACCATTCTGAATTAAAGAGAAAAACTGATATGCTTTTAATTAACCTGCTACTTTATCAATTGCATCAGCAAGTTTTCTATCCTTATCGGTTACCACCCCACCGGCATCGTGCGTGTTAAGTAAAATTTCAACCCGATTGTATACATTACTCCATGATGGATGGTGATTCATTTTTTCAGCTATTAGTGCAACGCGGGTCATAAATGAAAAGGCTTCGATAAAATTTCTGAAGCTGAAACTTTTTTTCAGGCAATTATTTTCTTCTGTCCACATAATAATATGTTTTTAATTAAAGGTAATTTTATAAAGTTGCATCAATTGTTTACAGTATGTATTACTGCATGAAAACCATTTTTCAATTTTATTATAAGCTCATTTTATTGACGGTTTTCTTTATCGTAATGAATTTCTTTTCCATTTATGCCCAAAAATACGATTCAACCTATTACGAAAAATATTTAAACAGGCTTTGTACTACCCTCAGTTTATCCAACCGCAATTACAGGATTGCTATAACCAATAATCCGTATTCGCCAGAAAAAGATACCATTGATGTAATATATAAAGGTAATACCCCATTGACTACAGGTGTAACATTAGACTGGGATATCTTTAGCCTATCGTTTAGCTTCTATGGATTTAGCAACAACGAAGACAAAAAGGGTTCATCAGAGGCATTCAACGTATACTTTGGCTGGGGTAATGCCAAATACATTGCTGAAACCTATTACCGTTACCTGAAAGGATTTTATGATACACGTTCCAACAAGTATGATAGCATACCCGGCAATGATGATGAATATAATCAGCAACCCAATCTTACGCAGCAGATTCTTCGAGGTAAGTTTATTTATGTTTTCAACTCTGAAAAGTTTGCGTTTAAAAACGGCTATACTGCTATTTACCATCAGAAGAAAACAGCAGGATCATTTTTACTGCAGGGGAATGTTTTTTACAATAAGCAGGATAATAATAACTCATTTGTTCCCGCAGCATATGCTCAAAGCTATGCTTACAGTTACCAGGTAAACTACCTTTCTAATTTGGGATTTTCACTAGGCGGTGGGTATGCCGGAACCCTGGTTATGGGAAAAGATTACTTTATAAACGGAACCTTATTTTTAATGGGCGAATTTCAACATAATAAACTTTCGAAAACCAGCGGGGACTATAAAGAATATGATAACTGGAATGCAGGATCAGAATCACGGTTATGTTTAGGGCACAACGGCAGAGTATTTTATCTGTCAGTTGCATTGCGTGCAGAAACCAGTATCTACAGACTTTATGACATCGGTCTTCGAAATTCTATCTTATTTACTGATTTTAATATCGGCTATCGCTTTAAAGTTAAAGATCCAAAATTTATGAGTAAGGTGCGGCAAAATTTTCTGTATAAGGTTTTTGATTAAAACTGTTAAGCAATGTGTGACTGGATTCAGAAGGGTTGTCAATTAGTTTTCCAAATACTGATACATTTTATAAATTCGCGCGCCTTTTCAAAAAAACACCTGCCGGCAGGCAGGTAAATGAAAAGTGACGATTTATTTATTTATCACATTAATAGAGATTAAAGATGAAAATTACAGTAGTAGGAGCCGGTAATGTTGGTGCAACTGTTGCCAATGTTTGTGCTCACAATGAATTAGCAAACGAAGTTATTTTGCTTGACATTAAGGAAGGAATTGCCGAAGGTAAATCGCTCGACATCTGGCAAACAGCACCCATCAATCTTTACGATACACGTGTAAAAGGTGTAACTAATGATTATGCTGCTACAGCCAATAGTGATGTAGTTGTTATTACATCGGGCTTACCACGTAAACCCGGCATGAGCCGTGATGACCTGATTGCAACTAATGCAGGTATAGTTCGTTCAGTAACTGAAAATATTATTAAGTATTCTCCAAATACTATCATAATAGTGGTTTCCAATCCGCTTGATGTGATGACTTACTGTGCTTATCTCACTGCCAAACTGCCTGCCAATAAAGTATTCGGTATGGCCGGTATATTAGACACAGCGCGTTACCGGGCGTTTTTAGCAGAAGCTTTAAATTGTTCTCCGAAAGATATACAGGCTGTTTTAATGGGCGGACATGGCGATACAATGGTTCCGCTTCCACGTTATACAACAGTTGGTGGTATTCCGGTAACTGAACTGATTGACGAAGCAAAACTGAATGCAATTGTTGAAAGAACCAAAAAAGGTGGTGGTGAATTAGTAAACCTTATGGGAACATCGGCATGGTATGCACCGGGTGCTGCTGCAGCACAAATGGTTGAAGCGATTGTTCGCGATCAGCAACGTATTTACCCTGTTTGTGCATGGTTACAGGGAGAATATGGTTTGAAAAATGTTTACTTAGGAGTGCCTGTAAAGTTAGGCCGGAACGGCATTGAGCAAATCATAGAATTGAAACTGAATGCTGATGAAATGAAACTTGTTAACGATTCGGCAAAAGCAGTTAAGGAAGTAATGGATGTTTTAGATGGTATGGCTGCTACAGCTAAGTAATTAAACTTAAAGTGAAAAAAATCCGTGATACAAAACTGTGTCACGGATTTTTTTTATTCATTATTTCTGATTGTACCCGAATAGATTCATCATGAATCTGAATGAGAATATTTTTTACAAAATTTCGGTTAAGTCCCAGTTCATCCGCTTTTAGCAGGCATTGCCTTACAATGCTGCTCCATCGAATAATCTGAAAAATACTTACCTCACCTGCATCTTTAAGAGCGCCAATTTCTTTAACCAGCTGCATGCGTTCATCCAAAACCTCCAGTAATGAACTATCGAGCATGTCAATTTTTTTTCGGATGCTTTCCAAACTCAAGGTAAGCCTTTCATCATCAAAAGTGGATTTGCGCATTTTCAAGCCGCTTACCATTTCAAAAAGTTGCTGCGGGTTCACCTGTTGTTCAACATCACTTAATGCTTTTGCCGGCTGATAATGAGTTTCAATCATTAAACCCGCCATGTCCAAATCAATACTTTGCTGCGCCACTACAGGTAATAAATGTGTGTTCCCAGCTATATGGCTTATATCACAAATTACCGGCAATTGAGGATGTTGTGTTTTCAACTCGATAATTGCTTCCCATCGCGGTGCATTACGGTACTCTGTTTTTTCATAAGTAAAAAACCCGCGATGCACAGCAGCCAGTTTTTTTATGCCGGCTCGTTGTATGCGCTCCAGGGCTCCAAGCCATAATTGCAAATCGGGGTGCAGGGGATTTTTTACCAGTACAGGAACATCAACACCTTGCAAGGCATCGGCTATTTCCTGAACAAAAAAAGGATTTACTGAGGTGCGTGCACCTATCCACAAAAAATCAATGCCGGCATTTAATGCAGCTTCAACATGCTTTGAATTTGCAACTTCGGTAGCAACACGCATACCGGTTTGTTGCTTAACGGCTTTAAGCCATGCTAAGCCTTTCTGCCCAACTCCTTCAAATGTTCCGGGGCGGGTGCGCGGTTTCCAAACACCGGCACGAAAAATATTATGCGGAAAATTGGTTGCAATAGCTGATGCTGTAAGGAGCAATTGTTCTTCCGACTCTGCACTGCATGGGCCTGCAATTAAAACCCTGCTATCGCCTTGCTTCAGCCAATTATCAATTGCATTTATTTCCAGTAGCTCATTCATTATCTGTACGCTTCAATTTCATCTCAATATAATCTCGAAAGAGTTTTAATAATAGTACTTTTTATTGCAAGAACCAGCATATGTAACGCTCCATTTTAGTCATCAACAATCAAATTTTCTACGACCGTCCCTCTTCATTCAATTTGCCACTCTTCTTCAAAGTGCGCAATAATAAAGCCATTAAAACTGTAGCCCCTAAAACATAACCCTGCCACATAAAGAATTTGTATTCTCCATGAGTTGCATAATACCGCAATACATCAACAAACAAAAATCCTAAAACTGTGTTTAGAACACCGGTATATTCTCTTCGCAAAACCGTAATCATAGAAAAAGGTATAGCTGATTTTACAAACTGTGAAAGCCTGGGAACAAACGCAGGTGCTTTTAATGACCAGTCTAAATATGCCTTTCCAAACTTACGTTCCAAAAAACGCTCTTCGGCAAACATTATGCGTTCGTAATAGAGCCAGTACATAAGCGATACTATAATAACAAAGTACCAGTTTAACGTATAGATTACTATACCAATCCACATGAGGTAATTACCAAGGTACAAAGGATGACGAACCACAGAATAAATGCCGGTAGAGTTTAAAGATTCTGCAACCTGCTCTTCGGTATTTCTTCCTGAAGTTCCTTTGGGAGTTGTTCCAACCGTATAAGCCCGAATCCATTGACCAATAAAACTAACTGCCACCGCTATTGCACCCGTAATTAATTTTTGTTCATCACTTACAGAACTATAGTCAGTTAAAAATATTACAGGTACTGCAAGCACAAACAAAAAAACCGGCAGCCAGCCCCTTCGTTTAAATAACCAGTTACCATCGCTTTCAAAAGAATGCAGTAAAGCCATATGTTGTATTTCAGTTTATTGTTGCAATATGGAAATTGATAACCGGGATAAATGTGCAATGAAATTGCTGTATATGTTTTATTACAACTTTCCTACCGATCATCAACTTTGAATAATACAATCTAATTGCATTATTGCAGCAAATTAAATCAAAGTTGACGGTTAATTAAAGTTTAAACAAAATCAGCATACATTCTTATCTTTTTTGAAATTTACATTTGATTTATTTACCACTTTATGAATTTTAAGCTGCTATTGACTTTTTCTGTTCTTACTGTGTTTTCAAGTACGATTTTAGGACAAAACACTGAGCTTCCGCAAAATAAAAACTATCGCAATGCCATTAAAAATAAAACCCGTAGCGCTGATGGCAAACCTGGTATAAATTACTGGACCAATTTTGCTGAGTACGATATAAATGTAGAAGTAATTCCGCATGAAAAAATCGTTAAAGGATCAGCAACCATTTTGTATTACAACAATTCTCCTGATACGCTGAACAAGCTCGTTTTAAGATTATTGCAAAATGTTCACAAACCTACCATGCCACGCAATGATAATGTTGACGCGGCATATCTTACGGATGGGATAACTATTGAGAAGTTGCTGATTAATAATGCGCCAAATGAATGGAATAAGAATAATGAAGATGTGCGCACCCTGCATAATCTAAATCTTGCGCAACCGGTTTTGCCAAAAACAACTGTTACCTTATATGTAGAATGGCATTATAAACTAAATTTTACAAGTAATAATGTTCGCGAAGGAATGATAGACAGTAACAGTTTTTTTATTGCGTATTGGTATCCGCGCTTAAGTGTTTATGATGATGCAGATGGCTGGGATTTAATACAACACTCCGAGCAGGCTGAGTTTTACAACGATTTTGGAAACTACAATGTGAAAATAAAGGTGCCGGGTGACTATATGGTTTTGGCTACAGGCCAATTGCAAAATGCCAGTGATGTACTCAATGCAAATGTAGCAGCACGCATTGAAGAAGCTTTGAACAACAACGATATTAACCTTTGCGTTTTAAAAGAAGATTTACGTGCAAAAACAGTTACTGTGCCGAATGCTTTTAATACCTGGCATTACCTTGCTGATACCGTTACTGATTTTGCATTCGGAATTTCAAACCACTATTTGCTGGACGCTGCCAGCGCTTTGATTGATACATCGAGCGGCAAAAGGGTTTTAATACTGGTAGCTTACGACACATCAGCCGTTAATTACAAGCAAGTGTGCAAATGGTCTCAACAGTCTATAAATTATCTTAACTGGCAGATGCCCGCTGTGCAGTTTCCTTATAGTAATATTTCTGTTTTCCAGGGTAATTCGTTTATGGAGTATCCAATGCTGGTAAATGATATGGAAGAGGAAGACATTAATGATATGCAATCAACCACCCTGCATGAAATTGCTCACAGTTACTTTCCGTTTCTTACCGGTATTAACGAAACGCGTTATGCATTTATGGATGAAGGCTGGGTAACTTTTTTTGAATTATTGGGCAATACCGCCTGCTTCAATCAAAAAAATGGTGACAAATTGTGGGCAGCCTATTACTGTAAACTACAGCGGGGTGCAATTAATACACCTATCATGAGCTATTCATACGAACTTGTTGATAATTATGGATTCAACTCTTATGGCAAGCCGGCCTTAGCTTATTATACGCTGATGAATTTTTTGGGTGAGGAAAAATTTAAAACATGCCTTCATGAGTACATCAAACGGTGGCAGCACAGGCATCCGCTACCTTATGATTTCTTCAACACGTTTAACAATGTAAGCAAACAAGATTTGAATTGGTTTTGGCAAAACTGGTTTTTTAAGTTTAATTATTTTGATGTAGGTATTGATACTGTAAAAGCAACCGGTAACAAATATGCAATTGTCCTTGAAAATACAGGCGGGCTGGCTGTACCCATCAATCTTGAAATTACGTTTACTGATGGCACTACAATGATGCTTGCCCAAAAATGCGATGTATGGAAAACCAAAAAAACAGTGGTGATAGAAAAAGTATTTTCTAAAAAAATTAAACAAGTAAAACTGGATAATGGAATTTATCCCGATGCTGATAAAAACAATGATATTATAAAGTTGAACTAATTGAATAAAGCTAAAGCTCAACAACGCATTTTATTTTAATACATTCGCTCACAGATCATTCATATGAAAAAGAATTTATTCATTGCTTTTGAAGGCATTGACGGAAGTGGTAAAAGCACGCAGGTAAAATTGTTGTCCTACAATTTGAAAAATGCCGGCTATAAAGTATATGTTACCTGTGAGCCAACCGATGGGCCTATCGGTAAAATGATACGTGATATTTTCATCCATAAAATGGAAGCTGATCATCGTACCATTGCCGGTTTATTTGTTGCCGACCGTTTGGATCATTTGCTTAATAAAACAAATGGCGTTTTAAAAAAGCTTGAAGAAGGTTATACGGTAATTACCGATCGATATTATTTTTCATCCTACGCTTATCATGGAGCGCATATGGATATGAAATGGGTTATTGATGCCAATGCCATGAGTGCCGAATTATTGCGGCCTGATCTTAACATCTATCTTGATATTGACCCTGAAGCCAGCATGGACCGTCTTCACAGCGATCGCCCTTCACTGGAGCTTTTTGAAAACGTGGAGAACTTAAAAATTGTACGCAACAAATACCACGAAGCTATTGAATTGCTCAGGCACGAAGAAAAAGTTTTCATGTTGGATGCTCACCGTGCTCCTCATATTATTGCATCTGAAATATGGAATGAAGTATCGCAGCTTTTGGTTGAAACCGGGAAACATGGTTAAATTTCAGTAACCCTATCTATATCAATCTTGATAAAGCTTTGCGCTGCAAGCTCTAAATAAGCTGTCTTTATCAAAAGCTATTTATTTTAGTTTTCCTGCAACTACAAAAGTGTTCTTGTATTTACGAACATCACCAGCGGTATTAAATATTTCAGAATATAAAACATAGATGCCGATTTTTGCTTTTTCATTGTCAAGGTTTATTCCATTCCAGCTTAGGGTAGCATCCTCACCAACCAATACATTCCTAGCAACATATTGTATAACACGACCGCGCGAATCAAAAACTGTGGCATTTACCACCAGCCCCGGTTCATTAAAGTGATATCGTATACTTAAAACGTCATTATATCCATCCTCATCAGGTGAAAAAACCCGGGGGATAATTTCAATATTTTCATTTCCACTTCCTGCTTCCATTGCTTGCGAATTTTTGTAGGCAGGTGTTGCAAAACCAATGGTTTGCGCAGCGCTTTGCCAATTCGTACTGTCCTGTGTAGGCCGGGTAAAACTAAGTCGCTCTAACGAAACCCCTTCTGCATCATTTATCAGCGGGTAATGAAATTTATCTGAATACCTGAACTGGTCAATCCTTTTAAAATTTTCATTCAGCAATACAACTTTTCCTTCATCATCATTAAAGGTTGGGAGATTTATTGCTTTAATAATTCTGTTAGGATTGGGGGTGCTGTATCGTAACTTAATATCATCAGGGTTTTCAGTAATCGCTAAATAGTCGCCCGGGAAAAGCAGCAAATTGTCTGAAGTAATTTCATAAATATCATTTAAGGTGTCTGTTGCCAAATCAGCATTGGCTATTTTTAATCCCCGCAAATCAAAAATTTTATTGGAATTGTTATACAATTCCACAAAATCGTACCCACCACTATATGGATTAAATAATATTTCATTGATCAGCAAATCTGCGTCAGTTGCTGTATCAGCAATTGCAACTTGTACTGTTGTAGCACTATTAATTAAATTACCGCTGCAGTCTTTCAGATTACTAACTGTTAGAGTATAGGTAATGTTTTTCTGAAAAGTACCGGCAAACTGCAGAATTACAAAATCAGCATACGGGTTAGTAGCTGCAAAAGCTGGTGAGCCTATACCCTGATCCAGACTGTAATTCTGCTCCAGCGATAATGTGCTTTCATCCATAGCTTCGTTAAAAAACAACATAATAGTCTGCGGGTCGTAGATGTAAGCCTTTTTGATTAATGGCGCTTCACTGTCAAAGTATATTCCATTTATACTATTGATGTTTCCGGGAGTACCGCCAATTACAGAATTGGAAGCAGACCAGTTATCACCAGTAGGGCATGGAAAATTCTGATCAATGCGCTCCAGTGAATAACCATTGCTGGTTTTATCAGGATCATGATACCAGCTGTCAGAATAATTCACTTCATCAATTTTCTGATTGTTGTTATCGTACAAGGTAAGGTTGTCTCCTGAGTTATTCAATGATGGAAATAATCCAATACCAATTGCGTTACCGAATACCGATAAATCGGCAACGTTGGAAGTGCTGCATATAATAAGGTAACTGCCCGGAGTAAGCGTTAAATTCTGGCAGGGCCCGCTACTGCCTGATGCATCATGTAAAGTCCAATCAGTTAGATTTAAATTTTTCGAACTTCGGTTATAAATCTCAACATACTCTGCATTAGGCAAGCCCAGCAAATCAGTTGGCGCAGCCATAATTTCATTAAAGATGATATCACCTGGCAAAGCGCTAACCGGAGCAAACCAGGTAAATGTGGCTGAACTGTTTGAAGCTATAATCCCGTCATTAATCCCGGTAACATTATTTATAACCACCGTATTAAGCAAAGCATCAGTAAAGTTTGTGGTAAAAGTTAAATGCACTATTGATGAATCAATACCATCACGTAACACAGTTAAAGGATTGCCAATACCATTGTTAACAACATAGTTTGCCGTATCTTCTGCACTGAGTTGCTGCACAGGCATTGAGAATTTTATATCAATTGCATTCTGAGAAATTACTGTTACACTGTTAATTATTGGCAATTCAAACTGGAAAACAGAGGTGGATCCTGCAGCAAGCAGGTTACCTGAACAATCTGCTATGCCATTAAAAGAAATAGTATAGAGGATGCCTGCCTGAAATGGAATTGCAAATTGCAGAATAACTCTGTCAGAATAGGGTAATGCATTAGCCAATATCGGAACTCCTATTCCATTGTCAACTGAATAATTGTTTACATTGGAAAGGGTTGCAACATCCATGGATTCGTTAAAAACAACTGTAACAGATTGTAAAATAACATTTACCGTATTGGTAATAATGGGAGGCGTTGTATCGGTGATAACTGAATTGATGCTGTTAATCGTTCCGGGTGTGCCACCAATAATCGCAGCTGATGCTGCCCAGTTAATCAATGTAGGACATGGAAAATTTTTATCAATGCGCTCTAATGAATATCCATTACTTATTTTAGTTGAATCCTGATACCAGGTTTCATCATAAGCAACATGATTAATTTCAAGGGTAGTACTATCATAAAGCGACAGGTTGTCGCCAGTATTATTTAATGATGGAAATGAACTAACCCCAATGGTATTTCCAAAAGCTGATAATGCTGTTACATTACTGTTGCTGCACACTATGATGAAACTATCGGGAGCAAGAATGATGTTGGGAAATGCTCCGCTGCTTCCCGTTGCATCATGCAATGTCCATTTAAACAAATTCAGGTTTTTTGAACTGCGGTTAAATAGTTCCACATACTCTGCATTGGGCAACCCTAATGAGCCTGTAGGGGCAGCCATAATTTCATTAATGATAATGTCGTTTGGAGCAGCAACCACCGGAGCGAACCACGTAAAAGTTCCAGTGGTATTTGGTGATACCATTATGTTATTTACACTACTAATATTATTTACGGTAAGTGTGTTAAGCAAAGCATCTGTAAAATTGGTGGTGAAAGTGAGATGTACCAGTGAAGAATCTGAAGCATCGCGAATTGCAACTGTCGGATTTCCTATACTATTGTTTACAGCATAATTGGTAAGATTCTCAGCACTGGCCAGCTGCAATTCTTCCGTAAATTTTACATCTATCATATTCTGGCTTGTAACTGTAATGTTGCTGATTTTTGGCGGGGAATAAATATAGACTGCCGTATTGCCTGCGGTTATAATATTACCTGCCACATCTTCTACATTGGTAACAGTAACCGTATAGGTGGTATCGATAATAAAACTATTGCCAAAGCTAAGGTGTATCAAGGCATTGTTTACAATATCAATTGCTGCAGTTGTCGCTATTCCGATTCCTTTGTCAACAGAATAGTTATTTAAGGTTTGTGAAGTAAATGGATCAACAGGTTCATTAAACAAAACATCAAGCGTGTTGATACTCGTTGCAGTTGCACTCACTAACTGCGGAGGAATGTTATCAGTAATTATCGGCCCGGCATAAATGCTGTCGAAATAATGCTTACTGAAAAAACTTGCTGTTGATTGAGTAACACTAATTCCAAAAAATTGGGATGAAGTGTAGGTATTATCGCTTACTGTTCCTTCAACACTTACTACCGGGGTTGCATTTGCCACAGAATCATTTAGAGTCCACAATCCCGAAGCATCACGCGTAACTTTAATCTTTACAATATTATTAGATGAACTTGAAATACGTCCGTCCGCTCCGTCAATTATTTTTGTTGCGGTTCCAATATCGTTTCTGAATAAACTCACCTCGTCTGGCGTTCCGCCTATTCTAACAAAATAACCGCTTGACAAATTATTGATATCAGCAACATCGGATATTAAAAACACATCAGTATAATTAGCACCTGATGTTGCAAACTTAAGGTTTACAAAAATTTCCCACTGTGCATTTAGTGCCGTTGCTGAAGGTGTACTCAGGTAAAAAGTTGATCCGGCAACCGTATTGGATGATTGCAGCTGCAAAGAAGGATTTACAATAAATGAAGCAACATCACCTGACCATACTGGATTAGCAGTAAAATCTCCATCGTCAAAATTCTCAATAAGCTGAGCTTTGCTGTTAAAACAATACAACACTAACAATATAAAAAACATCAATACTTGCTTCATGAATAAATTGCTGACTTTTGGAATGGAGTAAAAATAGAATTTTAAATTAAAGCCCAAATCAGCGCATTATTCATTCCAGTTTTATTGAACATTAAGGTTATGCTATTAATGTTTAGACTAAAATGCAAAGACCCTATTCGTCCTTAGGGCATTTAAATTCAACTAATAATATCAAGAAAAAATTTACTCAAGCAATTTTGCAACCCGGCTGTTCAATACATTTTGATCATTTTGCTTAATCATGCCTTTAAAATGTACTGCTTCTTCCAATGCTTTATCAAGTCTGAACGTATCTTGATTGCGTGAAAAGTAAATATTTCGTTGTTTAAATATCTCAGCCAGGTATTCCTGTTCCGTCTGGCCGGGAGTGGGTATCAGGATTGCTTTTTTGCCGGTTACTACAAGATCCATGATGGTTGAATAACCACTTCGGCTAACTATAATGTCAGCTTCATGGAAAAATGGTTTTAATTGTTCTGCCGTCATAAAATTAATCATCCAGCAATATTCATTTACCTGCTGCACATTTTGTTTGCCGGAAATACCTTGTACTATAAGTATTTGTTGTTTGATGTCTATTATCTGCTTAAGTAACATTTGTTCAAGCAACGTTCGTTGAGGTTCAGGACCGCTTAAAATTATCAGCAATTGAAACCTTGTTTCGGGCAGATGCAATTGATCAACCTGGGCAAGCTTATTTTCAACAGAAAAGTTTGAAGAGAACCTGCTTAACCAACCTATATAGTATGTGTTATCCGGTAGCTTGCAATTATGTGATAATTCACCGCTAAGGTTATCTGATGATGCAACATCAGGTATCCAGCATTCATTAAAATTCGAAATTTTTTTCAGATGAAAGTTAAGTAATGCAGGCTGGATCCATTTTAAATAAGCAGGAACTTTAATATTAATTTGATGAGTTATAAAAATACTTTTTATTGACGGATGCCAAACCCCGTAACGGTTGTCTGAGATAACTGCATCAAAAGAATGTTGCTGCTGTAATAAAAGCATTTGCTTGTGCTCCTCATCAATAGCCTTTTGCATATTAAAGAAATTCCCGGCCATTTTAAACACCTGGTTGTTGCTTCCTGAATAGGTAATATTATAAGATGGCAAACTGAAAAAAGGCAGTTGCGGAAACTCCTCCTTAAGCAAACTCAATGAATTTCCATCGCTTGCAATACTCACATCAGCGCCATGTTCCAGCAATTTTTCAATTAAAGGAATACATCGTGCAGCATGACCTAAACCCCAGTTAAGCGGAGCAACCAGTATTTTTTTCAAATGCTATTAAGAATATTTTGGTTTGTAAAGCACCCTTTACTTTTTTACAAACTTATATGATTTAATGGTTCTGTTATTGTCAATTAGTAAAAGGTACAAACCAGGTGTTAAGTTGCTAACATCAATTGTGAAATTGCTGTTTCCAAACTTATCATGCCAAACTAAAGTGCCTTTTGAATTATATAATAAGCAAGTGCCTTCCGCTCTTTTGCTAAATTGCAAAGTTAAATTGTCATCTGCAGGATTTGGATAAATAAAAGGTCTGGTATTCAATTCCAAATCATTGCTTCCTGTAAAATTATTAACCGTAAGAATATTGCAGTAATTATCATTAGCATGATCATAGTCCATCATTTTGTTGGGAGAACTTGTCCAGAAACATAAATATCTTTCATGCATAGGATTATTCAGAATTTCATACGGCTCAGCTCTCACTGTTCCAATACTAATTGTCGTACTGTCACCCGGCTGCAGATTCAATCCATCAAACATTTTTGAATAATTATGCGGCAGGCAAACATTAAGTCCGGTATCTAAAACTGAATTGATATAAAAACGGTTAACTGTTACCGGCCCATAATTTTTTATAGTTGCATTAATTCTGAAATAAGGCGTGATAATGGTTTTGCTTCCTTGTTGTGTAATATCGCCATAAGAAGAGTCAGCGTAAATCGAAGTAACACCAATATCAGTGTTAAAATTCTGGGAAGTATTATTCGCTTTCTCCCAATTTTTTAATAACAAGTGATCACTCAGTTTATTTGTACGTTCATGAACAAACAAGGTATAATCCTGTGTATTGATATTAAAGCTTCTTACATCAAGATCGGAACCGTTATAGTTGGTGTAGTCAGTATATCCTACAAAATTGAAATCAAGATCCCATTTTAGCAATCTTGAAATGTTATTAGCTGAAGGATGGAGTAATATCCATATCAGGTTATTTTCAACTTCTATTTTATTAATCTCAAGCGAATTCAGCCAGGAATTATCCTGTGCAATTATGTTCAGGTCACTGTCGGCTTTATAAACTATTTTTCCTGATACAAAATAATACAGCGAATCAGTAATACCGGTAATCAGTTTAACAGGCTTAGGAAGCGCAAGCGTATCAATTACATTGCCTGCTGAATCGATTTTAATAAGACCATTTTTGCACCCGAGTATAAAAGAATTAATCCCGGTATTTAATATGCAGTTAATCCTGCCGTAATTGTAACTATTAAAATATAGGCTGTCTCCATCTTTATTAAGCCTGTACAGCATATTTTTATTCGTAAGCCAGAAACCTGAATCGGGCAGCTCAACTATTGCATCACCAAACCCGCTTCCATAATCCATTGTAAACGATTTTATCCATGCAGTTGTGCCGTTGCCCCTGTATATTTTCTGTACATAGCCCCTTCCCTGGTGTGCCTTACATTGTTGCCTGTAACCTGAAATTACCAGGTTGTAATCATACAATTGCTGTAAGCTGTTTACTTCACCGGTTTGGTAAATGGTATCAAACACTTCTGTTTGCCAAATGGAATTACCATCTGGAGCCAACTTCGTTACAAAAGGTTTTAATGCTATTTCCGATGAATCGGTTGCAGTAAAAGCCGTGTAATAATAATCGCCCGGGTGTTCCTTTTTTGCACAACTGAAATGAGTGTAGTAACCACTTTGAACTGTAAATTCAAGTGAATCGTTTTGTGCATGCAAATTGAAAACAAAACCGATAAGTGAAGCGATGAGGGGGAGTGAATGCTTCATTATAAAATGTCGTTTTGAAAATTCAAATATAACTATTGTGTCCTATAACGCCAATTAAAACTTGATAATTTGACACTACTACTCCAGCCTTCCTGAATTTAAAGCAACCTGTACATTTTGCCGGGGAGCGATTTAATTATGCCGTTAAACTCCAGGTTTAGCAAAGCTGCTGCAATTTTACTGCTTTGAAGGTTACTTTTTAAAATAAGCGAGTCAATGTCAGCCGGACCGTTATCAGATAATAATGTCACTAATTGCTTTTCTTCATTATTAAGTTCAATAAACAATTTCTGCTGCTTCTCCGGTACTTTCTTTGATTCCTTTTGTTCCCATCCCATTATGTAAACAATATCAGCAGCCGTTTCAATCAATGCAGCTTTATTGATTTTAATATAATGATTACAACCGCGTGAATAAACATCATCTACCCTGCCCGGCAAAGCAAAAACATCACGATTATAATTGTTGGCAATTTCAGCAGTTATTAATGCTCCACCGGTTACACCCGCTTCAATTACTACTACAGCATCGCTTATACCGGCTACAATTCGGTTTCGCGATGGAAAATTTTCACGATCAGGAATGGTGCCACTCATATATTCGGTAAGTAAACCACCCTGTTCAACCATTTTTTGCGCAGTAGATTTGTGAGCTGTAGGATAAATACGATCTAACCCGTGTGCCAATACAGCAATGGTGTTCAGGTTATTTTTTAATGCTGCCTTGTGGGAACAAATATCAATGCCATATGCCAAACCACTTATTATTGTTACATTATATGCAGCAAGATCAGCTATAAGATTCTCTGTTTGTTCTTTTCCATAACTGGTTGCATTGCGCGTGCCAACAAATGCAACTGTGCGTGAACTGTTTAGATTTTCATTGCCTTTAAAATAAAGTAACACCGGTGCGTCAATACAGTTTTTAAGCCGTTCAGGATATTCTTTATCCAATATAAAAACAGGCTTGATTTTATATTTCTGGATAAATTGAATTTCATCTTCGGCCCTTTTGAAATCAGAAAAAGATCGGATTGACTTTGCAATCACGCTACCAACCCCCGGAATTTTTTCAAGGTTAGTTACTTTTTCGCGGAACACAGCCTCCACGCCTCCACAGTAACTGATCAGGTTTTTTGCGAGTACCGGCCCAACATTTTTTATTAGGGTAATTGCTATTCGGTATTTCAGTTGCTCATCACTGGTTTTCATTCAACAATTAAGATTTGAAAGGACAAAATGAAAACTAAATATCAATAATGCAATTTCAATTCTAACAATAAACTGCTTTTAAAATACATTTTTGCCGATTAAAAAAAATATCAATATTGCAAATGCAATTATTCAGGCTTTATCATTATGTTCTTCATTGCACTTTGTTTCTTATGGCAATAAGTATTTGTCAATAAAATGAAAATTAATGCTAAAGGTGAATTACTTCATTATCACAATTTAAAACCACACAACAGGATGTTGCATGTATTGAACTTATAAAACTGCAATGAAAAAAATACTGCTATTCATTTTTGTATGCATTTTAATAAACCATTTACATGCACAAATGCCTGAAATTACTGGTATTGTACTAGATGTGGATACGCGCGAGCCACTGGTTGGTGTTAGTATATTGATAGAGGATTCATCAGGTACCATTACCGATGAAGCCGGTAAATATCGTTTGCAGTTAAAACCAGGTGAACATCGGTTAACCTTCAGATACCTCGGCTATAACCCCTACTATACGCAGATTAATTTAAAACCGGCTGCAGCATTAATTGTAAATGCCGCATTGAAAAACTCTTCAAAAGAACTTAACCCTGTGGTGGTAAGTGCAAGTAAGTTTGAACAAAAACTGAATGAGGTTGTGGTTTCAATGGCTGTAATCTCGCCTCAATTGCTGCAGAGTACTAATAAAATAACATTAGATGAAGCCATAGACCAGGTGCCTGGTGTAACGGTAATTGATGGACAGGCTAATATTCGTGGTGGCAGCGGATTCAGTTACGGAGCAGGGAGCAGGGTAATGATGCTGGTTGATGAAATGCCATTGCTTGCTGCTGATGCCAATGATGTAAAGTGGAGTTTTCTTCCTGTGGAAAGCATGAATCAGGCCGAGGTAATTAAGGGAGCATCGTCTGCAATGTTCGGGTCATCTGCCATGAATGGGGTAATCAACATGCGAACTAAATATCCAACATCTAAGCCTGTAACGATAGTTGAAATGTATTGTTCGGTATATGATATCCCGGCTTATTACCAGTGGTACGATAACAAGCAGCTTCATATGCAAAGCGGAACCAATTTTAATCATTCGCAGCAAATCGGACAGTTTGATTTGGTAATGGGCGGGCAGGTCTTTAAAGACGATGGTTACCGTTTAGCAGAATCAGAACAACGTTTGAGGGGCAATGCCTCATTACGCTATCGTTTTAAAAATATTAACGGACTTTCCGTTGTTGCCCGCACCAATATACAACAGGCAAAAGGAGGTTTATTTTTGATCTGGCAGGATGATACCACCGGTGCCCTTGTTCCTTTTGGAGGTTTGGATACTGCCACCACCACCATTAGTAATTATACTACAACAAGATATTACATAGATAATGAATGGAGTTATTTCTCTCCTCATGGCGCACAGCATAAATTAAAAGGCCGGTATTTTTTTACTAATAATAAAAACAATACCAACCAGCAAAGCACCGGTAAAGCTACATATGCAGAATACCAGTTTCAGAAAAAATTTGTTGATATGGTTACCTTAACATCAGGAGGTGTTTTTCAGTATAATGATGTGGTTAGTCAATTGTATGGCAATCATTATTCCTCCAATTTTGCATTGTATGCACAAGCCGATTTGAAATATGATCGTTTTAATATTTCTGCCGGTGGCAGAATAGAAGGTAATAAGCTGGACAAAGAAAAAGGCGACCCCGTTCCGGTTTTTCGCACCGGGGTTAACTATGCTCTTACAGCTACTACTAACATAAGGGCTTCATACGGACAGGGATACCGTTACCCAAGCATTGCCGAAAAATATGTTCGCACACAAGTGGGCAACATAGTAATTTATCCGAATGATTCGGTGGAGAGTGAAACCGGATGGAGCGCAGAAATAGGATTGCAGCAGGGATTTAAAATAAGTAATTTTAAAGGCTATGCTGATGCAGCAGCATTTGTAAACCGGTATAGCAACATGATGGAATTTACTTTTGGAGCATACGGTAATCCTGCAACGGATCCATTGTTCGGGTTAGGATTCCGTTCAGTTAACGTGGGCAATACACGCATTTCGGGTATTGACCTTACCCTGGCAGGTGATGGAAATATTGGTTTAACACCGCTTAGTATGCTGGTAGGTTATACGTATATTGATCCTATTCAAACTGATTTTGATCCCGCTAAAGACACTATTCTTAATTCTTCAACAGAAAACGTTTTAAAATACAGGTATCGTCATTTGTTTAAAGCCGATGTTCAGGTAGGTATTGGTGATTTCAGCCTAGGAGGAAGCTCACGCTTTTACAGCTACATGGAAAATATTGATAAGCCCTTCCTCATTTTTATTCCGGGTATCAAACATTACCGTGACACACATCCAAAAGGCAATTGGGTTTTTGATGCCCGCATCAGTTACAGGTTAGATAAAAGTCTTAGCTGTGGATTCCTGGTTAAGAATGTATTTAACCACATTTACGTAATGCGCCCTTCTGATGTTCAGCCGGTAAGAACATTTACGGTACAGGTAATTTTCAATTACTAAAGTTGTTCGTGGGTTTGCCTGGTGTATTTGGTTACTTCTACACCAAATCTCGATAAAAAATCAAGTCCTTCTTCAATACCGTGACCCTTATACTCAGCATATGAATGGAGATAGATTACCTTTTTAATTCCCATTGTAAATACAGTACGGGCACATGCAAGACAGGGAGATAAGGTAAGATAGAGCGTAGCTCCTTCAATAGTTACTTTATTTTTTGCTGCATATAAAATTGCATTTTCCTCGGCATGGAGTGCCAGTGAGCAACCTCCTTTGACCGATCGGGGGCAGCCTTCTTCTGGCCATTCTTCATCGCAGTTATGTGTATGTGCCGGTGGGCCATTATAACCCAGCGAAATAATGCGTGTATCCTTTGTAAGTACTGCGCCCACTTTCATTTTAACACAATGCGACTTTAATGCAATGCGTTCCGCAAGCTCCATGTATATATCATCAAAAGTGAGTTTCATTGTTTGTTTTCGATTGTTATTTGCTGTAAAACGTTAACGCTTATTACGAGGCGCTGATTAATCAAAGCTATACCTTCAGGTATTGATTACTAAGAGCGATTCAAATCATAAGCTAATTACTTCACCAGTTCCATTTCATCTATAAGATTTTTTGCTCCTGCATATTTGTCAATTATAAACAAGGTATAACGTATATCAAGAGTTATGTTGCGGCATCGATCAGGATCAAACATAATATCACTCATCGTGCCCTCCCATACCCGGTCGAAATTTGTTCCTATGAGTTGTCCGTTTGCATTAAGCACCGGGCTGCCTGAGTTGCCCCCGGTTGTATGATTCGTGGCGATAAAGGCAACAGGCACTTCTCCATTTACTGCATACTGCCCAAAGTCTTTTTTCTCATACAATTCTATTAGTTTTTTAGGCAAGTCAAAATCCTCATCACCTGAAACATATTTTTCTATGGCTCCGCTGAGATTGGTTTGTGGTGTGTAATAAACTCCATCGCGCGGGTAGTAACCTTTTACATTTCCATATGCTATCCGCAAGGTTGAATTAGCATCAGGATAAAAAACCTTGTCTTTCATAAACTCACGTTGCGCCTGCATGTAAGTACGATTCAGCTTTATAATGCTTTCATTTATTTTGTTTACCTTATCAACTACTACTTCATCATATGCTGTACTTATTGCATCGTATAGGGCATAAGCAGGATCGGCTGTAATTTTCTTTAGCGATTTACGCTTAAAGTTTTTCAAAACTGCTTCCACCTTTTCCTGCGATGTCATAAATGATTTTTCGAATACCAAATCAGCATATTTATTAAAATCGCCATTGTATTTCATCACCTGCTGTTCCAGATAATCAGGTTGATAAGTTTGTGCTACACTGTCACTGTACATTTTCATTAGCCGTGAAAAAACTTCTTTGTCAATTGCTACGCGGTAATTTTTAAAAAATCCTTGCGAACTTTTAATAATCTTCTGAGCTTTTGCGGCAATTACAGAGTCAGCTATGGTGTCATTTTTACACAAATCAACCAGTTCATTATAATTAGCTGCATAGTTCATCAACTCAACACCGTTTGTTGCTTCGTTAGTAAAATCAACCGTCTTGGCCAGCGGGCGATACTGATCATAAGCACTCTTTAATTCATCAAGCAACCCGGCATATTTTTTACCTTCAGCAGCTGTTGATGTCCATTGCCTGAATGTATTTTCAAATTGCTGCTTTTTACCTACTGCATTATTTTTCTTTAACCCTATCATTTCACCATTCCACTTCTTATAAGCATTAGCCAGTCTGCGAACTTTTGGTGAATACTGTAGTCTGATGGTATCATTACCATGCATGGCATCATCAATAATTTTAATGCGGGCTTCGCGTATAGCAACACGGTTAGGGTTAGAAATATTCTGAGTAATATCTACTGCATATGACGACAAGTATTCCGTTGTACGCCCCGGAAATCCATAAACCATGGTAAAATCACCTTCTTTCACCCCGGCCAGTGAAACAGGAAAGTGATAACGTGGTTTAAACGGAACATTGTCTTTTGAATACGCTGCAGGCTTATTTTCGTTATTGGCATAAATACGGAACATGCTGAAATCCCCAGTATGACGGGGCCAAATCCAATTATCGGTTTCACCACCATAATTACCAACAGATGCAGGAGGTGTTCCTACCAGCCTGATATCTTTGAATGTTTCCATTACAAAAAGATAGAATTCATTGCCATTATAAAATGACCTTACTGATGCATCATAATGTGTTCCTTCAACAGCTGCGCGTTCAATACCTGCTGCTACTTCACGTATTTTCTTGCTGCGTTCCTGCTCACTCATTGCATCATTAAGTGCAGAAGTAATTTTACCGGTTACATCTTCCATACGTATAATAAATGTCACCGTTAGTCCCGGTGCCGGCAATTCATCTTCCATCCTATACGCCCAAAACCCATTTTTTAAATAATCCTTTTCTATAGAACTTAAACTGGCTATTGAACTAAAGCCACAGTGATGATTAGTTAATAATAATCCTTTAGATGAAATTATTTCGCCTGTGCAGCCTTCGCCAAAAAGAACCACAGCATCTTTTAAAGAACTTTTGTTCACTGAATAAATATCTTCAGCTGATAGCTTTAATCCTTTGCGCGGCATATCGGCCTCGTTTAATTGCTTAAGCAGTAAAGGCAACCACATTCCTTCATCGCCATAAACTTTTATAGTGAAAAGAAAAAATGTGCAAATGGTTATAATTTTTGTCAGTCTATTCATAAACAGAAAATTTTTAAGGAAACGAAAATAGTTTTTTATGTATAGCCCAATTCATAAAGGTTACTTAAAATTTCAAGATGCCCGGATTTCAAATCTGTTTAAAGATTTCTTTAATTTACAGATGTTAAGCTCCATTTACATTGACTGTGTTAGGCGGTGTGAAGTGTCTAATAATTATTCTCTACAGAAATGAAAACTTTTAAAAAATACTACTTCCTGCCTGCACCGCCCGATGAAGTTTACCTGGCGCTTACTAAACCATTAACTCTTGAAATCTGGACCAATGGAAGTGCGGTAATGTCAACCGAACCCGGTTCAGAATTTTCAATATTCGATGGTAATATTTCCGGCCGGAATATTGAATTTATTGAAAATAAAAAACTGGTGCAGCAATGGTATTTTGGCGATCAACCGGAACATTCTATTGTAACAATTAAATTACATCCTGATAAGAAAGGAACATCAGTAGAATTGCTTCATACCAATATTCCCGATGAAGCTTTTGAAGACATTACAGAAGGCTGGGATAATTCTTATTTTGGATCGCTTGAAGAATTTTTCGGTGACTGAAAGCCCAATTAACTTGTTAAGATGATTAATCAATAGTTTTGAGATAATTATATTTGGATTACCGTAAATAAAGATCTTAACTTACATTTTTGTTTTTTTGTTCGGCTGCTATTTTAAAGAATGCAACAGATCACGATAAATTCTACTATGCCCTCTGCATTAACTTATATAGGGATTATACCATCCCGATTTGCTTCTACACGATTTCCGGGTAAACCATTAGTTATGATTAATGGTAAAAGTATGATAGAGCGCGTTTACAGGCAAGCTATGCTGGCAATTACACTAAATAAAGTAGTGGTGGCAACTGATGATGAGCGTATTTTCAATCATGTAATGGAATTTAATGGTAATGTGGTAATGACATCGGCTGAACATCAAAGTGGTACCGACCGCTGTGCTGAAGTAATTGCACAACTTGATGGGCAGTATGATGTGGCATTAAATATACAGGGTGATGAACCATACATTCAACCTGAACAAATTGAATTAATTTGTTCGTGCTTTAAACATGAGGAAACGCAAATAGCTACTTTGGTGAAAGCCGCAACTGATGCTACAGAAATTAATAGTCCAAACATCGTAAAAGCAGTTATTGATAAACATTTAAAGGCATTATACTTCAGCAGGTATGCTATACCGTTTAACAGAAATAACAACAAGGTTGACTATTTCAAACATATTGGCATTTATGCTTACCGTACAAAAGTTCTAACTGAATTATCCAAATTGCCACTTGGTAAACTTGAACAAGCTGAATCGCTTGAACAGTTGCGATGGCTTGAGCACGGATACTCAATACAAACAGCCATAACGCAATTGGAAACAATAGCTATAGATATCCCGGCTGATCTTGAAAAACTAAAAGCGTTTAAATAATTATACAATCCAATTTAAATAACTATAGTTTGCAACCTTAATTCATTACCTTGCGTCTTATAACTTAAACTCCGGGGTTATGAGCACCTTCAATAATTTCTTTGGCAGACATATTATACGCTACTATTTATTGTTTGCACCTGTTCTTCTATTTTCTCAGATTGGTTACAGTCAGAATCTGCAGAACTTATTTTTTAATTCTTACAGTGATATTGTAAGAATGAATTTCAGTACGGGCACCCCGGTAATCAGCTATACGGGCATATCCAATGGCTACGAAGCTATAGCGCATGAAGAAGATGGTCTTGGTAATGTGCTGTTTTATGTAAATGCAAATGGAGTATATCGTGCAAATGGAGTATTAATGCCTGGTTCATCCGGAATTTTTGCCGACCCATCGTCAGCTGAAATTGATATCTGCCCTTTTGTAAATAATCCCGATAAATTTTACATCTTCTACAATTCACAAACCTGTTCCAACTTATCTTACTGCATAGTGGATATGACGCTTGCCGGAGGAGCAGGTGATGTTACTAACCTGAATACACTGTTAAATGCCAATGATTTTTCGGAAGGCCTGGAAATCGTTAAACGCGATTGTTACAGTTACTGGTTAATTGCCTACCAGTGTAATGCACAGTTTGTGAAATTTCTTATTGACTCCAATGGTATCGGCAGCATGCAGGGCATATTTAATTATCCGCAACCTTCAGGAGGTTATGATGGCCGTGGTGAATTAGATTTTCATAACGGTAAAATGGGAATTGCTTTCGGGTTTATTCCTTATGCATTTGTTTGCGATTTCGATCCCATAGCCGGAACGATCTCTAACCCTGTAACCTTAAATTTTACGAATGCTGACCAATTTACAGGCATGTATGGATTAGAGTTTTCGCCTGATGCTTCCAAAGCTTATATTACCAATTGGTACAATGATCAAACTGATAATATTTTTCAGTACGACTTTATCACGCAAAATATTCAGAGCTGGAAAAGCAGTAACCAGGCTTCGCAACAAGGCGGAGAAGACGGACCAGGGCAAATTGAACTGGGAAAAGACAGCAACCTTTATGTGATTAATAATGGAGTGAATGAAATCACTGTAATTTCAAATGCTAATTCAGTAACTCCTACTATTACTCATATTCAGACAACATCCATCCTGGCACTTGGAGTTTCAGATTTTATTCAATCTGATTTATTCCATAACAATACCTTCAGTTATCAGAATTATTGCTTTAACGACACCATATTTTTTAATGCAACCGTATATTCCTGCAATGGCGCAGCTGTAAATATTCTGTGGAATTTTGGCGACCCTGCATCAGGAACTGCCAATACCGATACGTCATTGGCTACTTACCATTTGTTTACAGGCTCAGGATTTTATACGGTTACCATGATTGTATATGATTCAACATTTACTGATACAGTTACGCAAACCATTAATGTTTTTGGTGTTTCCCCTTTTAATCTTGGACCTGACACACTTATCTGCAATTCTTCAAGCTATACCATAGGAGCAACCATTCTTGGTGCATCCTACCTGTGGTCAACAGGGGCTACTACAAGCCATATTACGGTTACAACACCCGGCACCTATTATCTAAAAGCCTCATTAGGTCCATGCTTCGAAATCGACACTATTGTAATCAATTTTGCACCCGGACCATCAGTTAATCTTGGCGCAGATACAACACTATGCTATGTAACAGCTTATACCATTGATGCCGGAAATCCCGGAATGAACTACCTGTGGAGCAATGGATCAACTGACCAGGTAATTAACATTAATTCAACCGGAACCTATACAGTAACTGTTACCAATGGCATTTGCACACAAACTGATAGTATCTTGGTTAATTTGTTTAATCCACCTCCTTTGTTTTTGGGTAATGATGATGTATTGTGCACAGGTGACAGCATAATAATTGGCTACCCGGTTACTAATGCTTCCTATTTATGGAATAATGGAGCCACAACTGCTCAACTTACTATAACTTCTGCGGGCACCTATATTCAAACTGTAACTATTGGTTCATGCACAGCCACCGATACACTTTCGCTTAATTTTGTCCCCGAACCGGTTATCAACCTTGGGCCCGATTCACTTCTATGCAATACTCCATCATTAATTTTAGATGCAGGAAGCAATCCGGGCTATACTTATTTATGGAGCACCGGTGAAACTACATATTCAATTGTAGCAAATTCAACAACCACCTATACTGTAACTGTTAATAATGGCACTTGCGACCGTACTGATGCGATTAGTCTTACCTTTGCTGAAGTTCTTCCATTCTCATTGGGCAATGACACAACTGCTTGCCAGGGTACATCAGTTCAATTTAGCTCTTCAGCCACTAATGTTAATTTCCTCTGGAGCACGGGCGATACCACATCTTCAATTAATGTGACAAACAGCGGCACCTACTGGCTTACTACTTTTGTAGGAAGTTGCAGCCAGGGCGATACCATTACTATTAGTTTTATACAGCAGCCTTTAGTTGATTTAGGAAATGACACTGTATTCTGCGAAGGATCAATTTATCAACTGGATGCCGGAAATCCGGGTGCATCTTACCAATGGAGTAATGGCAGTACTTCACAACAGATTGCTGTTGCACAATCAGGTACCTATACGGTGGTAGTTAGCGTGGCTAATTGTTTCGATTCTGATACCGCTGTGGTTACAGTAGAAACCAAACCAGCTGTTGATTTAGGTAACGATAAATATATCTGTTCAGGAATCCCGGTTTCCTTAAATGCTCCCGGTTTCCTTAAATGCTCCGGTATTAACAGGTTACCAGTATCTGTGGTCTAACGGTGCTTCTACGTCTTCCATCCAGGTAACCGATTCAGGCTTGTATTATGTAAATATGCAAAACGGCATTTGTACCGGCAGCGACAGCATTAACGTATTTAAGCTTGAAGGCGAAGTACTGGGTAAAATCCCCAACATATTCACACCTAATAATGATGGTTTAAATGATGTATTTGAATTTTCAGGCTCTGACGAATTATCTTCATTTGAAATTTCAATTTATGACCGTTGGGGGAAACGCATGTTTCATACTGCAGACTTTAGCCAAAAGTGGAATGGGAGGTTTAACGACAACCTTGTACCTGAAGGCGTTTATTTTTATGCATTAACATATGAATCTCCTTGCACTGAAGGCAAAGTTTCGCACAGTGGACACGTGCAAGTACTCTATTCAAAGAAATAACTGCATCAACACTTCAAATCACCAGTTATAAATTTATTCCCTGAGCATTTCTAATCGCCATACATCCAGGTTGATTATACTTGTGACCAGCCTCATTAAATAGTATCAACTCTATTTTGACAATGCAACAAAATCAAACTTGTTACATTTGTTACCTTTTGAAGCAAACGATCATAGCAAATGGATAATAAACAAGAAGCGCTCGATTATCATTCCGGTGGGCGTCCGGGTAAAATTGAAGTTGTTCCAACCAAACCATACAGTTCTCAACGCGACCTTACACTTGCTTATTCGCCAGGTGTTGCAGAACCCTGCCTTGAAATTGAAAAGAATCCTGATGATGTTTATAAATATACAGCCAAGGGAAATTTAGTAGCTGTAATTTCAAATGGCACTGCCGTGCTTGGCCTGGGAAATATTGGTTCGCTGGCGTCAAAACCGGTAATGGAGGGTAAGGGGCTGCTCTTTAAAATATTTGCCGACATTGATGTATTCGATATTGAAATTGATCAAACCAATGTTGATGATTTTGTAAAAACTGTAAAAGCAATTGCTCCCACATTTGGAGGTATTAATCTTGAAGACATAAAAGCTCCTGAGTGTTTTGAAATTGAACGAAGGCTCAAAGAGGAACTGACCATACCCATCATGCACGATGATCAGCATGGCACTGCAATAATTTCAGGGGCAGGTTTAATCAATGCGCTTGAAATTGCAAATAAGAAAATTGAAGAGGTTCAGATTGTAGTTAATGGGGCGGGAGCTTCTGCAATTTCATGTGCAAAAATATATCTATCGCTTGGCGCAAAAAAAGAGAACATCGTAATGCTCGACAGTAAAGGCGTAATTCGCACCGATGGAGAATACCCTGATGAGCACAAAAGGTTTTTTGCTACAAGCCGGGATATCCATACACTGGAAGAAGCAATTGTAAATGCTGATGTTTTTATAGGTTTATCAAAGGGCAACATACTTAATGCTGCCATGATACAATCCATGAATAAAAGCCCGGTTGTATTTGCGCTTGCCAACCCTGTTCCTGAAATTTCATATGAAGATGCTATGGCAGCGCGCAAGGATGTTATTGTAGCAACCGGCAGAAGCGATTATCCAAACCAGGTGAATAATGTATTGGGCTTCCCATTTATTTTTAGAGGAGCGTTGGATGTGCGCGCAACAAAAATTAATGAGGAAATGAAACTCGCTGCTGTATATGCAATTGCCAATCTCACCAAGGAGCCTGTTCCAGATATTGTCAACCTTGCTTACAATAAAGCTAACCTTTCATTTGGCCGTGATTATATAATTCCTAAGCCATTGGATCCGCGCTTAATTTCAACAGTAGCTCCTGCTGTGGCACGTGCAGCTATAAAATCAGGTGTTGCACAGCATAATATTGGCAATTGGGAAAAGTATATTGAAGAGTTGGAAAAACGTTTGGGCCGTGATAATAAAATTATCAAAGTCCTTACCAATAAAGCTAAACAGGATCCTAAACGGGTAGTATTTGCCGAGGCAGATAATTATAAAATTTTGAAAGCTGCGCAATTGGTACGCGATGAAAAAATGGCTTATCCTATTTTATTAGGCAACAGGCAGAAGATTAATAAGCTGCTAAAAGAAAATAATCTTGATTTGAGCGACATTCCAATTATTGATCCGCGTGAGGAAGAAGATCACATGAAGCGTTTCGGTGAGTTGTATTTTGAAAAACGCAAACGAAAAGGTTTTACTCTTTACGAAGCCCGCAAAATAATGATGGAGCGAAACTACTATGGTTGCATGATGGTGGAAACAGGTCAAGCCGATGCGGTTATTTCAGGTTTAACACGCAAATATGCAGATGTGATAAAACCCGCTTTGCGCATTTTTGGTACAAGACCGGAGATGAACATTGTTGCCGGAATGTACATTCTTATAACCCGAAAGGGCCCGGTTTTCTTTGCTGACACTACGGTAAACATCAGCCCAGATACCAAACAGCTTACAGATATTGTTTTACTTACAGCACAAGCCGTGCAGCAATTTAATGTAATACCGCGTATAGCCATGTTATCATATAGTAATTTTGGGTCGAGCAACGAACCTAATGTTAAAACGGTTCGCGATGCTGTTGCTTACTTACACGAACATTATCCGGGATTGATTGTTGATGGGGAAATCCAGGCTAACCTTGCTTTCAATACCCAATTGCTGATGGATAATTATCCGTTTACCGAACTGATTAACGGTGGCGCCAACACACTTATTTTTCCAAATCTTGAAGCAGGAAACATTGCCTATAAATTGATGATGGAGCTTGCCGGTGCAGAAGCAATTGGTCCTGTGTTGCTGGGCATGAACAAACCTGTTCATGTACTTCAGCTTGGCAGCAGTGTTCGTGAAATTGTTAATATGGTTAGCATAGCGGTAGTTGATGCTCAAAGCAGAAATTAAAAATAGCTTATGACACAAAGAGAAAATATTTCTGTTTTTCATATTTTTAAAATTGGAGTTGGACCTTCAAGTTCACATACGTTAGGGCCATGGCGTGCTGCTCAGCAATTTTTAAATCTAATCAATAGCAGAGAGTTACTACATGAAGTGACACAACTGCGTGTTCATCTTTTTGGTTCACTGGCAAAAACCGGTAAAGGACACGGAACAGATATTGCTGTTCAACTTGGGTTATGTGGCGATGACCCTGTAACATTTGATGTATATGCTATTACACCGAAAATCACACGGATAAGTATTGAAAAAAAAATAAAACTTGATGCAAAGCATCTGATTAATTTCGATCCCGAAACTGACCTGGTTTTTCATTTTGAAAAATCACTTCCTTTTCACCCTAATGCATTGACCTTTGAAGCAACAACACGTTCAGGTATTACAATTAACGAAACTTACTATTCAATTGGCGGAGGTTTTGTTGTACAGGAAAACATGCCTGCATCAGCCGATGATGAAGTTGTATTACAACACCCTATTGATACAGCAGAACATTTAATTGCATATTGCGATGAGACAGGTTTGAGTATCAGTGATGTGGTGATGATTAATGAAAAGTGCTGGCGAAGTGAAAGTGAAACACGCAATGGCGTTTTGGAAATATGGAAGGTAATGCGGGAATGTATTTATCGCGGGTGCCATGCACGGGGTGAATTGCCTGGCGGGTTACGGGTGGTGCGCAGGGCCGAAAACATTAACAGGAATTTACTCAAGGGAAAAGCCTATAACAATTATGATGAATGGCTTACCCTGATACAGCAGGGCGGAAATAACTTTCGCTATATACTTGATTGGGTAAGCTGTTTTGCATTGGCTGTAAATGAAGAAAATGCAGCATTCGGACGTGTGGTTACTGCCCCGACTAATGGAGCTGCCGGAGTGGTGCCGGCCGTGCTTCAGTACTTTACTGCTTTTTGCAATGGCAATGATGACGATAAGATCATCCGCTTCCTCTTAACTGCTTCTGAAATAGGAAGTATTTTCAAAAAAGGCTCAACAATAAGTGCTGCAATGGGCGGCTGCCAGGCAGAAATAGGAGTATCATCAGCTATGGCTGCTGCAGCGCTAACTGAATCGCTTGGCGGAACACCTGACCAAACTCTTATGGCAGCCGAAATTGCCATGGAACACCACCTTGGGCTAACCTGCGACCCTATACGTGGTTTGGTTCAAATACCATGCATTGAACGTAACACCATGGGAGCTATAAAAGCCATTACTGCTTCGCAGCTTGCACTGCAAAGTAATCCTGATCATGCAAAAGTGAGCCTTGATGGTGTTGTAAAAACCATGTGGACCACTGCTCAGGATATGAACAGCAAATACAAGGAAACTGCTGATGGTGGCCTTGCAATTAATATCCCTATTAGTTTACCCGAATGCTGATTAACCTTGAATATGGAAGATACGCTAACGAATCCTAAATGTCCGAACTGCGAATCTGAAGTAGCAGGACATTATTGTCATTTCTGCGGACAAAAGTATCACGATCATAAAGAGACCTTTGGAGAATTGGTGTACGAATTTTTCAGTGACTTCACTCACTGGGATTCGAGATTTATAAAAACAGTTTTGCCATTACTTTTAAATCCCGGTAAAATTTCAATTGAATATATTAACGGGAAAAGAAGAAGCCAGTTTCATCCTATACGTCTTTATATTTTTTCAAGCTTTGTTTATTTTTTATTGATTTTCAGTTGCGGAAAAACAAATCAAACCACCAACCATAAGCTAAATAACACGAAAGATTCGGTATCAACACAAAATGTAAATGCTTTATCCGATACAGCCGTTTTGCCGAACAAGGAAATAATGATTTCACCTTTAGGAAAAATTATAGTAAAAAATACTGGCGATAGCACAGCTATCAATAATTACATTCAAACCAAACCCACCGAAATTGAATCTCTTGTTAATGCAAAAACATCTCCCGAAGCCTATCTAAACTGGCAGAAATCATTGCCGAAGGAACAACAACATGGATTTTGGAAAAAACATGCTTATGCTAACTACCTTAAAATTAATCCAGCTAACAGCGAGAATTTACAGGATACATATAAAAAGATAGGCTCAGCCATTTTACACAACATACCGCGAATGATGTTTTTTCTGCTACCCTTATTCGCCTTAATAATGAAAATGTTATACTTCAAACATCGTAAATTTTACTATGCCGATTTTGCTGTTATAGCATTACATTACTTCAGTTTTATTTTTGTGATTCTTATGTTGTTATTTTTATTGGATAAAATTACCGACAGTAACTTACCCGGGTTTATCATCGTGCTCTGGATATTTGTTTACCTTTTTCTTCTATTGAAGAGAATATTTGCACAGAATTTTATAAAAACATCAATTAAGTATACTCTATTGCTGATGATTTGTTTATTCATGTTTGCAATAGCATTCATGATCAATGCAGTGTTAAGCACTGTTATGGCATAGAAAATTTGATTTGTTCAATCCGTCATTAAATTGAAATATTTTTAATCCTGGTGATTTTATTCCAGCCATTCCATTAATATTGGTAATTACATTTTGCAGAATTATTAAAAGTAACACACCATGAAAACACAATTACTTTCTGCACTGTTTTTTTTATTAAGTGTCACCTGCTTTTCGCAATGGACTCCTGTAAACATAAACAGCGGATACAGTCTGAAAAAGGTAATATTTACTGATAGCACTACCGGTTATTTAATTGGTGATACCATAATAGGCCTGAACCTTGCCGGCAAAATTTATAAAACCAGTGATGCAGGTATAACTTGGGATCAAAAAGATTTTATACTGCTGGCCAATTCCGATATTGATTTCATTCATAGTGATACTGTTTTTGTTTCTTCAAACGATGGACAGTATACTTATACAAGACTCACAACCAATGGTGGTACAACCTGGCTAACTGTAAATCCTGATGCACCTAATGGTCCACAACATTTTATATCTGCTACAAAAGGCTTTGCCACTAAAAACATCAGCGGTAACATTGAGATATATAAAACTACAGACGGTGGCGCGTTCTGGAAACCTACCACAATTACATCCGGACCAAGTGCAGTACAGGATATTCAATATATAAATGCTACCGAAGGTTTTGTTGGCGGGCTTTATGGTCCTCTTATGGCAAACATTAATATGAGTATGTTGCAAGTTAACTATATGGGGGCTCAAACATTTGCAACACATGAATTGCAGTTTTTTAACAGTGATACCGGGTATTTTGCGGCTTTGGAAACAGTGAATAATATTTCATCTCTTTACTTCACTCCTGACAAAGGAATAACTATACAACCTACTATTGATTTTACTTTGTTCGGGCTTGCGGCAAGTGAAGAAATCATTTCATTCGATTGTTATGATTTGATGCATTGTCTTTGCCTCACAATCTCCGGCATCATGTTTTATACAGACGATGGCGGGGTAAGCTGGTGGAATGAAAATTCTGGTTATCAGAATTTATACTCTGTAGACTATCAGCCCGGATTTGCAATTGCTGTTGGTGAAAACGGCTTGGTATTAAGACGTGATTTCTCTACTGCAGTAAATGAGGTCAGCATTAAAAATCAATTTAGATGCTTTCCAAATCCGGCTCAGCAAAGCATAACAGTAAGTGGTTCAGGAATTATTTATCCTATTACAATTATTGATTTGGCAGGCAAAACAGTTAGTGTTTCGCAAGACGCTACAATTGAAACCAAAGCATTAACCCCTGGAATATACTTTGCCAGGATTGAAACCTCACGTGGAGTTTATCATACTAAATTTGTAAGGTTGTAAAATCACTTCAATTGCCCTGAGGAGTTGTTTCCAATTTTAATAAAACAGAATTGTCTTAATGGAGATAAATTAATATCGAGCAACTTTTTATTATTTATAAAACTTTTCTGAAGCATAATTAGCTTTCTGAAAAATGATAGGTCTCAAAATATAGACAATATGATCCTCTGTCAATTTAAGAATGCCAATCAGTTAAAATTCACCTTTTACAGAAGCATGAAAAAAATCAATTGCAGGCACGAAAAGTTTATAGTTTAAATACTTTTTGTTTTAGCTGCATAGTAGCACTGGTAACAACTACTACATATAACCCGGAAGACAAATCAGCTATTGAAGAATACCCTGGTGTTATAATTTTTTCATTTCTAACAAGCCTGCCTGCATAATCATATATACTAAGTGTTACTGCCGGCACTGTACCCCTGATTTCAATAGTAGTGTTTTGCTGATCAAAATACACCCCGAGCTTATCATCATCAATAGTTGACAATCCTGCCGTAAGGTTGCAGGTGTCAACAATGTTTTCACAAATAGCTGAATCAGCAAGAGTGATCAACGAATTTACAGTTGAATTAATTACAGATCCGCCAGTAGCCATTATCAGTGCGGGAGTGCTTATCCTGAAAGGCGGATATTCGGTAACTGTTGTTGCAAGACGGTCAGTTTCATTACAGCCACTGTTAAAATTATTATCTGTGCGGATCATTATGGGGCTGAAATAGCTGCTGTAATTGGTCGTAAAACCCGAAATTAAAATACCAATACCGTCAAAAGGTTTGGTTACGTATGGATAATGCGATCCTCCGTTATTGTAAGTGCGGGCCAGCAACAGGTTGCCGTTAAAATCAGTATTGAGTATTAAATGCTTGTTAGGTACAAATCCTGTTGTAGGATAACTCATTGTAGCCACTGCCAATGCATAGCCGTTAGTGGTGCTGATAATGGATGAAGCATTCTCGCTGTGGTCAGGATTGGTTCCGTGATAACTCCGGCACCATGCAGTATCTCCGGCAGCATCGGTGGTTATCAGGAACTCATCGGCATACGATTGAAAATTTGTTTTCATCACTGTAGTTGCTCCGCATAGTGCAAATCCGCCACCGGGCAATGAAAGCAGTCCGTATCCACAGCTATATTGATTGGTATCGCCATACGCTTTCAGAAAATTTACATTTCCATTTTGATCTGTTTTTAGTAAAAAAGCGTAAAACGTGCCCTGGTCAATATACCTGCCTGTAGCTGCATAGCCGCTGTCAGGTGTCTGCACTATATCAAAAGCTTCATCAATGTTATGATAGGTTCCGTAACTTTTACCCCATAGGTAATTTCCATACTCATCAAGCTTAGCGATATAAACATCGCAGTAAGGGCTGCCTGCATCCTGGCCAAAGCTGTTGGTTTTACCGGCAATAACAAGGTCGTGCTTACTGGTTTCAATAATACTGTTCACCAGGTCATCACCCGTGCCCTGCATTATTTTTTGCCAGATAACATTTCCGCTGCCATCAGTTTTTGCAATAAGGATATTGTATGCATTGAAGGAGCCAACACTTGCTGCTATTACAAAACCACCATCGTAAGTAGGAATTGCACGCTGTGAAATATTTCCAACTGTAGAACTGTTATTAAAAGCACGGCACCAAACTACATCTCCATCACAATCGGTTCGAGCCATAAACACTTTATAGTTACCCGTATTAATAATTCCTGTAAACAGGTAACCGCCATCTGCAAGTTGGTAAGCACCAAAGGACTCTGCATCAGCGCCTGCATCGTAAAATTTTTGAAAAGTATTTTGCGCTTTGGCAGTAATTGAAACAATAACAAAAATAATAGCACTTATAAAAACTTTCATGGAATTGCTTACATTTTAAGAGTACTCAAAAATATAAATTGATGTCAGTTAAAAAACAAAACACTTAAATCCAGTAAGGGCAATAATCTTACAAGGTTGTACAAAATTAAGCAATAAGTACCTTAGCAAAGTGAAAAAGTACTTGCGGTATCTACTTTACGTTTTAGGAATTCTGGTGGTTTTGTCAATATCGCTTTTTGCTTATGTGTATTATAATAAAGCCCAATTACTGAAAAGCATTACAACAGCAATGAGTGAAACACTTCGCGCCAAAGTTACTGCCGAAGATCTCAAGGCTACTTTTTTCAACGACTTCCCTCGAATTTCATTATCGCTTATTAACACCGAAGTGCATGATTCGTTATATAACATTTACCATACACCCTTGATCAGTGCTGAAAAGGTTTACTTAAAAACCGACATTACAGAATTGTTATTTATGAGAATTAATATCAACTCGTTTAAAATTAAAAATGCATCGTTTACTATTTTTAAAACACCTTCAGGTTATTCCAATGATTACATTTTCAGGAATATCGATTCGGATACAGTAAAAAAAGAAAAGGGGAAGGGCAGTGTTAAATTAAACATTGAAGAAATAATTTTTGAAAATGTAAAAGTGGTAATGAATGACAGTTTGAAAGTTAAGCGATTTGCCATTGACTTTCAGAAATTATCCAATCATCTTGACAGAACCGACTCAATAGTAAATATTAATATGGCCGGCCAACTTCATTTTGGCGGGTTAGGATTTAACTTGCGTAAAGGCATGTACCTTGAAAATAAAAATGCCACAGTTAATTTTCATCTTAAAATAGTAAAAGGTTCTCAAACACTGCAAATTCTTCCGCAATCTGAGCTCGTAATTGATAAAAGCCAATTTAAGCTTGCCGGAAAATTGTTCACCGGTAAAAACTCGTACCTGCAACTTAACTTTAAAAATGCCGGAGTTTCTTTTCAGCTGGCTTCAACTGTTGTCACCAAAAAAATTGCTGGAAAACTTGCTAAATTTAAATGGACATCAGCACTTCAAACCGACTTTACACTTAAAACCAGGTTAGACACAACAGGTCTTGATCCTGAGATTGATATTCATGCTACCTCTTCCCGGGGCATCGCAGTTACCATTGGCGGAATTGTGATTGACCATGTAAAGTTTGATGGCTATTTTACAAATCACACCGATTCAGGCAAAGAAGCAGGTGATCCTAATTCTCAAATCCGTTTTAAAGATTTAAGTGCGTCCATTGAAGGATTTCCATTTAAGGGAACTTTAGTGGTAAACAATTTTGAAACCACAAGAATTAACCTTGATGTTATTTCTTCCTGCCGCCTGAATGAACAAAAAGATATGGTGGATCAAAACCTTCTCGATCTGAAAAGCGGGAAGCTTGATTTGCAACTACATTATTCCGGACCTGTTGATACGCTTTATTATAGTGAATCAAAAAAACTTATCGGAAGCTTAAATGGTAAATTAAATATTGAAAACGGAGAGTTTATTTACCTGCCTAAAAAATTCAAATTTCTAAAATTGAATGTGCATTGCACTTTTAATGAAAGTGATTTTACTATTCATAAGCTTACAGGCCAAATTAACCGAAGTTCATTTAATGCAACCGGCAATGTATCTCAGCTTATACCATTCTTAATTGCCCCTGATGCCAACACGGTGGCTCAGCTTGACTTCAGGAGTGATGGGATATATCTGGATGATTTTATGCAACCATCGACAAAATCAGCAACAAAAAAGACCTCTTCTAAAAAGGCAAAATTATCAGTTTCGAAAAAAATTGATGAAATAATAAACAACATTAACCTTGATGCACATTTAAGTGCTGATGTTATTAATTTCAAAAAATTTACCGGCAAAAATGCTCATGCAAAATGCATGATTACCTTTACGGGTGTAACACTCACTGATTTTTCAATGGAGAATTCCGGAGGTATGTATTCCCTTGATGTTGCTTTTAATAAGCAGAGTAACAACAATTATAAACTAAATGCAAAAGTTGAAGTTAGTAATGCCGATGCGGAGCAGTTGTTTCTGTCATGCAGCAATTTTGGCCAGGATAAAATAACGGATAAGAATATTAAAGGAACCATAAGCTTAAAAGCTGATTATACCTGTTCTCTGAACAATGCATTACAGGTAGTTCCTGAAACTATGGATGGCACTGTATCCTACACCATAAAAAACGGGCAGCTGAACCACCTGAAAGTTTTGAATGATATTACAAAATTTGTTTTTCGCGATCGCGATTTTGATAATATTACTTTTCAGGATATCATAAGTAAAGTTGATATTAATGGTCCTGATATTGATATTGGCCAGTTAGATATAGCTTCAAATGTACTGAGCATGCGTGTTAATGGTATTTATAGTTTTAAAAATAATACCGACATGAGTATACAGATTCCCCTGAAAAATTTTGAGAGGTCAGACAAACAATATAATATTACCCTTGAGGATTTATACAATTACAAAGGAGCTAATGTTTTTCTTCGGGCTAAATCAAAGGAAAATGGTAAAGTTGCAATTACTTACGATCCATTGAAGAAATTCAGAAAACCGAAAAAGTAGCAGCAGCAAAATTGAATTAATTACTAATAATAAAAATCCTTTTAATTTATTGCCTTGATGCCTGTTGATTCAATCATTTTAACTTTCAAATACATTTATTACAAGCCTGCATGAAAAAAATTTCTGAACTCTGGGAGCAGAAACCGCTGCTGCTGATTTTATTTCTCGGTGGTTTTTTCAGGCTAATAGCTGTAATACTTTCCAAGGGCTATGGCATGAGCGATGATCATTTTTTGGTTATTGAACCTTCTCAATCATGGGTTGACGGGCATGACTATAACAACTGGTTGCCATCCCTCACACCGGGACTTACACAAGCAAGTGGCCATAGCATGCTTTACCCCGGCTTACATTACCTCTTCTTTTTAATTTGCGATAAAATTGGTTTTACAGATCCGCAGGGCAAAATGTACATTGTCAGACTGCTTCATGCAATCTGGTCGATGCTGGTGGTTTGGATCGGATATAAAATTACATTGCGTATAGGAGGCGTTAAAGCTGCAAAAGCAGCGGGGCTGCTGCTGGCAATATATTTCTTTATGCCGATGTTAAGCGTGCGCAATCTTGTAGAAATGGTTTGCATTCCTCCACTTGTGCTTGCCACATGGTATTATTACCGCTACCAGACTGATGCGCGTAAAGCCGGTTTTTATGCCGGGCTGATGTTAGGCATAGCTTTCAGTATTCGCTTTCAAACGGCAACGTTTATAGCAGGTTATGGATTGGTGATATTGCTTATGCGCAATTGGAAAATGCTTGCCTGGTTGATTATTGGCGGAGTTTTAAGCGTAGGTATCGTCCAGGCATGCACAGATATGATTATCTGGGGCAGGCCTTTTGTTGAGTTTGCCGAATATGTAAGGTACAACATGGAAAATAGTGAAACCTATGGTGTTAGTGCCTGGTACAAATACCTGCTGTTGCTGGGTGGAATAATGCTACCGCCCTTAAGTATTATGCTCATGTATGGCTTTTTACAATCGTGGCGTAAGTATCTGATAGTGTTTCTTCCGGCATTTATATTTTTTGTTTTTCATAGCATGTTTCCCAACAAACAAGAAAGGTTCATTATGCCTGCAGTGCCATTTATCATTATGGGCGGGACAGCCGGCTGGTACATGATGCTTGAACAAAGTCAAAAACAATGGATGTATAAACTTACACGTATTGCATTTGTTGTATTTTTTGTGCTTAATACCATTCCATTGTTTGTAATATCTGCCGCCTATAGCAAACGCAGCAGGGTTGAAGCAATGGTTTATCTGCGAAATAAGAATGATGCCAATAATTTTTGCATTGAACAATCAATGGATGAAAGCAGCACATTGCCACCGCTTTATTATTTTGGAAAATGGGGACACGTTTATGAACTGAATGCACTCCGTCCTATGTCACAATTATTGTGCGAGGTTAAAAATGCCGATTCACTAACACGGCCAGGTTATGTGCTTTTTATTAAGGACGATGACCTGGATAAACGGGTAGCAAAATTTAAAACGTATTTTCCAAACATCAGTTATGAGACTTTAATTGAGCCGGGATTTATTGACAAAGTGCTGCACAAGCTGAATCCACGTAATAAGAATTACAACATATACATTTATCGCATTAATTATAAAACTGAAGAGCAGAAAAATATTGCAGAAGCTAAATGCGACTAAAACATACCTTAATAATCAGATAAAATAATAAAAGGAAATATCACCCATGAACAAATTACAAAATTATGCATTGGGCAAATGGACAGCCGGTGCTGATGATGGACAGACACTTTACAATGCAATTACTGGCGATGCTGTTGCAACAGCTTCAAGCAAGGGATTAGATTTTGCGGCCATGTGCAATTATGCACGTACCGTTGGCGGACCTGCACTTCGTAAAATGACTTTTCATGAACGAGGTCGCATGTTGAAATCACTTGCACTTTATTTAAGTGAGCGCAAAGAAAATTTTTATAAAGTGAGTTGGGCTACCGGTGCAACGCGTGCAGATAGCTGGGTTGATATTGAAGGTGGTTTCGGCAATCTGTTTACATATGCAAGCCTGCGCAGGCAGTTTCCTGATGAAACTTTTTGTCTGGATGGCGATGTGGCCAAACTTAGCAAGGGCGGAAGTTTTATAGGCCATCATATTTGCGTTCCTAAAGAAGGTGTTGCCATCCACATTAATGCATTTAATTTTCCGGTGTGGGGAATGCTTGAAAAAATTGCAGTGAATTTATTTGCAGGAGTTCCTGCAATAGTAAAACCAGCAACAATAACGTCATTTTTAACTGAAGCTGTTTTTAAAGAAATTATTGCAAGCGGTTTGGTTCCTGAAGGTTCATTGCAATTAATATGTGGAAGCGCCAACGGAATTATTGAACATGTGCAGAATGGTGATGTGGTAACTTTTACTGGTAGCGCAAGCACAGGTATGATGCTTAAAAAAAATCCGCGGCTGGCAGAAGAAAGTGTTCCGTTTAATCTTGAGGCTGATTCATTGAATTGCTGCGTACTTGGTGAAGATGCAGTTCCCGGAAGTGCAGACTTTGATATTTTTATAAAAGAAGTACATCGTGAAATTACTACCAAGGCCGGTCAGAAATGTACAGCGGTTCGGAGAATCTTTGTTCCGGAAAAATTAGTGGAGGATGTTCAAATTGCCCTGGGTAAGCGCATGCAGACAACTGTTATTGGCGACCCCAATGTGGAAGGTGTGCGTATGGGCTCGCTGGCTGGTAAATCGCAGGTTAAAGAAGTAACAGAAAAAATTGCATTGCTCGCCAAATCACAGCAGATCATTTACGATGGCCGTGATGCAATGGAATTGAAGGGTGGTGATAAAGATAAAGGTGCGTTTATGGCTCCGGTTATTTTCTTAAATGCAAATCCGTTTAAAAATTTAGATGCTCATAATGTGGAAGCATTTGGCCCTGTAAGCACCATTATGCCTTATAAAACAATTGATGATGCTATTGCCTTGTCACGATTAGGGAAAGGCAGCTTAGTAAGTTCTATCATTACATCTGATAGTAAAGTTGCAAAACAATATGTTCTTGGTTCTGCAAGTATGCACGGTAGAATTTTGGTTTTGAATAAAGATTGTGCAAAAGAAAGTACAGGTCATGGTTCGCCAATGCCTTTGTTAGTGCATGGCGGCCCCGGCCGTGCCGGTGGTGGAGAAGAAATGGGAGGAAAGCGCGGAGTGTTTCATTATTTGCAGCGCACTGCCATTCAGGGTTCGCCCGGTATGCTTACAGATATTACCAATGTGCATCAATATGGTGCTCCTTATAAAGAAAAAGATGTACATGTATTCCGCAAACATTTTGAAGAACTGGAAATTGGTGAAACTGTTATCACAGCAAAACATACGGTAACACAAACCGATATCACCAATTTTGCAAATGTAAGCGGTGATAATTTTTATGCACACATGGATGCTACTGCATTGGAAGGAACTATTTTTACTGAACGTGTTGCTCACGGATATTTTGTTCTGTCAAAAGCTGCGGGACTTTTTGTAGATGCAAAAAAAGGACCTGTGTTGTTGAATTATGGTTTGGAAGAATGTCGCTTTACAAAACCGGTTTACCCGGGAATGACCATTGGAGTGCGATTCACGGTTAAAGAAAAAGTGGACACTGAAAAACGAACTCCCGAAGATGTTGCAAAGGGTATTGTAAAATTTTTGGTTGATGTATATGATGAAACGGGAGAGACCGTTGCTATTGCAACTATACTTACTATGGTGAAGAAATTGAAACAGGTTTCAAATTGAAGGCAAATCTTTATACCTTTAAATAAATCAATATGATGCTTCAAAGCGAAAGCAAAATGAATTTAATTTTAATAGTTGGGAAGGGCGTCAAAATGGAGATTGAATCTACTGGTTTGAAATAAGGTACAGTATGTTAAGGAAGTTAATAAAGATGAAACCATAATAAAATTTCACCAGGAAATCTAAAATGAAAAAACTGAACTGGTAGAAATTCATCACAAGTATCCAAAAACTTTAGGGCATCAAAAACTATAATAACAAATCAATCAATAGCGGAAAAATTTCAGGCTTCAATGGGAAGAGTGCGAACAGTTTTTAAATCAGCTTGGATATAAAATCAAAATCGAGTTTCAAAAAATTACTTAAGTTAGGTATAAATTTCAGCAATTGATTTAACAGACCTGCGTTAATGGGCTTTTATCAGCCACAACTTTTCTGCTGATCATATTATAAACCCTGCTTGCAGCTTATTTATTTACTTTTAACCTTTTCATATAAAACTTAACGCTTATGAAAATGCTCCTCCTCCTTCTTGTACTTATCAATTGGCAATTATCAATTTCCAATTGTCAGCCCTCACAAATAAAACGCACATGGCACTGGTATTTTGGCAACCATGCAGGCATTGACTTTAGCAGTGGCACGGCTGTGGCTGATACTAACGGTGCTTTAGTAACAAGCGAAGGCTGTGCAAGCATTTGTGACACAGCAGGCAACCTCCAGTTTTACAGCGATGGCAGAACGGTATGGAACCGCCTGCACCAGGTAATGCCCAACGGCACAGGCATTTTGGGGGGAGCAAATGGAAGCAGCTCACAGCAAGCATTAATAATACCTAAACCCTTATCACCAAATTTATATTATCTCTTTACCACCGATGAAGCCGAAAACTACGGAGCTAACGGCATGCGCTACACAGTTATTGACATGAACCTTGATGGGGGTAATGGCGATGTGGTTATAACGGAAAAAAATATTTTGCTCTTTGCACCCTGCACTGAAAAACTTGCTGCCGTTAATCATTGCAATGATACAAGCGTGTGGGTAATGGGGCATGAACTTAACAATAGCAATTTCCGGGCCTATGTGTTAACTACAAACGGTATTGATACAACTGCCGCAGTAATTAGCACTATTGGCTTTCCCCATTCTGGTAATGTGTTTGCAGCTATGGCGGGCTCTGCTAAATTCTCTCCTAATGGAACCATGTTGTGCACAGTTACAGACACTGGACTTAAACGGATTGAACTTTTTCAGTTTGATAATTTCACAGGAATACTTTCAAACAGAATTACGCTTGCAACTAACCATAATATTACTCATGCCATAAGTTTTTCTTCGGATAATACTAAGCTCTACACTGGTTCAACGAATCAAAACCTTTATCAATATGATGTAAATGTTTATGATTCTATGATGATAATGGCTTCACAAAATATTGTTAGTTTCAACCTTGGAAATGGGTATCGATTTATGGAAAATGGCCCGGATGGCAAAATATACCTGTTACATTATAACCAAATTGATTCAGTATTGTCCAGAATTGAATTTCCAGATCTAAATGGAACAGCATGTAATGTAACTATATATTCAGTTAATCTAATATTGAATGCAACCCTGTCAGGGCTTCCAACTTTTAATGAGAGCTATTTCAGAACTTCAAATACATCAGGTTGCACTACTGGTGCAGAATCATTAGGTTCAAATAACTTAATAAAAATTTTTCCTAACCTAGCCAGAGACTGGATTTATTTAGAGGGAAACGGAATAACGTCTGTAATGCTTATGGATGTTTTAGGCAGGGTTATTATTGATAAAGTTACTGATGCCGCTTCCCTCACTCAGGAAATATATGTTTCCGGCTTAAGTAATGGCATGTACGTGCTTATTGCAAAAGCAAAAAATAAAACTCTTCAAACTAAAATTATCAAACAATAAAATTCGTAAACAATGAAAAATTTAAATCATATAGTGAAAGCAGTGTTTATCGGGATGATGATATTGTTTTCGACAAAAATCAGCAATGCCCAATGGCAATGAGCTTATGATAGAAAGAAAAAACTTAGATGCCGGAATTTATTTTTATAAGCTTACCAGGAGCACTTCTAACGTTGTTTTTAACGGAAAGATGATTTTAAATTAAAAATATCTGAAACCGGATTAAATATATTTTTGCATCGGTTAATTAATAAACATCCATTATGAAAAAGCTATTATTGTATTTCATCACCCTAATTGTATTTCAATTTTCATATGCTCAAACCAAATCATGTTGCGCACCAAGTTCAACACAGGAGTTTGCCATGCTTTCAAAGGACGAATCATTTGTTGCGTCACATCTTTCTCCTTTACCTTTTACATTAGAAGGAGGTAAGGGTAAAATGATCACCATCAAAACAACAGGGTCAAAAGCCAATGCTTATGAAGTGAAAGCTGAAAAGCCCACAAAAAATTACTTATTTGTTATTCATGAGTGGTGGGGTCTTAATGATTATATTAAACGCGAAGCAGAGCGTTTACAAAAGGAGTTAGGCAACCTGAATGTAATTGCTATTGATTTATATGATGGACAAATTGCCACTGATGCCGATTCCGCTGGTAAAATTATGAGCAGCATTAAAGATGAGCGTGCCCGCGAAATCATAAATGGTGTAATTAAATATGTTGGCAAGGATGCAAAAATATCTACCATCGGCTGGTGCTTTGGCGGTGGCTGGAGCTTGCAGGCTGCATTGATGTGCAAAACACAGGCTGCAGGTTGCGTAGTGTATTATGGCTATCCTGAATTAAATCTTGATAAATTAAAATCACTTAATTGTTCGGTATTGGGTTTGTATGCAAAAAATGACGACTGGATTAATCCAGAGTTAGTTTCAAGATTTGAAAAAGCAATGAAAAGTGCCGGCAAAAATCTTACGGTAAAATCATACGATGCTGTTCATGCATTTGCCAATCCAAGCAATCCAAAATACAATAAAGAAGCAGCAACAGATGCTCATGCCCGTGTATTGGAGTATTTATCGGGAGTTTATGGTAAGAAATAAGAATCTGTAACATTAATTAAACCTTAAGAACCTGTCAATAAAGGCAGGTTTTTTTATTTCATATCACGAGTGTCATTGAAGCACTTTTATATTTTAGCATTCTGATCGGCAATAGTTCTTATGATTAAATGGCTTAAACGCATTTTGCTTTTCCTCCTAATGGCAATTGTTGCCTCGTTTGCCCTTGCTTTTATTTTTATTTCTCCCATTACAAAATATTTGATTGAAAAGTATGATAAGGAGTACACCAACCGCGAAATCACCATTGATAAATTATGGATAAATCTGCTAACCGGATCTGTTCGTATTAATGGAATAACAATTCATGAATTAAATGGGGCAGATTCTTTTTTTACTGCGACTGAAATTTACCTGAATGTTGAGGAACACAAATTATTGGCCGGAATTTATGAAATTGAAAAAGTATCCCTGAATCAGGCATCATGTGTTATTACACGTAATGGCAGAAAGTTTAATGTGGATGATATGATTGAAAAACTCCAATCACAAAATACATCATCCGCAAATAGTGAACCTGTTCAATACAAGATTAATTCTGTAAAAATTAATAATTGCTCATTTACCTATGACAACATTGGTGTAGGAAATAAAATGGAAATTGATCAGATTGACCTGCAAACCAATAATATTGCATGGGATGTTGATCAACAGCTTTTCAATTATAAGTTCAGGTTCAAATCGGGAGGAGTTATAAAGGGGCAAACCGGAATCAATAAAAAATCACTGAACTATTTTACCAATATCGATATTAAGCAATTCGATTTGCATGCTTGGTTTTATTACCTGAAAGACTTAATGAATATAAAAGCGCTTGAAGGTAAAATTACAACTACGATGGTAATTAAGGGGAATCTGAATGAGCCCGAAGCAGTTGCATTAAAGGGCGACTTTAATCTTGATGATTTTGCAGTTGTGGACCCTTTAAACAATCCTATTCTATCCTGCAAATTATTTGAAATGAATATTGATAGTATCGATATAAAAGCAGGCAGGTATCAATTGCAAGAAATTATTTTTAATCAGCCGTTTATCAAAGCTGAATTGTATAACAACGGGAATAATTTTCTTCGTTTACTTAATGACACCGTTTCATCAATTGATGAAGTGGTGGCAAGCAGCGCTGAGGAAGGAAATTTATTTACAATGATGGTCAGCTATGTAGAGGACATTGAGAAAAATTATGCTGTTACCAATTATAGTTGTGATAAAATCGATATTATAAACGGGCATGTTGAGTTTAATGATTATACCTTAAATGAACATTTCAATGCCAATATTACTAACCTCACAATGAATGCCCGCAACCTGAAAAGGAGCAACAAGCAGATTGAATTGGCGGCTACAGGAATTTTAAATCAATCAGGAAAACTGGCAGCTGATTTAAAGCTGGATCCACTCAACTTTAAAAATCTTAAACTTGACTATACCATAAACGATTTACGTGTAAGCGATTTTAATCCATACATGGTTTACAATGTTGCTTTTCCATTTCTGGGTGGCATAGTAGTTTTTAAAAGCAGCAATCAGATTGATAACAATTTCCTGGTTAGTTCAAACGACCTGCAGATCATTAAAGTTGAATTAGGCGGCAAGGTAAATGATAAACCATTATACCGGCTTCCTATGAAACTTGCCATTTCATTACTTAAAGATAAAAATGGTGATATAAAATTAAATATTCCGATTGAAGGCGACCTGAGTGATCCTAAATATAAAATTGGTAAAGTAATATGGCAGATTATTAAAAACATTTTTATTAAAGCCGTTAATGCTCCCGCTAAATTGCTTTCCAATGTGTTTAAAGGTAATGAAGAAGAACTGAGTGAAATAAAATTCAACTACCTGCAAAATGAAATTACACAAAAACAATATCAGCAATTGAATAAAATTGCTGAAGTACTTGAAAACAAACCTGAGCTAAACGTTGAATTAATGCAATTGACCAATTACAAAATGGAAGAAGAGTTTTTTGCTTTGTTTCTTGTAAAGAAAAAATTCTATGAGAATCAACATAGACTAACACTTGCTGATTCAATATCAAAAGAACTCACTGATTCGATAAAAGCAGTTGATCAGCGCGACAGCGCATTTATTAAATTTGTAGATGAGCAATTGAATACAAACGATAATTTAACTCCCATTCAGGAAAAATGCCGTGAAATTATTGGAGAAGATATTTTGAGAGAGCAATTAATGCAAAGCATTAACAGAAGAGATAATGTGTTGCTTGATTACCTGGTAACTCAAAAGAAAATTCCTGCTTCCAGAATCCGTGTAATTACAAATACTGATCAGCAAAAATCACACTCGCAAACTGTTTCAAAATATATAATTAAATTTTTTGTCGATGGTGATAACCAGCCAGACATTGAAAATTGAATTACCTATAATGTATAAAAAAACAACTTCCATTATAAAAGGGACAGCACTATTGCTGCTGACTGTACTATTAATTTCTGATAGTGCTTCTGCGCAAAAATATCTCACCTTAACTAAACCGGGTTTTAATAATCGAATTCGTTACCAAACAGGCGATGTTGTAGGTTTTAAGCTGAAGAGTGATAATAAAAAGTACAAAGGCCCTATAGCATTTGTAACCGATTCTATGGTTGGTATTAATGACAGTGTGATGATAATGCTGAGTGATGTTAAAGTTTTTTATGACTATGAAAAAGGAGCAGGTGCCCGCTTTGGCAGCAGGTTACTGCTATCGGCAGGACTAGTTTATGGTATTGTTGTTCTGGTGAATGGCAGCCTGGCAAATTCAGGTGATTTGCAAAGTTCAACCAATGCTATAGTTATCGGAAGTTTAATCGGTGGTGGTTTAATTCTTATTCCGTTTTCGCATCGTAAGTTTAAAATAAACAAGAACAGGTGGTTAAAAGTTATGGATGTTTCCATTGCTCCTTAACGATCAAGAAACTCAGATAATGCCCGGTGATATTCATCAAAAGCTGAAAGGTTATTGTGCGAACCATCAGGCACCATACAGATTTGCTTTTGGCACTTTGCGCTTGCAAAAACCTGCTCAGCCTGCTTTACAGGTATTAACTCATCCAGCCTACCATGGATAATCAGCAAGGGCGATTGAATGGCACTTGCTTTTTTCAGGTTATTGAAATCATATTTAAGTAACAGCTTTGGAAGAAGATAAGGATGTTGCTGCTGTGCCACATCTTTTACGCTACTGTAAGGAGCTTCAAGTATTAAGCCGCAAACCTTATGGCGCAATGTCATTTCAACTGCAACACCGCTGCCCAGCGATCGCCCATAAAAGTATATTGTTGAATCATTATAGCCGTTAGCAGTAAGAAAATTGTATGCTGTTTCTGCATCAGTGTAAAAACCATCTTCAGAGAACTTTCCTGTGCTTTTTCCATAACCCCTGTAATCGATCATCATCAGGTTAACACCATGTGGTAAAATAATATCAGCTACCGATTTCCATTGATCGAGGCTGGTGCCGTTGCCATGAAAATAAAGCATTACTTTTTTATTCCCCGGCTTAGTGGCATAAATGCAGTTTATAATTTCTCCATCGTTTGTTTTTAAAAACAACTCCTTATCATCTTCAGAAAGGTGAAAATTAAAATCCTTTTCAAATTTCTTGGGAAAGAATAACAATTTATCCTGGTGCCAATAAGAAAGAAATAGTACCAGCAGGTATAATAAAATTAGCGCTATAAAGACAGTTTTAAGCATGGGGGAATCTTAAAAGGGGATATTCAAAAATTATTAACTGAAAGATAAACTTTCTTAGCCTAATTCCATCTTTTATGAATTATAAAGATTCAATATATTCTGTAATTGGATTTTCTGCTCAGCATAAATTAAACAGTAAATGATTAAATGATTTTTATCTCAAGCCTGTTACTTTATAGTAAGCCTTGCCATTTTGTATTCGCCTGATACATTGGATGCACGAAAAATTATACTTCCATCCGGGGCATTCTCATAAATCAAACTATTGGGCCAAACTGTACTGCGCACTCCGCCAACAGGCGTATTAAATTGCGGCAGCATGGCTACTTTGCCATCAGTATTAATTGCAGCAATTACAGGAATACGTGAATAACGTAAGTCATCAGATTGTTTTGGCGTTGGATTGGGTATGTACTTTAATTCATAGTCGTTAAACATCACCAATGCCACTCCCTCATCAACTGCCGTAATTATTCCATTATTGGCGCCCAGGTCATTGGTGCTTTTTTGTTCTTTATTGATAACCTGGTTATAAACCAATTTACCTGCGGCATCAAGCGATACAACTAAAGCTTCATTATTATTATAATGAATATCATCAACAGGCCAGCCATCCTTCATGCGACCACTTGCCGATTTTTCTTCCCAATATTTTTCAGCAAACAAAAACATTTTTCCATCAGAAGCCAGACAGGTTTTGCGTAAAGTCAGGTTCTTGTATGGCTTTTCAAATTTATTGTCCATGCTGGCCGTCATCTCCATTGATTTGTTATCTACCTTACGATAGTATGCCCCATGGCTGGTCGTTCCTCCAGCTACCACTTTTCCGTCTTCGCTGTTAAAGCCTGTGATGATTAAATCCTGTGCAGAGTTTAACTGATAATTGATTGTTGCAAATTTCTTTCCGCTCAAATCTATTTTCAATTGCTTAATGTTTTTGCCGGCTTCATCAGCAACCAGTACATCATACTGCGGGTCATATTTCAAAAAAGTTTTTTTAACAACAAACACTTTACCATCGTTAGCCACCATAGCATCATTATTAACTGCCTTATCCCAATCATAACTGAGCGTAAACGTATTTGCCCAAATAGTTTTAAGGTTAGCATCAGCTACAGTAAATTTTAATTGCTCCTTTGTGTCCTTAATACGTTCTGGCTCAAATTGTATCATTACTTTGCTTCCATCTGCCGAAGATTTTACAGTAAAGTTGCCACGCTTAGCCATCTTTTCAGCATTTTCAGCAGCAATTTCAGTTAACGCTTCGCTCTTTGTTCCGTCACTGCCAATTTCGTTTGTATATAATACATTGGCTTTACGTTTGTCATCCCACAACGAAAGGAAGAGTACCATTTTATCATTAGGTAAAAAAGCAAAACCCTCGGTATCATACATTTTACCAAGGATGTTTCCCTGTGTAATATTCTTTTCCCAAAGCAATTCGTTTTTTGAATTGAAACGCGACAGCCATACAAAGGTTTGAAAGTACTTTAGCACATACTGCTGCTGCAAAACATAATAGCCTCCATCTGCAATTGGTCTTATTAATGTTGAGGGTTCAGGCAATTCATTTTGCTTATAAATCGGTCCGGCAGTAATTTGAATATTCTGGGCCTTTAATTGGCAAAAGATTAATAACATTAAAAATAATGTGATGGTTCTCATGGTTCTGAATTTTGAAATAATATGGTTTCAAATTAAATCAAAAATATCAGATAGCATTGCTTTTGATTCTATCGTGGTAATCTGATCGAACTAATTACTTCATTAAGTGCAGGTCAATTCAGGTAAGAAAATCCTGTTGTTTGATATTGTTTTACATTGGTTTATAGGTTTTTGAGTTTAATTGAAAAAATATTGCAGGTCATTCCGAATCCAGCCTCTATAATGAAGAATAATTCCGTCAAAATTCAAAGATCGAGGATTATGATTCATATAACCATATGCCAAAGGTTAAATGAATAAAACAGGATCGATTGAAAAGGCACCAATGCATTAAGAGCCATGCCGTTAAATAAACCTAAATCAAACAGCAGTTAATGGTAAACTTATATATTCGCACGCTTTATTACTATTAACATATGCAACAATATCAGAGGATTAATAACATTGTAGGATGGCTGGTTTTTGCCATAGCTTCTTTTGTTTATCTATCAACCATTGAACCAACCGGCAGTTTTTGGGATTGCGGTGAGTTTATAGCCACTGCCAATAAATTACAGGTTGGCCACCCACCCGGTGCACCATTCTTTTTAATTATTGCCCGTGTATTTATACTATTTGCAGGTGACAATGTAAAGATGATACCCATAATGGTGAACTCGCTTTCAGCCATCATGAGTGCTTTCTGTATTCTCTTTTTATTCTGGACTATTACCGCTTTTGCAAAAAAGGCCATAATTAAAGATCCAAAAAATATTACTACTGATCAGATATTGACAGTAATAGGAAGTGGCTTTATTGGTGCTGTAGCTTATACTTTTACTGATTCTTTCTGGTTTTCGGCAGTAGAGGGTGAAGTATATGCAAGTTCAGCAGCATTTACAGCCTGCGTTTTTTGGGCTATCATGAAATGGGATTCCGTGGCTGACGAAAAACATTCAACCCGCTGGATCATTCTTATTGCTTTCCTGATGGGCTTGTCAATAGGCGTTCACTTACTTAACCTGTTAACCATACCGGCTTTGGCACTCGTTTATTTCTTCAGAAAATATCCGTTTAGCTGGATAGGCATAGTAAAAACGCTTGCAGTTGGTGTGGTAATTTTAGCTGTTGTTCAATTTGGTGTTATACAGTACTATCTTAAAATAGGCAGTTATTTCGAATTGCTTTTTGTTAACTCTCTCGGCATGCCTTTTTGGTCGGGAATTATTTTCTTTAACCTGGTTGTAATAGCAGCGCTTATCTATGGTATCTATCATACACAGGTTAATCAAAAACCTCTGTTCAATACTGTGCTGCTTTGTTTCGCATTTATCCTTATCGGATATTATTCCTATGCACAGGTTGTTGTTCGATCTGGAGCAAATCCTCCTTTAGATGAAAACGATCCTGAAAATGTTTTCGGATTATTAAGTTATCTGAACCGCGAACAGTATGGTGATTTCCCATTATTACACGGGCAGTATTTTAATGCTCAGCTTGAAAGGCAGGACCAGGGCCCAGCTATGTATGCTCAAACAAAAGATAAATACATTAAAGTAGGCAACAAGCCTATAGCTGTTTATGAAAAAGAAAATACAGGATTTTTTCCGCGAATGTGGAGCTCTCAGGAAAATCACGTATCAGCTTATAAATCATGGACAGGAACCCCCGGAGATCGAAGGCCGACTTTTGGTGAAAACATGGCATTCTTTTTCAAGTACCAGGTTAACCACATGTTTATACGTTATTTCATGTGGAATTTTGTCGGTCGGCAAAACGACCTGCAGGGACATGGCGATATTTTAAAAGGCAACTGGATTAGCGGAATTAAAGCTATTGATGCCATAAGGCTTGGGCCACAGGATCAGCTTCCAAAAAGCATGACTGAGAATAAAGCCCGGAACTGTTTCTATTTTCTTCCATTGATTTTAGGGTTACTGGGCATGGTATATCATTTTTTGAGCGATCGTAAAGATTTTATGATTGTAATGCTACTCTTTCTGATGACAGGCCTTGCTATTATCTTATACCTTAATCAAACGCCATATCAGCCACGTGAACGTGATTATGCCTATGCGGGCGCTTTTTATGCCTTTGCAATATGGATAGGTCTTGGTGTTGCGGCAATTGCAGATATGCTGCAAAATAAAATTAACCCCAAAGTGGCCATTATTACAGCCATACTTGTTTCCTCATCTGTTCCTTATGTGCTTGCAAAAGAAGGATGGGATGATCATGATCGTTCCTATCGTTATACTTCGCGCGATTTTGCAGTTGATTATCTTAATTCATGCGCACCCAATGCCATCATATTTACCAATGGCGATAACGATACCTTCCCCTTGTGGTATGCGCAGGAAGTTGAAAATGTACGTACGGATGTCAGGATTGTAAATCTAAGTCTTTTAAATACCGACTGGTATGCTAATCAAATGAAACGGCAGGCCTATCAGTCTGCTCCGGTGCCCATTACATTACCTGAATCGAAATACATGCAGGGCACCCGTGATTACATTCCATTTTACGATAAACGCATTCCTGATTATACTGACCTAAGTGAAATCTTCAACTTTATAACCAGTGATGATGTTAATCTTAAATTGCAAACACGTGGTGGAAATGACATTAATTATCTTCCAACAAAAAAGTTCCGCTTAAAAATTGATAAAGAAGCTGTTTTAAAAACAGGAACAGTTGCATTAAAAGACAGTGCTAAAATAGTTGATTACATCGATTGGGATTACAATAAAGATTATGTAGCAAAGGCTGATTTATTTATGCTGGATATTCTTGCGCACAATAACTGGAAACGACCTATATACTATGCTGTTACAATAGGCAGTGATGGTTATATTGGTTTGGAGAACTATTTCCAGGCTGAAGGTCTTGCTTACAGGCTGGTGCCCATTAAAGCTGTAAAAAATGACGGGCAGCCGGGCCGTGTAGGTACAGATCCGATGTATGATAACATGATGAATAAATTTGTTTGGGGGAATATGGCTGATCCACGTGTTTACCTTGATCAGAATAACCTGAACATGACCATGAATCTTCGCTTTAATTTTGCCCGCCTTGCTGATGCACTGCTTGAAGAAGGTAAGCGCGATTCATCAATTAAAGCGCTTGACAAGTGCCTGGAAGTAATGCCGGATAAAACAGTTCCTTATAATTTATCTTGCCTTCGCTTGATTGAAGTTTACTACAGGAATGGATTGGCTGCTCAGCAAAACGATTCTGCTGCAAGTGCAAACACAGATGTAGAAAAAATGAGACTCTCCGCTAAAGCCTGTTTCGATAAAGGAAATGTGATTGCAAAACGACTTGCCGAAATTACAGCTGATGATCTGAATTATTATTTCTCATTATCCGGAACTGATTTCTTTCCGAATGTGGAGCGCGAAATGAATCAGTCAATGGCTGTGTTTATGGAATTACAAAGGCTTACAAGGCTTTCGGGCCAGAAAGATATTACTGCAGATATGGAAGGCAGGTTTAAAAAACTGGAGCAACGGTATATGCAAAATAATCCTCAGTCAAATTAATTGACAAAGACGAATTGTTGTAACAAGAGCGCCTCAAGCCTAATCAGCTATTTTGGTGTTGCAAATAAAAAATCCGGAATCTAAAACGTTCCGGATTTTTTATTTTTATTAAAACTGATTTGAATGCTAAATCTGATGTGCTAATTTTTACAGCTGGTTTATTGAAGAGCACTATGCTTTCAAGCATCCTTCCAAAAAATATTAATTACTGTGATTAATAATCACCTTTTTGCAAATGGTAGCAGAGTGCAATTCAATCTTTACAAAATAAATTCCGTTTGCCAGCTTTGTTGTGGGCATTGACATACGGTTATTGATATTTACGGCATCAGCTTCAAATTTTGAATATAACCTGCCATCTATACCTACCAGGCTTATATGGGCCCTAGAATTTGCGCTCATTGATATATGCAATAAATCATTTGCAGGATTTGGAAATACATCCACATTTAAATCCGGATTGTTTTCACTAACCTGTAAAACAGACGGTGATAAAATCCAATTAACAATACTGGTATCCAGCGGGCTTACAGCACTTGGCTTGTAATCGTGCCAGTTCCCTGCTTCATCAATCATGAACTTATAAAAATTCCAAAGCACAGGTGCGTCCATAACGCCATTGCGGCTTTGCAATTGCAGCCATTTATATACCTCAGCGGTATCAACTGCGGTGATTGATATTTTTTTCATCATCTGAAATGTAACACCATAGGTATTGGTGCAAAAGCTGTCAATTTGAGTTTCATCACCGGGTTCTTGTCCGCCAAAATCATTACATGGAAAACCGAGTATAGTAAATGTACTGTCACCGTATAATTGAAACAATTGTTCAAGTTCAGCATATTGTGGTGTGTAGGCACAAAATGAGGCCGTATTAACCACCAGAACTTTTTTGCCTGCAAGAGTTGCAAAGTCAAGTGTGTCACCATTTATGGTAATGGCACTGAAATCATGAAAAGTTTCCAGGGTCGTTTGGGCACTGCTTGAGTTGATGTAAACTAAACAACACAGTATAGCAATAATTGATTTCATTGTTTATCTGAATTTATTCAACACCAAATATACGTTCATTCCGGTTTAATATTGCCTGATCAATAAGTTAATGACATTGCCTAAGGTAATCGCTTGCCTGGTAATAACTTAAAGACTGCAGCCCGCAGATCACAGAACTTCAAACAGTATTTACATCCGAATAATTTTGCCTGACGAAAGAAGCACTGATGAGCTGTTTCTTAATTGATAATAATAAACCCCTGAAGGGAAGCCGGTAAAACAAAATTGCTGTTTCGCTGAGGATAAAATTTGCTGTTGTACTGTTAGGCCCAATGCATTTTTAATTTCCAATGTTAATGGCGTGAGGTTGAAATCATTGTAATAAGCTGTTGCACAATCAACAACAGGATTGGGTTGAAAAATGAGTTGCTTTTTAGTTTGGGAAGCTTCATTAATTCCAACATATGTTGTAATGGTTATTCCCACACCTAAATTATAATCAGTTGGAAATGTATTGCTAATAGTGTGAAAGGTTTCATTAGTAACAATGGCGGGATTAAAATCAAAGTAAATTCCCACTTTATTATTAATAACCGTACCCAATGGTGCAGATGAGTTTGGTTTTACGCTGAACTGCACAAATCCTTCGCTTTCCAATAGATTAGTTGAGCTGTCGGGCAAATTAATGTTCTCAAAATAAAAAGTAAGCACCGGCCTTTGGCTACCGCTTACATACCATTTGTATGGATGCGATGAAGCTCCTTCGGTAAATGTTGCCAAATCAATATTTGCATCCAATGTGTCTCGCAACATAATCTGATAAGCTGTATCGTTTCCTGTATTTTGAAAATGTAATATATATTCAATTTCAGTATTTGGCTTTATTAAATGCGCCCCGGTTACGCCTTCAGGAATGGCAAGTTTTTCATTAGGGTCAAAACCATTTAATAAAGGTGAGCAGGTTATTGAAGTGGAAGGGTTATCATCGTCATCATTAAACTGATTAACAAAACCCTTATGAATATTAACCGGTAAACCGGCATTGCAACCTTCAACGGTTATTGATGGAGATTGTAATGAAGGATTGTATGGCGTGTTGTCTGCTTCGAGGCGTATGGTTTGTCCGCTTGCAGGAATTGTTACAACTGCACTGTCTGCTGAATTCAATTTAAATTTGCTTTCGTAAACCAGCAATGAGTCAAAATAAACATGCATTGTGCTGCTGTCATTCATGTTTCCGGCTCCGGAATTTTTTATGGTTACCAATGCGCTAGGTGCATTGCAGGTAGCTTCAAGCGTAATATCACTATTGTCCCAAAGTGTATTTGCAATTATGCAATTGTTTCCAGGCGTGATAGCAGCACGAACACATTCGGTTAAGCCAATAACATTAGCAATGCAAGCTACAGAATCTAAAATTGTTATCGCACCACATTGGCCTGCTGCAATGGTGCCTAAACTATACGTGATTAAACTATCCTGCTTGCTTGTCCAGGGCGGAATACTTGTGAGTGAAAATACATTTTCGGGATAAATCAATTTTATTTCAGCATTTGTTGCATCCTGAATTCCAACATTACAATAACTGATGGTAGTGTAACTTTTCTGACACACACGCCTGCGGGTTGAGGCACCATTCAGGTAAAGAAGATGGCATGTTTTAATACTGTCAGCAAAATCAAGATCCTCAACTGTGGAAGTTGTAGTATCAACAATTGCAGTTAAGTTGCCGTTACTAACCGGGCAAAACTGAGTGATGTTAAATAATGACGTACGTTTGATTTGAGATATGGTGTATGTGCCGGTATCAGCAACATTAAAAAGATAATCGCCTTTATTATCCGTTCCTGAATATTGTGAACCAGGTTCAGCTTTAACAATCATGCTTCCTAAACCTTTTTCATTAATATCTTTTATACAATCCACACTCAGGTCCTGGAAAATATTTCCTTTCAATTGCTTGTAATCAATGGGTGGCTGCGGGTCAACAATCCACGATGCAAGATTAGTGCGATATTGTTTATTCATACGTGTAAACACTCCACCAGCGTAAAGACGATCACCATACAAACAAAATCTTGAAATAAAACCGCTTGAGGTCAGTGAGTCATTCCAGTAACTGAAATTACCGGTAACAGGATCAACCAATGCTACAGGATCATCATAAGTTGGCGGTCCGTATATGCGCACACTGCCTCCGCATAATAGTGAATCATGATAAACAACAATATCATTAATCACTCCACCACCAACAGGATAAAAATCAGGATTCCATGCCGTTGCTTTTCCTGTTGCTGTATCTAACTCAGCAAGATTGTAGCGTACTGAATCTCCCATTTCCTGAAAAGCACCATAAACAAATAATTTATTGTTATGGTGCAAGGTGCCTTGTGGGTAATAAGAATTAAATGCATTGAGTCCTACTTCAAAAGCAGCAACACTTTGTGTAAGCATATTATAACAGGCAACATCGCGTCTTGGTAATCCGTTAATGGAATCGAATTTCCCTGCCATAAAAATTTTATCATCCCAAAAATGCAAATGCATAACGGCCTTTATACCACCGCCCGATGTAACAGAAATATTTTGTGGAATGTGATTAAAAGTCAACGTATCGAATGCCGTGATGCCTTTTTGCACCACATTATTTACAGTGTCAAAATCACCACAGAGGTACAACAAATCCTTGTTTACAAAAGCCCGCCTGGTGCCAGCTGCGGAAGGGCTCCATGAATCGGGAATACCAGTATAAGGATCAACGCTTGCTACGCGGGAGCGTGGTAAGCCTCCTACTGTATTAAAGCCACCTATGATAACTAATTTGCCGTTTACAAATTTCATATCATTAATGCCGCCATCAACTGCAGGTGCAAAACCATTCGGCAAATTGGTTAGCGTATTTATTGCTGCAATGTTATGACGGTAAACGCCAGCTAAGTTATTGGCACCATATGTATTTACAGCGCCACCAAAATAAGCGGTATCACCGGTAAAAAAAATATCATACAACGAATTACTCGCTTTAACATTAGTTGGAATTATAGTTCCGTTTATTGTATCTGTTATACAAAATGGGGAAGCGCTACCTGATGTTGTTCCACTGGTATAAATATTACCATCGTAATACTTAACACAATTATTAATCATATTAGTAGTAGCAGGTGACCAACTGTTATCAACTGTGCCTGTTAAATTGATCCGGGCAATACCATTGTGCGGATTAGAACCTGCACCATCAAAATATCCCGCTATATAAATAGTGTTGCCAACAATTTCAAAATCGTAAATGGTTGGATTGGTGACACTGTTAGATAAGGAGGTAGTTAAAGCACCCAACGAATGATTGGTAAGGTTAAAATACGTAAGGTACCTGCGGGTATTACCAAACATTCCGGTAAAATTCCCAGCTACATAAAGTGTATCGTTTGATGTTTTCAAACAATTGATATAACCATTTATTCCCGGGTTCGCATAGAATGTTGATTTAGCACCGGTAAGAGTATCAACTTCAACAAGGTGATATCGGGTAGTGCCACCAACCTTGTCGAACCTGCCACCAACATAAACCTGACTTGCATAAGCCGCCAATGCATTACAATATATACCGTTAAGAGAATCGATATTGGCATCCCAACTCAACAATGCACCGTTAGCAGGGTCTAAGGCGGCAGCTAATATTCTTTTTGTGGTTCCGATGTATTGAAACTTTCCACCGATGTAGAGTTTGTTGCCATAAAGCAATATGGCATAAACATCTTTCTTAACATCAACACTAAATGCAGGATCAATAGTATAATTCGAAAAAATGTGAGCCACATTATTTATGGCTGGATAGCCGGGCACTGTAAAATTGCCGCATATAAAAAAACCACCATTATTATCACTGATTATTTTTCGCACAGTTCCATTAATCTGTGTGTAGTTGGTAAGAATATTTTCTGTGGATAATTGTATTGGAACAAGGCAACCGGTAATGGGCCCGAGGTAATCGAAAAAACCACCGAGGTACAAAGTGTTGCCAACACGCTCTACTGTGTTCACCTGTCCGTCTGTTGTCCAGAAAGTAGTATCGAGTTGGGCTTTAGCAGTAAAAAACAGGATACAAAATAAATATGGCAAGAGTGTTTTCATGTGGTAATAGTGTGATAATTTATTTACGAATATAAAAAACAACCATTATAACCCATATAGTTTATTACGTATTTAGTTTATTTGGCTTTGGAAAAAAATCAGAACTATGAAAAAAATCCTGTTTATCTGCATGCTCATGCTCCCCGGTAGTTGCCTGTTAGCTCAAACTAAATCAGAAGGGCTTCCTCCTAATATGAAAAAATATTGGTTCGTTATGCTTATGCGAGGACCCAACAGAAGCCAGGATTCAGCCACTGTAGCTAAAATTCAGGAAGGGCATATGGCGAATATTGTTCGTTTGGCTAATGAGGGCAAATGCATAATGGCCGGACCATTTGGTGATGACGGCAACTGGCGCGGCATTTTAATATTAGATGTTAAAGATGCTGACGAAGTAAAAAAAGAAGTAGAGCAAGACCCGGCAATAAAAGCAGGAAGGCTTATTTATGAAGCGCATCCATGGTGGACTGAAAAAGGCAATTATGTTTTTAAATAATACATCATTCGCCTTTAAAAACCGGCTTCCGCTTTTCAAGGAATGCATTTACACCTTCATTGTAGTCATAACTTTTTGCGGCAGCAACCTGCAAATCACCTTCAGCTTCTAATTGCTTATCAAGCGTGCTGAACATGGACTGATTCAATAGCTTTTTAGTAAGGCCTATTCCTTTGGTTGGCATTTGAGAAAGTGTAACAGCAATTTTCATTGCTTCATCCTGCAAAACTGCATCATCAAAAACTTTATACAACATACCCATTTGCAAAGCATCTGCAGCAGCAACTTTATCTCCAAGCATCATTAATGCACTTGCCCGTTGCAGCCCGATCAAGCGAGGAAGAAAAAATGTTCCGCCACTGTCGGGCACCAGGCCTATTTTACTGAATGCCTGTATGAATGAAACCGATGCACCGGCTACTACCACATCGCAGGCTAAAGCAATATTTGCCCCAGCGCCTGCGGCTACACCATTTACAGCACATACCACGGGTTTTTCTACTTCACGTATCTTTTTAATTATGGGATTATAATGTTTGCGAACAATGTTTTCTATACCGGGTCCGTTGGCATCCATGGCTTCGGCCAAATCCTGCCCTGCGCAAAAAGCTTTACCTTCACCTGTAACATAAATACAGCGTATATCTTTATCGTTAGCTGCATCGTCTAAAGCCTGTTGCATGTCAAGCGCCATTTCTTTGTTAAAGCTGTTGAATTTATCAGCACGGTTTAGTTTAATAACAGCAATTGCATTTTGCTTATGGTACAGGATAGATGACATCTTTATTTTGAATTTGTATTAAATGTTGAAGTGCGAATTTTATCTTAAAATCTGACATTGCAAAGCAATATAAAATGATTAGCGATAACCGTTACAGTAACCCTCAACCAAAAAGTATAAACTACCAAAAGAAAAATTCTTCAGCGGGCTTTATAAACTTTAAAGCTCTGTAGTTCATTCCCATTTAAAACAGAAACAAAAAATAAACCATTGGAATATTTCCGTAAATCCAATTGTAATTCGGAGCCTGAATTTTCAAATATAACTTGCTCCAACATCCGGCCACTTATATCCGATACTTTTATTATACCACTTTTCTTTTCTGCAAAATGTAAAATATAAACTCCCGGATCATCTGCAGGACTAATACGGATTGGTTGATTCTTTGAGGCGCAGTTAACTGCTATCACTTCCGAGTAAATTGATTCTCCGTTATAATTAACCTGTTTTAACCGATAATAATTTATTCCATAAAAAGGAAAATCATCTGCAAAGGAATAATTTGAAATAGGCGAGTTGCTACCATTGCCTTTAACTATTCCTGCTTTTTTAAAATCAATTGCATTGTCACTTTTTTCAATTTCAAAATACTCATTATTTATTTCCGAAGCTGTTGCCCATTTCAAAATAACATGGTTGCCTTCCTGCTTTCCATTAAAATATATCAATTGAACCGGTAATGGAATAAGCGTACAAATGTTAGTAAGCACTGAAACAGTTGATCCGCTATTAGTAACCACAATATCAGGCCTGCTATCGCCATCAAAATCATCAATACCAACATCAAAAGAAACACCTGATGGTTTATCAATTCGTGATGCTAAAGAAATGGTACCCGGCACACTGGTATTGAAAAAAATGCTTGTTATATTCTTGGTATAATTACCTACTGCAATGTCAGGCCTTCCGTCACCGTTTAAATCGCCAAATGCAACTCCATAATGAGTCATCGTTCCGGCAGGTGTTGCAAAATCCAGTCGTGCAGCAAGTGTAATTGTTCCCGTGGTACTTATGTTTCTGTATACTGCAAGTGTTGCAACATCTCGGTTAACCACAGCAATATCTGGTTTATTATCGCCATCAATATCTCCAATATGTACATAATAAGGCACTGTTCCCGGAGAGTAATCTTGTCTTGCAGCAAATGATATAGTTCCCGGCACGCTCGTGTTGCGAAAAATTGACATGGTGTTACTGGTAAATGCTGTAATGACAACATCCGGTTTATTGTCATCATCTAAATCTCCGACATCAATTTTATGTGGTTGTGTTGTGGTAGAAAAACTAACCCCAGGAGCAAATGAAATAATTCCGGGTGCCGGACTTGTATTTCTTAAAACCCAAAGGCAATTTCCTGACCAGTGTACTGATAATAAGTCCGGTTTGCCATCGCCATCAATATCTGTAATCCTGTTGCCATTACCCTGTCCGGATGATGCAGGAAAATCAAGTCGCTGCGCAAATGATATCGACCCGGGAACACTTGTATTGCGATATACTGATACAAATGTGCCACCACCATTGCCACCCAAGGCAACGTCAGCCTTACCATCACCATCAAAATCACCAACCGAAACTTCATTGGGTTGCCCACCTGAAGCCCAAGGAATAATAACTTTTGGTGCAAATGAAATAACACCGGGAGTGCTGGTATTTCGGGTAACAACCAGGTAATTATTAAAATAGTCAGGCGTTACCAGATCAGCTTTGCCATCACCATCAATGTCGTATACTTCTACATTATGCGAACCGCTTTGAAAATTTACCGGTGCATTAAACCCGGGCGTGCCGCTGCAGGTAGTAGTAATGTTAAATGGCTTTGAAGAATATGCTGTTAATGATGTGCTGAGATTGGTAACTGTTATGTACTGATAATTTGTTCCGGCAGGAACAATAACAGTAAGTGATGTAGCCGAGGCAACATTTACTGTTGCATATGTTGCTCCAAAAAGAACAATATTATTTGATGGTGTTGTATTAAAACCTGTACCGGTGATTACAACAGAAGTGCCCGCTGGCCCTGATGCTGGTGTGAATGCAGTAATTGTTTGAGCATAACTTAAGTTGTTTGCCATACAAATAACTGTAAGTAGCAAAATGGCCATTATCTTAAATGTATGGGTTGAATTGATAACAGCTGCTTTTTGATAGCTACTCAATGCGCTTATGTGAGAATATGTTTTCATAATTGAATTGTTACTTTTTAATAATCTTCAAATTTTGAATCTCTTCTCCGCTGATTATTCTCAGAATGTAAATGCCGTTTTTTAATTCTTGCAGTTCAATTTTATTTTCAGTGTTGGCAGTAATGTTGATCAGTTTCAACACTCTGCCATCAGCATTAATTATTTCTGCCTTTGCATTTTGTGGCAGGTTGCAGCTCAGTAATAAATTGCCTGTTATTTCATCGGTATAAACAAAGCATTTCGTTGCCTGTATATTTCTTACAACAATTACTTGTGAGTATTTATAATTTCCATTATAGTCAACCTGTTTTAAGCGATAGTAGTTTAATCCTTTATAAGGAAAGTTGTCTTCAAAAAAATAATTAAGAATTTGAGTACTGTTTCCATTACCTTTTACGGCACCTATTTTTTTAAACTCTATTGCATCGGCACTTTTTTCTATTTCAAAATGATCATTGCTTGTTTCGCCAGTAGTTGACCAATGAAGTTTATTGATGTTGGTTTTACTTTCTGCTGTAAATGAAAGTAGCGTTACAGGCAATGGAGTTCCTGTGATAAAGTATTTTGCAAAAAAAGTATTGTCAACTGATGATGGTGCAGTAAGATTTGCCACACCAACACCGGGGTCAAAATCAACTGTGCCCATTCCAAACGGGCCATTGAAAATTCCTGAATAATATAAATAACCAGCTGCATCAATAAACAAGGAAGATTTGTAAGCCATTACGCTACAATAACATTGGCGTCCGAAAACACCAGCCCACAAATAGTTTCCGTTTGCATCATACCTCCCAAGAATATTATAAGTTGGAGGAGGCAAATTTGTCGGTACAGAAAGATTGGCAACACCTGCACCCGGATCCATGTCGATGGGTGAAGCATACCCATTACCATAATATCCTGCAATAAAAATATTTCCAAATGTATCCAGGGCTAAATCCATGCTATAGAAATTAATAGGTAGTTGTTTTATCCACATATAATTTCCATTAGGATCATACTTGCCAAAAAATAAAGCACTGCTTGCAGTGGTTAAATTAGCAACACTGGCATTTTGATTAAAGTCAACTGTACCTACAAAAATTCCTGTTACAAAAATATTTCCGGCAGCATCTGTTTTTAATGCAGATCCTCCGTCAGTTCCTGTGCTGCCATAACTATTAGCCCAAATGTAATTTCCTGCTGCATCGAACTTTGCTAAAAAAATATCATTACCACCAGCCGAAGTAAAATTTACAACACCATTGCCCGGATCAAAATCAGCAGTACCTGCATAATTTCCGGTGAGAAAAATATTTCCTGAATTATCAATTGCAATATCGCGGACATCATCGCCTGATGCGCCACCAATTTGTTTAGCCCAAAGGTATACACCACTTGAATTATACTTTGCAATAAACACATCATTACTTCCTGTTGAAGTTAAATTTGTAACCCCAATACCGGGATCGAAGTCAACAGTAAGTGAAAAATTTCCTGTAAGAAAAACATTGCCGGCAGCATCAGTAACAACTTCATTTCCCCTGTCATCACCTGTTGCGCCAATGCTTTTAGCCCACACATAATTTCCGTTGCAATCATACTTGGCCAGGTATATATCATTTGATCCGGAAACAGAACTTAACAAAACAGTTCCTGCTCCCGGATCAAAATCAAAATTGCTTCCAGCAAAAAATCCTGTTAGATAAATATTATTGCTGCCATCAATTGCCATACTGTTACCTCCATATGATGCAGCTATCGGTATACTTTTTGCCCACAGGTAATTTCCATTGGCATCGTATTTAGCAAGATAAATATTGCATCCATATGGTGATGGAGTAATGTTTGCAACTCCTGGTCCCGGATCGAAATCAACAGTACCAAAAAAAACTCCGGTGATATATACATTGCCTGATGCATCAACAACCGTAGCGCGCTGAATTGATTCAACAGTTCCGGGATTTGTTTTTGCCCATACATAAGCTGGTGCTTGTGCATTCACAGATACAATATGCATGCACATAAAAACAAATAGAAATATGTAATGGAGTTTTTTCATTGTAGCTTTATGTAAACTCAGTGCCTTATTAATTTTATTGTTTGCATATCATTATCAGAAATAAGTTTCAGCAAATAAATTCCTGTTGATAATTGATTGCCACTTAAGGTTAATGTATGAGCTCCTTGATTTTGATTTTCATGAAGCAACACTTTTACATCGCGTCCGGCCATATCAGTCACAACAAGTTTTATTTTTCCAGATTTGCTTAATGAATAAGTTATCTGAGTTTGATCGCTAAATGGGTTTGGATAATTTTCGAGGTGCATTGAATTTCCATTTAGAGTATTGACAGTTAAAAGAGGTTCACTCCACATTGCAATGCTTGATGCCCCAACGCTTCCGGCAGAACTAAAAATTCCGCTCGCATATAAATCATTATTGTAAACAGTAAGCGCTTGAACTGTAAATGCATTAGATCCTCCATACTGAACCCCGCCCTGCAAATCTGTCCAGTTTGCTCCATCCCATCTTGCAATACTGTTTGCAAGAATTCCACCGGCAGTTGCAAACCAACCACCGGCAAATAACCCACCATTATATTCAGCTAGTGAAAACACATATTTATCTCCCGATGGAACAGGGCCTATACCACTTCCAAGTGCTGACCAGGATGTGCCATTCCATTTTGCAATACTGCTTGCAGCAATTCCACCTGCATTGGAAAACAATCCACCTGCTATGAGTTCATTATTATAGCTGCCCAAAGAATATACAATACCTGAAATACCACTTCCCAGCGATGACCATGTGGTGCCATTCCATTTAGCAATGTGATTAACTGTTGCACCTCCGGCAGTTGAAAAAAATCCAGCAGCAATAAGATCGCCATTATAAGTGCCAAGAGCCATAACCTGGCCTTGTGAACCACCCATACCGCTTCCAAGATTAAACCAACCGTTGCCATCATAACCTACGATGTAATTTGCCGGGAAACCATCAGCATCTGTAAAATAACCTCCCACTATTAAATCATTATTGTAAACTGCCAGTGATGATACAATGCTACCCATATCACCATTGACATCACTCCATGATGATCCATTCCATTTGGCAAGGTTATTTACCACAGTTGAACCTGCCTGTGAAAATTGTCCACCAACTATCAGGTTCCCGTTGTAAACAGCAAGTGCCCATACTTTTCCGTTTACGCCTGCGCCTAATGGCGACCATGATGTACCATTCCATTTAGCTATGTTGTTTATTGTAACACCTCCTGCACAGGTCATTTGTCCGCCAACAATTAACTCGCCATTATAAACCACGGATGCAAAAGCCCAATTGCAAAATCCGCCACCAACATCTGACCAGGTTTGTGAATATGATTTATTCGTTATTAATAAAATCATTGTCAATACCAGAGCTGCATTGAAAATGGACTTTATTTTATCTATCGTCTTTTTCATTGTGTTTCTTTTTTAAATTTTTTTGAATTGATTTTTACTGTTTAATAACTCTTATTGTTTCATCAATTTTTCCATCGCTGCTGATCTTTAAAAAATAGATCCCGCTTTTCAATTCGCTTAAATTGATTTCATTTTGTTTTTCAGAAATCATCTCTTTACGGCAAAGTTTTCCAATTGCATTATAAATCGAAACTTCTGTTTGTTGGTTATCATTCAAAAGCTGAATGTTTATTTTATCAGTAAATGGATTTGGAAAAACTGTTACGTTACTTGCAGCAGCTTGGTTTTGAATTTTAGTTCGCGATTGAGCCGGTGTAACTGGTTCAGTCCATAAATCAACCCGGTTAGAGATAATGCTGTATTGCGGATAAGAGCTCAATACTTCTGCACCGCCAGCAAACATTGCTTTATTACCATAAGATGCAGCTGCAAGATTCAAACGCGGGCGTGATAAATATTCAACGCTCCATAAGTTTGTAGCAAGGTCAAGCACTTCAATTCTGTCTGTACCAACATTTCCCCATGTTACCACACCACCGGCAAACATGATACGATTTGGAGTTTGTGCAACTGCCATGCTCATGCGTGGCGAGGATATAGTTACATAGCTTATGGTGTTTGTTGTAGCATTATAAATTTCAACTCGGTTACTTAAAGTTCCGCCATTATTGGTTGTACCACCAGCCAGGTAAACTTTATCGCCAGCAGTGGCAGCGGCAATACCATACTTGGCTTGCGACATGTTAATAGTGCTCCACAGGTTAGTAGCTGCATCATAAATATCAATCTTATTTGAATAAGCACCACTGGGAGTAATACCGCCAGCAAACAAAATCCTGGTGCCGACCACAGCAACTGCAATTTGCTGGCGCTTTGCAGAAAGTAAAGTCGTGCTCCACAAGCCGGTAGCATCATCATAAATATCTACTTTATTGCTTGATGTATAATTTCCCATTGAAATATTTCCTGATTCGCCACCAGCAAAAATTACTTTGCTGCCAACCACTGCAACAGCCATGTTAGTGCGCCCCTGAGAAAGATTATGTGTTGTTCTTACACCTGTTGTTGCATCAAATATGTCAACGCGATTAGAATAATTTAAAATCTGGCGACCTCCTGCAAACATTATTTTATTTCCAACTGCAACAGCATTACCAACTATGCGTGCATTCGAAAGGTTTGCAGTAGTCCATGTATTAGTTGATGAATTATAGATGTCAACATTCTTGAAAAAATTATAAGAGTAAACTCCAATAAATCCTCCACCACCAAAATAACTTTTACCATTTGCAGTTGCAGCCTTTACATTGGCCCTGGGGGCTAACATATTATGTGTTGCCCAGGTATCTGAAGCAAAATCATACATTTCATATTTACTGGCTGATGCAAAAATTGCTTTGCTTCCATTTTGAGTTACTGCCAGCCCGCTATATGGCGCTGAAAGCGAGTCAATGCTCCACTGTGCTTTAACTGTTGTTGCACCAAGAAGTAATGTGATTATTAAATATTTTATCTTTTTCATTTTTGTTATTTCTATTTTTTGAATTGTTATTAATTAATTGATTTTTTAATCTTCATCCTGTTCTGCAGGTTGAGTTACATTTTGAATAC
>JBGARN010000003.1:0-90522 GCA_044230205.1 Bacteroidia bacterium
GGCATTACCGCAAAACGAGAATACAATGCAGACAAAAAAATCATTAAGAAGAGATGCAATTCGAAAACGAATCAGGAAGAATCTTTCGGGAAGTGCTTCTTGTCCACGTTTATCGGTATTCCGCAGTAACAAAGCTATATACGCTCAGTTAATTGACGATGTTCAGGGAAATACAATTGTAGCAGCATCATCACGAGGCATTACTGAAAAAATGAATAAAGTAGCTGCAGCTGAGCAGGTAGGAAAAGCAATTGCAGAAAAAGCACTGGCAGCAGGAATCAATCAAGTTGTATTCGACCGGGGTGGATATTTATATCACGGCAGAGTTAAATCATTAGCAGACGGTGCACGCAGTGCAGGTTTAAAATTCTAAAAAGAACATGTTAGCAAACGTAAAAAAAGTAAGAGCTACTGAAGCAGAATTAAAAGATAAATTAGTTGCTGTTCAGCGCGTAACCAAGGTTACAAAAGGTGGAAGAGCCTTCACATTTTCAGCAATTGTGGTTGTTGGTGATGAAAAAGGAGTGGTTGGTTACGGATTGGGTAAAGCAAAAGAAGTAACTGATGCAGTAACCAAAGGTGTTGAAGACGCAAAAAAGAACCTGATCAAAGTGAAGGTTCTTAAAGGAACAGTACCTCATGAGCAGGAAGGTAAATTTGGCGGTGCACGTGTATTCTTAAAGCCTGCAGCAGCCGGTACCGGTGTAATTGCAGGTGGTGCGATGCGTGCAGTACTTGAAAGCGTTGGTGTAACTGATGTATTGGCAAAATCTAAAGGATCTTCAAATCCGCATAATGTGGTTAAAGCAACTATTGATGCTTTAGCGCAAATGAGAGATGCTGTTGCTGTTTCCCAGGCTCGCGGCTTAAAAATGGCTAAGGTTTTTAACGGAAATTAATACGTCATACTGAATCAAATTAATTGATCGTAATACGGAAAGAAGAAACTACAAACTTCAAACGATAATGAGTAAGATTAAAATAACACAGGTAGTAAGCGGAATAGGTCACCCTGAGCGCCAGAAGTTAACACTTCGCGCCTTAGGCATTAAGAAACTAAACCATTCTGTAGAGAAGGAAAATACACCTCAGATACAAGGAATGATACGCCAGATAAAGCACCTGGTTAAAATTGAAAATGTTTAATCAATTTATAAGATGAACTTAAATACTTTAAAACCTGCTAAAGGTTCAGTACGAACAAATAACAGAAACGGACGTGGACAGGGTTCAGGCGGGGGTGGTACTGCTCGCAGGGGACACAAAGGTGCGCAGTCGCGTTCAGGATATTCACAAAAAATCGGTTTTGAAGGAGGACAAATGCCACTTCAAAGACGACTGCCTAAATTCGGGTTTAATAATATTAACAGGGTTGAGTATAAGGCAATAAATTTAGATGCTTTGCAACAATTGGCTGATAAATATAACCTCGATGAAGTTTCACATCAGGTTCTTGTTGAAAAAGGATTAGCCAAAAAAAGAGATCTTGTTAAAATATTAGGAAGAGGTGAACTGAAGTCGAAATTAAACGTTACGGCACACGCTTTCTCTCAAACAGCTAAACAAGCAATTGAATCTATCGGTGGCACTGCCGCAACAATTTAATAAATGAAAAAATTAATAACGACTTTACAGAATATTTGGAAGATTGAGGATCTCAAATCCAAAATCATTGTAACCCTTATATGCATTGTGGTTTATCGTTTGGGTGCCCACATAGTATTGCCAGGTGTTGATCCCAAGGAGTTAGGTGCACTTCAAAAGCAAACTGATGGCGGGTTATTAGGCCTTCTCGATATGTTTGCCGGTGGTGCATTTTCTAATGCTTCAGTTTTTGCATTAGGGATCATGCCTTACATTTCTGCAAGTATTGTCGTTCAGCTTTTAAGTATTGCTATACCCCGTTTTCAAAAGCTTCAAAAAGAAGGTGAAAGCGGACGTAAGAAGTTAAGTCAGTATACCAGGCTTCTCACTGTATTGGTATGTTTAGGCCAGGCTCCAGGTTACCTTGTAAACTTACGCGCTCAAGCTCCCGGTGCAATTATTGCAACATCACATCCTGAGGCTATTTCTATGTTTCAGTTTACATTAACTTCTGTTCTCATCATTACAGCAGGTACGCTCTTTGTAATGTGGCTGGGTGAAAGAATTCAGGAAAGAGGAATTGGTAATGGTACGTCATTAATTATCATGGTTGGAATTATTGCCAGATTACCACATGCATTAGCGGGTGAACTTGTATCACGTCTGAATGAAGGTGGCGGTTTGGTTTTCTTCCTGATCGAAATTGTAGTGTGGTTGTTGGTTATTGCAGCAGTAGTAATGTTAGTGCAGGGAACCAGGAAAATTCCTGTGCAGTTTGCAAAACGAATTGAAGGTAATCGTCAGTATGGAGGAGTTCGTCAGTTTATTCCGCTAAAAGTGAATACTGCTGGTGTAATGCCAATCATTTTTGCCCAGGCAATAATGTTTATACCGGCTACAATTGCGCAGTTTTTCCCAGAGTCAGCTTCAATGCAGGGGTTTGCTTCTAATTTTATCGATTTCCATTCCTTTGCATACAACTTTACCTTTGCATTCCTTATTATCATCTTCACGTATTTTTATACCGCCATTGCAGTTAACCCTAACCAAATGGCAGATGATATGAAGAAAAATGGCGGCTTTATTCCGGGTGTAAAACCAGGTAGAAAAACTGCTGATTTTATAGACGATGTTATGTCACGTATAACTCTGCCCGGTGCATTGTTTCTGGCATTAGTTGCAATACTGCCATCGTTTGCAAAAATTCTTGGCATTAACCAGAACTTTGCACAATTCTATGGTGGAACATCATTATTGATTTTAGTAGGTGTGGTATTAGATACACTTCAACAAATAGAAAGCCAGTTGTTAATGCGCAAGTACGATGGTCTGATGAAGTCGGGAAGAATAAAAGGCAGAACAGCAGTAGGAACAGGAGCGGCCTATTAACAGGAAAGGTTATAAGGTTAGCATTACTATCCTTAAAGCCAGAAATAAATGAGTGAAGTGCATATTATCTATAAGACAAAAGAAGAAGTAGAATATATAAGAATTAGTTCTTTACTTGTTGGAGAGGCTTTGGCGGAGGTTGCCAAAGTGATAAGGCCGGGTGTTACGACCCTGGAGCTGGATAAAGTTGCAGAAGATTATATCAGAAGCAACAATGCTGTTCCGGCTTTTAAGGGCTACAAGGGTTTTCCGGGCTCATTATGTGTTTCGGTAAATGCTGAAGTAGTGCATGGAATACCCGGAAAGCGTGTATTGAAAGAGGGAGACATTGTATCTGTTGACTGTGGGGTGATAAAGAATGGCTGGTTTGGAGATTCTGCTTACACATTTGCAGTAGGCGAAATTAAAGAAGAAGATGCACGATTGCTGAATATAACCAGGCAGTGTTTGATGGAGGGAATAAAGCATGCTATACAGGGTAACAGAGTAGGTGATATAAGTGCTGCAATACAACAGTTGGCCGAAAAAAACGGATATGGTGTTGTGAGAGAATTGGTAGGGCATGGCATTGGAAGAAGCTTGCATGAAAAACCCGAAGTGCCGAATTATGGCAAGCGCGGGCAAGGTGCGGTTCTGAAGAAGGGGTTGGTGATAGCAATTGAGCCGATGATTAACCAGGGGAAAAAGGGAATAAAGTTTCATGATGATAACTGGACGGTAACAACAATTGATATGAAGCCATCAGCACATTACGAACACACAGTTGCAATTACTGATAATGAACCTGATGTGTTATCATCATTTGAGAAAATTGAAAAAGCAATAGAACAGAATCAAAACTTGTATCACTTAATAAATGGCTAAAGTAAACGCTATTGAGCAAGATGGAATAATAAAGGAAGCATTGTCAAATGCAATGTTTCGTGTAGAGCTGGAAAACGGGCATGAAGTAATTGCACATATATCGGGTAAAATGAGGATGAATTACATCAAGATTTTACCAGGCGATAAGGTGAAAATGGAGTTGAGCCCTTATGATTTATCAAAAGCAAGAATTGTATATCGTTATAAATAGTTTGAAATTATTAATTGCTGATTTAACAATCACAATCAAGAGTTAAGAACAAAACATTAAAGTAAAATGAAAGTAAAACCATCGTTGAAGAAGCGCAGCGCTGATTGTAAAATTGTGAGACGTAAAGGCAAACTTTATGTGATCAACAAAAAAAATCCGCGTTTTAAGCAGCGCCAGGGATAATCAGTAATGTTATTGCTATTTCATAGCAATAAATAAATTAAAGAATCAGAATTAAAAGAGTAATTAAAAAATAAAAACAAATATACATGGCTCGTATATCAGGTATCGATTTACCAAAACATAAAAGAGGAGAAATAGGCCTTACCTATATCTTCGGTATTGGGCGTTCAACTGCGCAATACATATTAAAAAAAGCCGGGATTGATTTCAACAAGAAAGTTGAAAGCTGGAATGATAACGAGCTGAATGCAATCCGCTCTATCATCAACGATGAAATTAAAGTTGAAGGTGCATTGCGTTCAGAGGTTCAGTTAAACATTAAACGCCTGATGGACATTGGTTGCTACCGTGGAATCCGTCATCGTGTTGGTTTACCTGTTCGTGGTCAGCGTACCAAAAACAATACACGTACCCGTAAAGGAAAACGTAAAACAGTTGCTAATAAAAAGAAGGTAACTAAGTAATCATTAATCTGGCTATTGATTTCAAAAAATAAAAGTTAAACAAGAAACGAAGGAATAAATTCAGCAAAGCATAGTCTTAACGTTTTTAATCATAGAGTTTCAAACCGATAATAAGAATGGCTACACAAAAAACAGCAGCAAGTAAAGCTGTAAAGAAAAAAGTTGTAAAAGTTGAGGCAGCAGGCGTGGCTCATATCAATGCAACCTTCAATAATATCATTATATCGCTTACCAATTTAAGCGGACAGGTTATTTCATGGTCGTCAGCAGGTAAGATGGGTTTTAAAGGTTCAAAGAAGAATACTCCGTATGCAGCACAAATGGCGGCCGGTGATTGTGCCAAGGCTGCGTACGATTTAGGATTGCGTAAAGTGAAGGTTTTTGTAAAAGGACCCGGTGCCGGACGTGAGTCAGCTATTCGTACACTTAATGCGGCTGGAATAGAAGTTTCTGAAATTGTTGATATCACTCCGATTCCGCATAACGGTTGTCGCCCGCCCGGAAGAAGAAGAATATAATTTTCAGCATTCCTTCAATAAAAGTAAAATCTACAATTAACAATAATACTCGATAAATGGCACGTTACACAGGCCCGAAAACAAAAATTGCACGAAAATTCCGCGAGGCTATTTATGGCCCCGATAAATATTTTGATAAGCGCAATTATCCACCCGGACAACACGGCATAAATAAAAAGCGATCAAAGCAATCAGAATATGCAGTGCAATTGGCAATGAAGCAAAAGGTGAAATATACTTATGGTATACTTGAACGTCAGTTTGCCAAAACCTTTGATAAAGCATCACGCATGCACGGCATTACAGGTGAAAACCTGTTAAAGCTAATTGAATCACGTTTAGATAATGTGGTTTATCGTTTAGGTATAGCACCATCACGTGCTGCTGCACGTCAGTTGGTAAGCCACAGGCACATTATGGTAAACGATGTTGTTGTTAACATTCCTTCGTTCACGTTGAAGCCCGGAGATATTATTGCAGTTCGCGAACGGTCAAAATCACTTGAAGTGATTAATGATAGCCTTAAAGGTCGTTCAGGTAAATTTCCATGGTTAGACTGGGACAGCAATATGATGGCTGGCAAATTTGTAGCCACACCTGCACGCGAAGAAATTCCTGAAAACATTAAAGAGCAGTTAATTGTCGAATTGTATTCGAAGTAATAATTGATTGCAGCAGTAAATAGTATTTGAATTAAAAAGTAAACAAAAAACAAAATAAAACATGGCGATTTTAGCATTCCAGAAACCCGATAAAGTAGTAATGAATCATTCATCAGAAACGCATGGTGAATTTGAGTTTCGTCCGCTTGAGCCGGGTTATGGAGTAACAATTGGTAATGCGCTACGCAGAATTCTTCTTTCATCACTGGAAGGATTTGCAATTACTTCTGTAAAAATTGCAGGCGTTGATCATGAGTTTTCTACTATCAAAGGTGTAGTGGAAGATGTAACTGAAATGGTGCTTAACTTTAAGCAGGTTCGTTTTAAACGCCAGATCGAAGGTACTACCTTTGAAAAGGTAACCGTATCTGTATCCGGAAAAGAACAATTTACTGCAGGCGACATAGCTAAGCACACTACTGCTTTCCAGGTACTGAATCCTGACCTGGTTATCTGCAATATGGAGCCCAGTGTTAAATTACAGGTAGATATTACAATTGACAAAGGCCGCGGTTATGTACCGGCAGAAGAGAATAAGAACTCAAACATGCTGGCAGGTACTATTCCGGTTGACTCGATTTTTACACCGATAAAAAATGTGAAGTATTACGTAGAAAATTATCGTGTGGAGCAAAAAACCGATTATGAAAAACTGATCATGGAAATAGTTTCTGACGGATCAATTCATCCCAAAGAAGCCTTAAAAGATGCAGCTGAGATTCTTATTCATCACTTTATGCTCTTCAGCGATGAGAAAATCACTTTAGAGTCGATAAAGAAAACGCCTACTGAAGAGTTTGATGAAACATCATTACATATGCGCCAGTTGTTAAAAACCAAATTGGTGGATATGGACCTGTCAGTGCGCGCATTGAATTGCTTAAAAGCAGCAGATGTGGAAACATTGGGCGACTTAGTATCGTACAATAAATCAGACTTATTAAAGTTCCGCAATTTTGGTAAGAAATCTCTTACTGAATTGGAAGATCTTGTACGCAGCAAGAACCTTACCTTCGGAATGAATTTAGCAAAGTATAAATTAGATAAAGATTAAAACGGTTTCGAGTTTGAAGTTTGATGTTATCAGGCCGGTAACAGAACTTCAAACCTCAAACCTCAAACCTCAAACGAGTTATGAGACACGGAAAAAAAATAAATCATCTTGGCCGCACTGCTAGTCACCGCGATGCAATGTTAAGTAACATGGCAGCATCGTTAATCATGCACAAGCGCATTAACACCACGCTTGCAAAAGCTAAAGCTTTGCGTAAAGTGGTTGAGCCATTGATTACAAAATCAAAAGACGATACTACACACAGCCGCAGAACTGTTTATTCATTCCTGCAAAGTAAAGAGGCTGTTCAGGAATTGTTTAAAACAGTTTCTCCAAAAGTTGGCGAAAGACCAGGTGGCTATACACGCATTATAAAATTGGAAAACCGCTTAGGCGATAATGCTGAAATGTGTATGATGGAGCTGGTTGACTTTAATGAAATATACACCGGCAACACCAAAAAGGCTGCTGCTAAAGCAAAAACTACACGCAGAAGAGGAACAGGCAAAAAGAAAGCTGCACCTAAGGCTGAAGAAGCTGGAGAGGCTGCTACCGATACAGCAACTGATACAGCTGCAGAAGAAACAAAGGATTAATCTTAATTTCTTTACAAAGTACAACCCCGATACATTACTGTGTCGGGGTTTTTTTATGGGGGATTTTTGTTTGTTAGTGTGCCTTCTCACATGGGTAATCCAAGTTGTTAGAGCCATTGTTGGAATCCCTTCCAACAATGGAGCAGTCCAATGGTTAGTAATATTTTACAAATGGGCAGATGATTAATAGCAGCCTTATGTATTATAATTCATTAACATTGTAAATGAATATTAACAAGTGCTTAGCAATAAGATCTGGGGATACCAATTCACTTCAGTTGTTGGAAGGGATTCCAACAACGGCCAAAAAAGTAAAACCCCGATACAGTAATGTGTTGGGTTTTTTTTATTGATTGATTTTCTTCACAAGAGAATCATCCTCACATTCATCAAGCAACTGATGGATTGATTTTTTTAAAACAGGGTGTTGTAATTGAGATGCAATTTCATTTAAGGGTACGAGAGTAAATCTGCGTTCGTGCAAATGGGGATGCGGAACAGTTAAATCGTCAGTTTGAATTATCTCCTCATCATAAAATAAAATATCAATGTCAATAATCCGCTCATGCCATTTTTCCTTGCGCACCCGCCCCAGTTGAATTTCAGTTGCAAGTATTTTTTGCATTAAATTGTTAGGTAAAAAAGCAGTTTCAATTAAAAGAACTTTATTTAAAAATGCAGGTTGATCAGTAAAGCCCCAGGGTGCTGATTCATAAACGGATGATGCATTCATAATATTTCCAATGCCTGAACTGATACGCAGTTCTGCATCGGCCAGATGCTGATGCCTGTTACCAAGATTGCTGCCCAGCAGCAGGTATGCTTTATGCATATTTAGTTTGCCTTATAAAGAAATAACCTGAAGGTTGATGCCAGTTTGATGCTATCTGAAACCGCAAAAATAATATGCGGCTCCCGTTGTGTTATTGCAAGATATTTATTGTTACACCCTTTCAATGCAATGCGGTTATAATCATTGTCTGTTTGAATCAATACCAATTTTTCGCAGGTTGAAATAGTTGGTGCATCAGCAATAGCAACATCTTTCAATTCACTTTCAATGGTGAGGTATTTTCCGTTTACTGATTTTAATGCAACTGTATCTCCTCCTAATTTTATTAACCTGAATAATTCATCATCACCAACTTCAGGAAAATTACAGGTTAGAATATAATCTGATTGCCTGCTTGCAGAAACATACCCGAGGTTATTGCCCTGAAGGTAAATATAATGTGAAGCAGTAATGGTGTCAATATACTGTTTGGTATATTCTACGGGTACTTTTCCTTTCAGCCTGCTTTCCCAGTCAAAAGGTCTTAAGGCCATCATCCAGGCTTCGTTTTTTTCAGTTTGAAAAAAACCTTTGAAATAAGCTTCGCGCGTCATATCATCAAAATGAATTAACCCTTTTTTGTATTGCCAGGTTTGAAATAAGTTGAGCATCACCAGCAGTGCAATTATGGAAAGCAATGCATTGGCAATATTTTTTTTTCTTTCCAGTATAAATGAAAATGCAGCTGCCAACGGAAAGCTCATAAAGCTGTAGGAATCAATCATAGGGCGCATTCCCCAGCAGATGCCATAGCTCCATGCCCACCACGATGAGAATAAATAGGCAGTAACAATTATTGAAATTAATGTGGCGTAAAAAACGGGGCGCAGCTTTTTATAAAGAACAATCATACCTGTTGCTGCTACAAACATTACGGGTGTATAAACAAACCAGCCTTTGCGAAAACTGAAGAGGAATGAAAAGAAGTAGGGTTTTAAAAAATAAAAGTGCTCATCAATATAGGCATCAGCAAGCCAATGGCCTGAGATTTTTTTCCAGTACCATAACTGTGGCGCTACCATCAGTAATGCAATTGCAATACTCATGAATAAGGTTGACTGGTAAGTTTTAAGATAGCTGAAGAAATTTTTTATTCCTCCTTTCATCAAAACACCTGCAATTAAAAAATAAAGAAGGAGCGTAACGGATAAGGAACGAATAAGCACCACCATTGTAAACATAATGACGAATAACAGGAGATGTTTTTTGTTGCCCTCATTAATCCAGCTTATCCATAAATAAATGCAAATACAGAGAAATGAAAATGAAACAGCATGATTCATTAAACCTTCAAAAGTTGAGTACCACAATAAATTAGTGCCGGCAACAATTGTAAAAATGGTTAGTGCAACTGCTTTGTCTGAAAAATAGTTGAGCAATACTTTGCTGAGAAAGTATAACCCAACGAATAAATAAATGAGCACGCCTATAGTCATGGCATTCTGGTAAGGCCATGAATATCCGTCCTGCGGGTAACCGGTTAGCTGCGCAGTTAAATGTCCGATTAAAAAAAATGGCGCAAGTGCAGCACTCATTCCGTAGGTGCTTTTTATCAGGCGGCTGCCATCAGGCAATGTCTGAAACCATATTTTATCACGGAAAAATTCAGGGTTATTGTCAACGTATTTTAGTGACAAGTCATTATGTATGAAAGCCGAGGGCAGCCATGCATAATAACTTGGAGCATCAATAACAATGCGGTTGGTATGCCATAAATCGAAACGAAATGAAATGAAGGTAATAACCAGTGCAAGAAGGGTAATACTTACAGCAGTGTTTTTCATGTTTGCAATCATACTGTAAAATTGCTTTCCATAAAAGTAATGTCGCCTCTAATAGCCCAATTCTAAGCCATATTCTTTATTTTTTCTTTTTTTGTTGTTGCTGAAACAATTGGTGCAGTTAAGCGTCATAAGTTTATGCTGTATTATAGTTATTTTGCAGCCGGGCATTTATAAAGTAAAAAAACAAACTCTTTAATATGAAACAATTCTTTAAATTTATGTTTGCTTCAATGGTGGGATTCCTGTTGAGCATTGCTGTTGTTACCATCATATTTTTCATTTTCATTTTTGCTCTTGTAGCTTCAGTGGATAGCGAGAAGCATGTAAAGGTGGCTGAAAATTCAATCCTGGAGATTACGCTGGATCACCCGCTTAAGGACCGCACATCAAACAATCCGCTTAAGTCATTTAATTTTGGTTCAATGGAATCTAACCACCAGTTAGGTCTTAATGACATTGTAGATTGTATTGACCGCGCAGCAACTGATAAAAACATAAAAGGAATTTACCTGAATGTTGGTGAAGTGAGCGGTGGACTTGCATCGGTTGAAGAAATAAGAAATGCGCTGCAGCGTTTTAAATCTTCCAAAAAATTCATTGTAGCTTATGCTGAGTATTATTCGCAAAATGCATATTACCTGTGTTCGGTAGCTGATCAATTATACCTCAATCCGCAGGGCGATATTGATTTCAGGGGATATGCAACACAGCTTGCTTTTTTAAAAGGCACTTTGGAAAAACTGGAGATTGAACCTATAGTAATCAGGCATGGTAAATTTAAAAGTGCTATTGAGCCGTTTATTAACGAAAAAATGAGTGATGCCAATCGCGAACAGGTTAAAAGGTTTGTTGACGACTTCTGGCAACACACCCGTGATGGTGTTGCTGCTTCCCGCAAGCTTTCGCCTGAGCAGGTGGAAAATATTGCAGACAGCATGATGATTGAAACACCTGAAAAAGCGGTGCAATTCGGCCTGGCCGACCAACTGATGTATGAGGATGAGGTGATGGATTTGCTTAAGAAAAAATCAGGTACTAAAAATGAAAAACCCGAGCTGGTGAGCTTAACCAAATACGGGCATAGCAGTGAAAGCAGTGAATACAAAAAAAATAAAATTGCGGTGATATATGCTGTTGGTGAAATTTCATCAGGTGAAGGTGATGATGAAAGTATTGGATCAACTACTACTGCAGCCGATATTCGCAAGGCACGACTTGATAAAGATGTAAAAGCAATAGTGCTTCGTGTAAACTCGCCCGGAGGAAGCGCTTTGGCATCTGATGTAATATGGCGCGAAGTATCGTTAGCTAAAAAAGCAAAACCTGTTGTGGTTTCAATGGGTAACCTGGCCGCTTCTGGCGGATATTACATCAGCTGTGCTGCCGATAAAATAGTGGCGCAACCTAATACCGTTACAGGTTCAATAGGAGTATTCGGGCTGATGTTTAACATGCAAAAAATGTTTAACAACAAGCTTGGGGTTACGTTTGATACTTACAAGACAGGGCCGTATGGTGATTTAGGTTTGCCCACACGACCCATGACTGAGGCCGAGCGCATGAAAATTCAAAACGGTGTGGAACACATTTATGATGTATTTACCAAACGTGTAGCTGAAGGACGAAAAATGAAACAGGCTGATGTGGACAGCATAGGGCAGGGGCGTGTATGGAGCGGAAATGATGCGCTTAAGCTTGGCCTGGTAGATACGTTAGGTAACCTTGGCGATGCTGTTAAAATTGCCGCACAGCTTTCAAAAACCAGCGACTATCGTATTTATGAATTGCCCATTGAAAAAGATCCTTTCCAGGAAATTGTTAAAGACTTAACAGGTGATGCCAGGAATGCCATCATTAAATCAGAGCTTGGTGAAAATGCACGCTTTTACGAAACCATTAAAAAACTTGCTTCGTGGCAGGGTTTGCAAATGCGTTTGGATTTTGATGTGGTGGTGAAATAAAAAATTAACCCAGTTGAGTTTAATCTCTGACCTATACGGTTACTGTTAAAAAATCTTTGCCGGAAACGACTCGCTAAATTAAGTCAATTGTAAAATATAAAAGCCCATTGTTTAAGATGGGCTTTCTAATTGGTGTTGTTATTTTTTTATTTCACTTTCATCATCTTTTTGGTTTCAATTACTTTGCCATCTGCAAGCAGGGTGTAAGAGTAAGTGCCCGATGCAAGGTTGCTGCCATAAACCATTATGCTGCCGGCACCTTTTTCTTTAATGTCAACAGTTTTAAGTATAGTACCGCTATTATCGTAAAACATCATTTGCACTTTGCTTACATTATCAGGAATAAAATAGTTAATGGTAGTATTGTCGGCAAAGGGGTTGGGATCATTTTGATCTAAAATTATTTTGTTTAGGTTGCTGAGTTCAACTTCAATTGTTGGTGTTTTGTTTTTCTCAATGTCTTGTAAGTTAATTCCCTGTTTTGGAAGATTATTTAATTGTGCCTGCAAATCGTTTATTTGCTGTTGTTGCTCTTGATGGCCCGCCAGGAGCAAACTAATGAATGGAATATAATCAACACCTTTATAAGCTTTTTCGGGATGAATCATATTTCCCTGATTGTCAAATTCAGCAGGTAAAATCATATTTTTAACAAGCTGCGGATAAATTAATTCTAACTCCTGAGCAATCAATCCAAATTGATCACCTTCAGGTAAATGCATAAAACCATATTGAACATTATCAAACTGATATGTTTTAGGATTAAGCGACTCTATAATTGCATTTGCATTAACTATCGGTGTAACATTAATTTTTAGAGATGAATCAGAAGGGCCAACCAGACTACCTGTATAGGCAAGATTACCGCTAAAATACCCGGCAGCAGCAGCACAGTTTGATGTTGAAGTACACGATCCTGTTGCAGAAGCAAAAACTGCATAATTGATATTGACACCAGTTGAAGCATACGCACGTATGCCATAAGCCTGTTTACCACCACCGCCAACAAATTCTCCTCCTATTGCAGCAGTATCATTGCTGGTGCTTGATGCAAGGCCATAAACTCCCCAATTGGTATTTCCTGATGTTGAAGATGACGTAGCACTTGAAAAAAGCCCATATGTTGCATTGTTATTTCCGCTAACAGTAGCAGTAGCACTATAATTTGTATTGGTGGTTCCGCTAAATGCTGAAGTTACCAATGCTCCAAAATTTGAACCGCTTGATGCAGTGCTGCTGAAATCCACATGAAATTTAGCTGTGGGTGATGTAGTTCCTATACCCACATCACCTGCCGCTGTTATTCGCATGCGCTCTGCAACACTTGATCCATCATTGGTAAAAAATTTCATAGGTGCATTTTCCTGCTGGCGAATTTCCACATCATAAGGCCCCCCCGCGGGATTTAAAACACCTATACGCAAACCGTCCTTGAAGCGCTGCCGGTATTATTGCCGCAAATCTGAAACCATGCATCGTTATTACTTCCTTCTTTAACCGTTAAGAGCGAATTAGGTCCGGTAAAGGATGTGCCTATGCCCACATACCCACTGCCCATAACGGCTACTTTTGATGTTTGTGTATTATCAGAAGTAGAGCCACCGCCAGCATTTGCAGTTGAAGTATAAAGCAAAATTTTAGAAGCGCCAGAGCCTGTGGCCACTCCGCTATACAGCAACAAATCACCACCTCCTTTATTAGTTGCTCCACTTGTTGCCCCTCCTGCTAGTACTGTTAAATCATTTCCTGCTGTATTGCTTGTGGTATGGCGTTCCATTTGAATGGTACGGGCTGCGTTGCCATCTAAGCTTAACATAGCCGATGGTGTAGTTGTACCAATACCTATATTATTGCTGTTTCCAGCGATTGTAATTCGGGTACTGCCATTTGTCCAAATATATAGTGGATTGCTGTTGGCATTAGTGCCACCTAAAACGTCTCCACTGTTAATTGTGTTGCCAGTTGTACACCATGGTGTGTTACAGGTTTGAGCTGTTGCATCTAAATAAGGAGTTAACGCTACCGTTAACATAATCATAAAATATTTCTTTTTCATTTTGTTTTTGAGTTTAGTATTTTGACTTAATAAATTTTTTTTGAGCAATAATTTCATTACCCTTTCTGAGAATTGCTATGTATAAACCTTCTGTTAAATAGGTAATAGTAATATCCAGTGTGTTACTATTTTTAACTAAGGTGGTGTATTCAATTTTCCCATTAATGTTTATGATATCAATCTGTTGCGCACCGTATGGAATATTTTCAATATGGATTACATCATTAACAGGATTATGAAAAATGTTGAGTGATTGATTTTTATTAAATGCAGGAATGGAAGTCCATACCTCACTAAATAGTGAGTCTGTTGATATACATACGTCATCTATATAGTAATAAGACAAATAACCAGTCCAGAAGCCTAAGTGTATTGTATCTGTATGTGCATCATCAAAAAAGTTTCCAATACAGATATGAGTATAGGCTGAATCAGCAATAAAGGAACCTCTTAGAGTGACCCAATTTATCGAATCAATGACTATACTATCAAAATAAACTTGACTATAATTATTAATCGGTGGCGGATTAGAAGTAAAATTTTGTGTTGTTAATAAAACCCCTAATTTGTTTGTAGCTGCAGTAGTATTGGCTCCAAATTGTCTATAACCCATGCATGCCTTTAAATTTACATAATACTTTTGACCTATTGTTAATGGGGTTAGCAAATTGGCACCAATAATTTCTCGATATAGTTGAACCGTTGAGTAGCAATACATTCCCATATACGCCACTCCCGTATGAGCGTCCTGATACCCGGCAAAATTTTCAGGCACAGACGCTTCCCAAATAATAGAACAAGCATTAAAATAATCAGGAGTGTTAGAAAGGTCATTCCAATATTTAGCTTTAGTCACTTGTGATGTCCCGTCAGGGCAATTGATAGTATCCTCAAAGCTTGGATTGGGTACCAGGTTTTGGCTCTTTAAGATATTAACTATGAAACCTGCAAACAGCAGAGTAATGAGACAAGTATTTTTCATTGTTGTAGAATTCTTAAATTACAATAAAGATACACTATATGGAGTAAGTGTATAACCGTTTAAGAATTAAAAGATAGGAGTGGAAAAATTTCAATTCTTAACCGAGAGTCAGTTTTCAGGCTGCATTTTTTGCTTTCAATCGCTACATCTTAGATCTGCAAAAAATGCAGCCACGTTCGTATGCCGGGTAACTGCAGATTTTTTGTTTCGTTAAGTAAAAATGTATTGTAATCAGTTTTTTCTTTTCTCTCTGCAAAAGTTTCAGCGGCTGGTATCAGTAAAGCAATACAATTTAAAATTAAATGGATAATAATATAAAATGTAATGCTAATCACGGTAGATGGTTTGCAATAGTAATCGTTTTTTGCTTTGGCAAAATAATGAGCTTTATAAAAGCTAAAAAATGATAACTATCAAAAATGATTGATATCATGATCTTGTCATCCGGTTACTATACCTGCCAATTTCTTAGTGTCAGAGTCTGTCCACTTCTAAAAAGTAAACAAAGCGGACGACTCTGACACGACACAATTTTATTTTACAGGCATGGGGTAAATATAATGATGCTACTCCTTTGGCAGAGTCCTCCATTGTTTTGTTTTTCTGAGAAGGAGACTCTGCCATGAAAAAACCTATAAAACCTATACGATTATTGTTAAAAAATCTTTGCCGGAAACTGAACGCCCAGCGTAAAAATGTATTCCATAGAAAACCAGTCCTGGCTGGCTCTTCCATCGCCATATAAATACACATTAAAGTAATTAGCATAGCAGGGCTTTAAAGTGGTTTCCAAAAAAAAGTGTTTTAAAAAATCATAACGCAAACCGGCTTCACCACCCAATACAACACCTGCCACATGATAAGTATCGTTACGATGCTGGCCCATAATATTGGTATCTGAACGGGGTACCACTACACCACCACCGGCTTTAAAAACTCCGCTCAGCCAGTGCTTTTCATTTTTTGCATGCAGAAAATTCAAGCGTTTGATCACTTCAAGCATAAAATAATTGGCACCGTTGGTGTGTTCATATTTTATAAATTGTTGTACCAGCATCGTGTCTTTATCATAATAAACTTCATTGATGGTTCCTTTCATACGTACCACCTGGTTTTGAACCATTACATATTTTACATGATCGTAATTGATTTCAATTCCGATATCTTTTTTATTGTTTAACCAATAGCCAATGCGGTAACTGTATTGGGGTATGGTAAGGTCTTCTTCAAGCATGTTCTTCAATCCCGGGCGATCAACTGCTTTTACATCATAAAGCCTGAAATCAAAATTACCTGAACCGTTGCTTTTAAAATGAATATCGCTTTTGGTAAACCAGTCGAGATTATATCCAAACGTAAAATAGAATGTACCCTTGCCTTTTGGCGCCATTCCGGGGCAATGGCAACTCTCCTGCTTTTCCTGTGCCATCAATAAGGATGAATCAAAAGTTGTTACTGCAATGATTAAACAAAATGCTCTTACAATTTTTAGCATACCTTTTGATTTGGTTTCAAAAATATCATTTCAAAAATCATTTGCTAAACATCAGCACAATAAAATATCTTCACAAAAAGAATTTCTAAAAAAAAATTAATTTTATTGCAGCAAGAAACGGTGCGGATGGAAATAGGAAAATAAGGAAATAGGGAAATAGGAAAATAAGGAAATAGGGGAGAACGAACTTATCAGCACATCAGCACATCGATGAATCAGCACATCAGCACATCGATAAATCAGCACATCATAAATTATGGCCATTATTAATTCTTTCTTCTCATGGATAATGAAAAAGCGAATTCACCAGATTGAGCTTTTTGTTAAATATCCGCTTGATGTGCAGGAAGAATTATTGCGTAAACTAATTACTGCAGCCAGGCAAACAGAGTTTGGTCGGCTTCATGATTTTGCAGCAGTAAACAATGCCGAAGCATTCAGACAGCGAGTGCCGGTGCAGGATTACGAAACCCTTAAGCCTTACATAAAACGCTTAATGCTTGGTGAACAAAACTTATTGTGGCCAAGTGATGTTAAATGGTTTGCCAAATCATCAGGTACCACTTCTGATAAAAGCAAATTTATTCCTGTTACACAGGAAAGTATGGAGGATTGCCATTTTAAAGGCGGCAAGGATTTGCTTTCTATATACTTCAATAATAATCCTGAGTCCAATTTATTCAGCGGCAAATTTTTATCACTTGGCGGTTCGCATCAAATCAATTCCTTCAGCAACGAATCATTTTATGGCGATCTTTCTGCCATCATCATGCAAAACCTTCCGTTTTGGATTCAGCTGTTCCGCACACCTGAGCTTTCAATTGCGTTGATGGATGAATGGGAAGAGAAAATAAAAAAAATGGCCGACATTACCATACGCGAAGATGTAACCAACATAAGCGGTGTGCCTTCATGGACGCTGGTTTTACTAAAATACATTCTGCAAATTACCGGTAAAAAGTACATTACTGAAATATGGCCCAATCTTGAATTATTTGTTCATGGTGCAGTTAGCTTTGTTCCTTACCGAGAGCAATTCAGGCACCTGATACCAAAAGATAACATGCATTATCTTGAAACATACAATGCATCGGAAGGATTTTTCGGAATACAGGATCAAACATCATCAGATGAACTGCTGCTGATGCTTGATTACGGAATTTATTATGAGTTTATTGAAGAAAATCATTTGGGATTTGATGGAGCAAATGCCATTTCGCTGGGCGATGTTAAAACCAATAAGAACTATGCCATGCTTATTTCAACCAATGGTGGTTTATGGCGGTATATGATTGGCGATACGGTTACGTTTACTTCAACAGATCCGTACAGGATAAAAATTACAGGGCGTACTGCCCACTTTATCAATGCATTTGGCGAAGAAATGATTATTGAAAATGCCGAAAGGGCAATAGCTGCTGCCTGCCATCGCACAGATGCAGTGGTGCGTGATTATACTGCTGCACCTGTTTACTTCAGCGAAAATGAAAATGGTGCACATGAATGGTTAATTGAATTTGAAAAACAACCGAACAGCATGGGTGAGTTTGTTTATTATCTCGACCAGAAATTAAAAGAGCTGAATTCTGATTATGAAGCCAAGCGCTATCACGATAAAGTATTGCGGTTGCCAATTGTGCGCAACATGCCATCCTATACTTTTTATAACTGGCTTAAGTCAAAAGATAAACTGGGCGGACAGCATAAAGTGCCCCGCTTATCTAATCACAGGAGGATTGTTGAAGAAATTCTCACACAATTAAATGTACAGGCATGATCACAGTCAATCGTCATTGCGAGGAACGAAGCAATCTTTCTTTTTTTATAAAAGTTCAGATTTGCTTTTACTTTCTTTTTACTTCACTTTCCATTGCACAAACACAAAAAGTTACACTGATTAAAACCATTGATACCAAAGGCAAATTTTTTACAACAGATAAGCTGGGTAATGTGTACATCATCGAAAAGAGTGAGATAAAAAAATATAACGAGAATGGTGATTTACAACAAACCTATAATTACAAAGACTTAGGTGCTATCAATTATCTTGATGCTACTGATCCGTTTAAAGTAATGCTGTTTCAGCCCGAGTTTCTGAAAATTCGCACGCTCGACTCGCGTTTAAATTTAATTGGCGAGCTGGATCTTAATTACCAGCATGATCTTGGTTTACCGCGGCTGGCCTGCGTTACCGATGACGGCAACTTATGGATTTACGATCAACAAAATCAGCGATTGGTTAAGATTGATCAGAAGGGGAATAAGCTGCTTGCCGGCAACTCGTTAAGTCAAACATTAAATCAAAGTACATTAAATCCCAAAAGTTTGGTTGCTACAGATACCTGGTTACTGATGCGCAATGTTGATTCAACTATTTATGTGTTTGATAAATTCGGAAATTACTTTCGCAGTGTGCAGGTGAATTGCGATGAAAACTTCCAGGCCAGGGGCAACCTGGTTTTATATTTGAATGCACAGATCATCTACAGCAGGGATGTAACCAATGGTTTTGAAAAAAAGCTGGAACTGCCCGAATTAAAAGGCGCACAGGTGGTGCGGATGGAGCAGAACAGGTTGTACTTGAAAAAAGAAGATAAGCTTGAAATTTATTCCTTCTGAAAAAATATTCTTATTGTCAATAGCTGTAAATAGCGCAAGCATTTGCTTGTGCTTTAATGCGAAAGAATAGTTATTTAGAATTACTCAGCTAAATAAAAAATGAGTAGGAAACTTCAAATAGCGCAAGCATTTGCTTGTGCTATAATGCGAGCGAATAATTTTTTTTAGAATTGCTGAGCTAAAAAAATGAGTAGGAAATATAAATTCAGAGATAACGACAAATTATACTTTGTAAGTTTTGCTGTGATACACTGGATTGATTTATTTATCCGGAGGGTATATAAGGATATCTTAATTGACAGCATGAAATATTGTATGGATAAAAAGGATTTAGATTTATATGCCTATTGCATTATGACCAGTCATGTACATTTAATTATTGGCAGTCGCGGCAATAAGCTGGAAAATATAATGCGCGATTTTAAAAGATTTACATCAACAAAGTTGAAGCAAGCAATAAAAGAGCATCCCAGTGAAAGCAGAAAAGTGTGGCTAGTGTGGATGATGGAAAGAGCAGGAAGAAAGAATGGTAATAACAATGATTTTCAGTTATGGCAGCAGCACAATCACCCGATTGTTTTAGACAGTAACCACTTGTTGCAGCAAAAACTTGACTATATACATAATAACCCCGTTAAGGAAGGATTTGTTGAACAGCCACAGGATTATTTATACTCAAGTGCAAAAAATTATTGTGGAGAATTAGGGCTTATAGATTTAATTTTAATTGAGTAAGTCGTGGATGAAGCACAAGCAAATGCTTGCGCTATTGCGTGCTTTCTAAACCTCAAAAAATGATAACAATCAAAAATGATTCATTGCATGTCCTGTCATCGGGGATCTCCCGTTATTTACCAGGTTGGGTTCAGCACAAGCAAATGCTTGCGCTATTAAGAGTATGATCATAGCTGTAAATTGATTTTTAAGAATTCTTTAAATAATGTTCAAAAGAAAATGTTCGCTTTTCAGAATCTTTGCGTTTAATTCGTAAAAATTTTTGAAATCCTAATTTTCGTTAATCTCATTTTGTTCTCATGGGAATGCATATAGCAATTGCCGGTAATATCGGTTCCGGTAAAACAACACTTACCACTTTACTTGCAAAGAATTTTAAATGGGAACCGCACTTCGAAGCGGTGGACAATAATCCTTACCTGGTAGATTTTTATGAAGATATGCAGCGGTGGTCTTTTAACCTGCAGGTGTATTTTCTCAACTCGCGTTTCAGGCAGGTGGTGCAATTTCAGAAAAATACAAAAACGGTTATCCAGGATCGTACTATTTATGAAGACGCATACATATTTGCTCCCAACCTGCATGCCATGGGTTTAATGACCAGCCGCGATTTTCAGAATTACCAGGAATTGTTTCAATTAATGGCTAGTTTTATAAAGCCTCCTGATTTGATGATCTATCTTCGGGGCAGTGTACCTGCTTTGGTTAACCAGATTCAGAAACGCGGACGCACTTATGAAGATAACATACGCCTTGATTATCTTAAGCGTTTGAACGAACGTTATGAAGCATGGATTTCTGAATACGACCTGGGAAAGCTGCTTATTATTGATATTGATGAAATTAATTTTGCCGATAACCAGGAAGATCTTGGAGCAATCGTTAACAAAATTAATGCTGAGTTACACGGATTGTTTTAATATTCAGATCAGCTCCTTTTCACCTAAGAAATCCATTTCTGGCCGTATTAATGATTAGTTGAAGATGGCTTAAAGCCTCCCGCTAAAATAATTTCGGGTAACCACTTTTTGCAACTCACGTTGAATTACTAATTCACTTAGTGCTTCTGAAGTTTTGATATTTCTGGCACCTGCCTTTGCCACTGCATCTTCCACTTTCTGCTCATTCACATCTATCCTGTAAAGTACTTCCATAAGTTTTTCTGAATTTGTGTTAAGCAGCTTTTCTATTTCAGGAGCTATCTGCCTGTAGAGTTCGTTATAGGCATTTTCTTCATGGCCTGAAAATTTAATTACCATTCCATACCATTCAAAATCTTTTATGATTTGCTGAGCAGTTTGATTAATTAAATCTACCCGCCTGTAATAAGCCTGCAGATCGCTTTCGGTGAATGACGGAAGATGTGACATGATGCAAATATTGTTAACGTGGTCTTAAAGATACCAGATTAAGTGCTTATTTAAATTTCTTATTAGGATAGTTTTATTGCCAGGCAACACCCCTGACTGCCTGCTAACTCTAATGGGAGTCTTCGTGCGTTTGCACCCTTCAGGGTGAGGGGTGAGTGTGGCCTGTTATTCATCTTTGAGAAAATTAAGGACGTTCAAAATATGTTGTATCAGCTGCTATTTATACACAACAATTTTTTCCTGGCAGATTACCTGCTCATCAACTTTAATAACAAGCACATACATACCGGCAGCCAATTCAGCCACATTAACTGTTGCAGGATAGTATGTAGTTAAAATACGTTGCTGCAGCAGCAATTTTCCTTCAGTATTATATAATTTTAAATCAGGTGTGGCTACAAAATCTTCTTTGAATTTAACTGTAAACGATTTGTTTGCCGGATTCGGATACACCTTTACAACGCCAGGTTGAATTTCATTAACCGATGTAATTAAATTATCAAAACTAAGGTTATCAATATACAATACCGAATTGCCATGCGGCACAGGTGCATCATTGTCATAACATGCCGAAATCATAATTCTTGCACTGTCAGCATCAGTGTATGTACTGAAGATTATTTGAAGCGATGTCCATGAAGGGGCTGCTGCTGCTGTTTTAAAATAACCGCCTGATACATCCACTCCATTTTTGTAAATCCTGATGTGAATTTCAAAAGTATCATTACCCTGTGGTAAAAATTTATAATATCCCCACAATGATTGCGGGTGACCGGTAATTGCAAACACCGGAAAATTATTGCCGTTAAAATCACCTGTCCATGTAATTCCGTAAGCAGTCCATGCCGGTAATAATGATATATTATTTTCAAGACGTATGGAATAATTACCTGTTGAAGCCGGAAAGTGATCTGTTGATCGGGTTACAGGAAAAAACGTTCCGGCACTGCCAGGGTCATTTGGAGTCCACCATCCTTCAGGATTGATATGATTTCCTGAGTTATACCAGTTTTCAAAACCATTATTCGGAATTTGTGCTGCCCCTTTAAAACTAATAATCAGCAAAGTTGCGAATACTATCCAATTTAAATTTTTCATAGAACAGAGCATTTTAAAATTTGCTTTCTATTGCTCTATGTAAATTTGAAAAGCATTATTGAATAATGCTATGACAGCAATCAATACTTATTGAATTATTTAATGCTGTTGTAATGGCTAAACTTCAATGCATCGGGTGTTGCATTACACAATTACTGTTTAAGAATGTTAGTTGTTATAGCTGTCAATCAGAAAATAATGGTTGTGATTACTTCACTTCTCATTATTCTTCTTTGATTCAATAAGGTAGCTTATCAGCAAGCCAAGACCACCACCAATGCCAATAAGGCTGAAATAAATGGCTTCCTCATGCTGTACATTCTGAAATGAATAATTGTGCAGCAACCAGGCAAGAAATAAGCCCAGGCCGCAACCCATCAGTAGTAAGCCAAATTTAAGCGCACCAAACGGATTGTTTTTACGCATTGGAAGTGTTACGCCACGTTCAATCATGGCCATGTTTTCTTTATTAGTCAGGTAGCGCAATCCGAAAACCATTGCAAAGGCTCCAAGGAAAATAAAAATAGGAATTAATTCACCAATCATAGTATTAAGTATTAAATGTTAAAGATTCAATTTATTGGGTATTTGAAACTATGACTACAGGTTTTCAAACGAGGTTACAGGTTGATGAAAAAAAAATCTTACAGGGGGTAATGAGCAAAGGGTGCTAAGTCACGCTAACGAAGGTCAGCATCTATCGGTAGAGGCACGCAAAATCAGTTTAGATGCTGACCTTCGTCCGCATGACCTTTACCAACTTAAAGCCTTTGCCATATATCCATATGCCAGTTTATCCGAATTTCATAATACCCTAATACTCCCATTGCAAAATTTCTAAATTAAGTGTAACCTTAACATAAAAACCTGCATCTTACATACAGTATGCAACCCAAAGCTTCGGACAGTGAACTGATACAGTCAGTTTTAAAAGGTAACCGCAGCGCTTATGCCGATCTGATCAAACGGCACCAGCGTTATGTGTTTACGCTGGCTTTAAGGTTTGTGAAGAACAGGGAAGAAGCTGAAGAAATTGCACAGGATGTATTCGTAAAGGCGTTCAAAGCATTGAAAGACTTCCAGGGTACTGCCAAATTCTCTACATGGCTATATCGAATCACTTTCAATACTGCGATGGTTTACAACCGAAAGAAAAGGCTGGATATGGTTTCTGTGGATGATGAAGGCTTCGGAAACAGTGCTGCAAATGAAATTGCAACCGATGGCGATGATGGTTTTGAAAATAAATCGAAAGCTGTTTATCTGAACAAAGCCATAAATTCATTAGCTGAAGATGATGCAACTGTTATAACTTTGTTTTATCAGAATGAACAATCGCTTGAAGAAATTGCAGAAATAATGAATATAGAACCTAACAATGCAAAAGTAAAATTGCATCGCGCCAGGTTAAGGTTAAAACAAAAATTAGAAGTACTATTAAAAGAAGAGGTAAAAGAACTTCTTTAGCAAATCGTAAATTGAGTCACGCTTAGCGAACCTTGCCTGACGTAAGGCAGGGTCGAAGGACGTAAATTGTAAATCAAAAAATGGAAGAGCAAATCTGGAATTACATTGACGGAACCTGCACAGAACAGGAAAGAAAAGATTTTGAAAAATTGCTTGCAACAGATGCTGCTGTCAGGAAAAAGTATGATGAACTTTTGCAGGCACACCAGTTGATTTCATCTGCCGAATTGGAAGAGCCTTCTATGCGTTTTACCATGAATGTGATGGATGCAATTAATGCCGCTGTTCCTGTAACTCCACTTAAAACCACGGTTGACCTGCGTATAATCAAATCTATCGGATTTTTCTTTGTCGGAACATTAGGTGCACTATTGATTTATGTTTTAATGCAAACACAATGGAGTTATTCATCTTCACCCATCAACTGGAATTTAGATTTCGATTTTTCAAAAATAATTTCCCCGGCCATCATTAATATTTTCATCATGATGAATGTGGTGCTTGGTTTGCTTTTATTGGATAAATTCCTGCACTGGAAAAAGATGGAGAAAAAGTATTCGCGGTGATATGCTCCTGTCAACAGCGTCATTGTGCTTTTGGTCGGTCTTTTTTTCACCAACCAAATGCACAAAATTGTAGCAAGCTATAAGCTATGTCTTTTCTCAATTTTTGCAATTACCGTCAATCATAAAACAGCTGGTTAAAAGATTGCTAATCTGCCTTAAATGTCAGGTCATTTTCTATTTTCGTTCGCTCAAATCCAAAAATTTTATGACAAACCTTTACAAAATATGCTTACTGATTGCTGCAATCAGTGTTTCATCTATTGCTTATTCACAAACTGAAGAGGCAAGGCTGTTGCGTTTTCCGTCCATTTCGCAAAACGGAATTACTTTTACTTATGCCGGAGATTTATACACCGTGCAACGCAATGGTGGCATGGCTCGTAAGATAACTAACGATGTGGGTTACGAATGTTTTGCCCGTTATTCGCCTGACGGAAAAACACTTGCATTTACAGGACAGTACGATGGCAATACCGAGGTTTATAAAATGCCTGCCGAAGGCGGAGTTCCTGTTCGGTTAACCTACACAGCTACACTGGGCCGTGATGATGTGAGCGATCGTATGGGTCCAAATAATATTGTGATGACCTGGCGCGATGATTCAAGCATCGTATATCGCTCGCGAAAAAAAACATTCAATGATTTTAAGGGACAGTTGTTTGTTGCACATACCAGCGGAGGTTTAAGTGATGAACTGCCTTTGCCAAGCGGAGGTAACATCAGCTATAGTGCCGACAAAAAGAAAATTGCATACAACCGAATTTTCCGTGAGTTCCGCACATGGAAATATTATAAAGGCGGTATGGCCGATGATGTATGGATTTATGATTTCGATACCAAAAAAATTGAAAACATCACTAACAATATTTCGCAGGATATTTTTCCGATGTGGACAGGCAATAAAATTTATTTCTGCAGCGACCGCGAGCGAATCATGAATTTGTTCTGCTATGATTTAACTACTAAACAAATCCGTAAGGTTACCAACTTCACTGAATTTGATATCAAATGGCCTTCACTGGGCAATGATGCAATTGTTTTTGAAAACGGAGGCTACATTTATGTATTCGATCTTAAAACTGAAACTGCCAACAAAGTAAGCATCACTATAGCTGATGATTTTGCAACCGGACGTAATGAAATGGTTGATGGAAATAAATTTATTGAAAATTCCACGATTTCGCCTGACGGCAGCCGTCTGCTCTTTACTGCCCGCGGTGATATTTTTACAGTACCTGCCAAGAGTGGTATTACCCGCAACTTAACCAAAACATCAGCTGCACATGATCGGGCACCACTATGGTCACCCGATGGAAAAACAATTGCTTTTATAAGTGACGCAACCGGAGAAGATGAAATATATATCCAGCAACAAAATGGTTTGGCACCCGCTGCAGCTATTACCAAAAATGCTGATACGTATAAGTATGGTTTAACATGGTCGCCCGACAGCAAAAAGCTATTATGGAATGATCAGAAAAAGCGCCTGCAGTTTGTAGATGTTAGCTCTAAAGAAGTAACGGTTATTGATACAGGTAAAGCAGGAGAAATAAACGACTTCTGGTTTTCACCTGATAACAAATGGGTGGTGTATACCAATTCTGAACCTGCATCGAAAAGCAGGATTTACCTGTTTGAGATAGCGACTAAAAAGCGCACTCCAATAACCAGCGACTGGTATGATTCATACAGCCCCATGTTTAGTAATGATGGCAAATATTTATTTTTTGTTTCTGACAGAGATTTTAATCCCGTTTACAGCAACACAGAATGGAATCATGCTTACACGGATATGAGCAAAATTTATTTTGTCACGCTTGCTAAAAACACACCAAGTCCTTTTGCACCAAAAAATGATGAGGTAAAAATAAGCGAACAAAAATCGGACACTGCAAAGTCAGCCAAAGGCAAAAATGAGAAATCGAAAGACCAGCCAAAAGCAGAGGAGTCTAAGCCGAAAACACCTGATGTAAAAATTGACCTGGATGGAATTGAAAATCGTATTGCAGTATTGCCGATTGCAGTATCGGGTTATTTTGGAATTACAGTAGTTGATAATTCGGTGTACTATTTAAAGCGCGGATATACAGATAATAAAACCTCACTCAAACTATTTGACTTAAAGGAAAAAAAGGAAACAGATTTAGGAGAGATTGATGGTTATGAGATTACAGCCGATTTAAAAAAGATGCTCGTGATCAACAATAAAAATTATTATGTGATTGATTTGCCTAAAGGAAAACTGGATTTGAAAGAATCAACAAATACAGGTGATATGAAAGTGTGGGTTGATCGCAAAGCCGAGTGGAAGCAGATTTTCAATGAATGCTGGAGGCAAATGAAATATTTCTTTTATGATGCCAACATGCATGGAGTTAACTGGCAGGCCATGTATGATAAATACAACCCATTAGTGAAGTATGTAAATCATCGCGCTGATTTATCGTATATCATAGGTGAGATGATTGGCGAATTAAATGTTGGCCATGCCTATGTGGGTGGGGGCGATAAACCAGCTGCTGAACGGATACCAATGGGATTATTGGGTGCTGAGGTAGAAAGAGATGGCTCAGGATATTACAGGATTACCAGGATTTTAGATGGCGAAAACTGGACAGGAAAAGGCCGTTCACCGTTAACTGAAATAGGTGTAAACGCAAAGAATGGCGATTATATAGTAGCTGTTAATGGTGTATCTACCAATAACATGAATGATATTTTTTCATCGCTGGTAAATATGGCTGGCAAACAGGTTGAACTGAAAATAAATAGTTCAGCATCAGAAAACGGTGCCCGCAATGTATTGGTTACACCAATTAGTGATGAAAGTGAATTATACTATTACAACTGGGTGCATAAAAATATTAAGACAGTTAGCGATGCAACTCAGGGACAGGTGGGGTATCTGCATATTCCCAACATGGGCGTTGAGGGACTTAATGAATTTATCAAGCACTTTTACCCACAGTTAAATAAGAAGGCTTTAATTATTGATGACAGGGGTAATGGCGGTGGTAATGTTTCACCGATGATAATTGAAAGACTGAATAGATCACTTGCCATGATCAGCATTGCAAGAAATACTGTACAATATTCTAATCCATTTCAGATGATAGTAGGACCAAAAGTGGTGCTGATCAACGAGTATTCAGCAAGTGATGGCGATTTGTTTCCATACCGTTTTAAGAAATACAAAATGGGTAAGGTTATAGGCAAACGCAGCTGGGGTGGTGTAGTAGGTATCAGAGGTTCGCTTCCTATTATTGATGGTGGCTATTTAAACAGGCCTGAGTTTGCGCCTTACGATACAGAAGGTAAAAACTGGATTATCGAAGGTTATGGTGTTGATCCGGATATTGTTGTTGATAATGATCCTGCAACTGAATATGCCGGTACTGATCAGCAATTACAGGTTGCTATAAATCAAATACTTGAGGACTTAAAAACGCAGGGAATCAGCCTGCCGGCCCCTCCTCCATATTCGCTTAAAAACAAGTAATTAAAAGCCTGCAACGGATTATTAATTCAGGTGCGTAATATTATTTTAAAAATATCTATAAAAATGGTATTAGAAGATGGCCTGAAAATGTTGAAATTGCTGATAAAAAATAAAAAGTTGCGAATGTATGATATATAAAATGCATACTTGACAGCGTAAGAATTCCTTAATTATGATTTTAGCTGTCCAATTAAAGAAAGCTTCTTTGTGTCATGAACTTTAAAACTAATAATAACATGAAAAGAATTTATCAATTAACACGGAGCACGTTTGCTTTGGTTGCTGTAGTAGCAAGTATTTTTGCTTTTAGTACCAAAGCGAATGCACAATTTCTCTGTGGTGCCGGATTCAGTTATACGGTATCACCAGGAGGCGTTGTAACATTTTATGATTCATCATATGTTTCAAGTGGCAATATTACAACAGCCACATGGAACTTTGGTGACGGAACAACAGGTACCGGAACTCAGGTTACGCATACCTATACCGGTTCAGGACCGTATACGGTTTGCTACACCATAGTTACATCTACAGGATGTTCTGATTCCAGCTGCCAGTATGTTTACCTTACTCCTTGCACGATTACAGGAACGTTTGCTTATGATTCCTTAATGAGCACTCTAACGGTAACAGCAAATGGTGGCACACCACCTTATTCCTACATTTGGAATAACGGTGCAAATACTCAAACCATAACCGTAAATACTCCGGGCCAGTATTGCGTTAACATCATTGATGCTAACCAGTGCAGCCAATACCTGTGCTATACTGTTGGCGGTGGCGGAGGAACATGCTCTGCCTACTATTATTACTATCAGAGTCCTTCTGGAGGTCCTGTTAATTTTTATGGAACATTCAGCGGAACGTATGCATCTGTATTATGGAATTTTGGTGATGGCACTACTTCTACACAATTAAATCCGGTTCATACTTATGCTAATCCGGGTGTGTATGGTGTATGCGTTACTACCTATACTGCCCTTGGTACTGTTTGTGCAACTTATTGCGATACAGTGATTGTAAATGGCGCAGGTGGTGGCTCATCAGTGCTTTGCGGAAATGTTTTTGGTGATTTGAATCAAAATGGAATTTTGGATTCTGCAGAAAACGGACTCTCAGGCCAGGTAGTTATGTTATATGGCAATGGTATACAACAAACATTCACAACTACACCAGGTGGCAATTATACTTTTAATGTGCAACCCGGAACCTATTACATTTATTACTGTACCCAGTTTCCTAATTCATTAACAGTTCCTAATGATTCGGGCGGTTGCGGATTTTATACAGTTACCATTGGTGCTAATGATACAATTTGTGGATTTGATTTTGGTGTTGCTGCCAATAGCGTTATTATTTCAGGTACAATTTTCATTGATGCCAATACCAACGGTATTATGGATGCAGGTGAATATGGAATACCATATCAGCCGGTTCAGATCGGGGTATCATGGGCATATTCAAATGCAAATGGCCAGTTCAGTATATATAAACCTACAGGTACTTACACAGTTTCTTATACGCCAACAGGTAATTATGCACCTTATGCTTTAACAACTCCATCAAGCATTATAGTTAATGCTACTACTGCCGGAAATACCTATGGAAATAATAACTTCGGTTTAAATATACCTCCCGGAACACAGAACCTTAGTGTTTCTATCGATCCGCATACTACTATAACTCCGGGCTTCCCTGCTTGGTATGATCTTGAGGTTTGCAATATTGGAGTAACTCCTGTTGCAGCAACCCTGGTTATGAACTATGATGGAGGTTTAACATGACTGGGCAAGTCCTGCAGCAGCAAGCAACAATACAGTTACTCATACATTAACCTGGAATCTTGGTGTTATCAATCCCGGTGACTGTGAATATATCTGGGTTGACTTTGATGCTTCAACAGGATATGTGATTGGAACCAATGTTGTTCAAAGCGCAATGGTTACTCCTGTTACCGGCAGCGATATTGATATGAGCAACAATATTGATACGGTTCATCAAACTGTAGTAGGTTCATGGGATCCGAACAATAAGCTTGCTGTTCAAACCAATTATTCTGATCCTGCTTACCAGTTGGTATCTACCGTTAATCCTGACCAGAGTATTGAATATACCATCAACTTCCAGAATTTAGGTACAGCTCCTGCACAGAATATTGTTGTGGTTGATGAGCTTAGCAATGATGTTGACTGGAGTACCTATGAATATTCAGGCTCAAGCCATAATGCAAAAGTAAACCGTAATGGTAATGTAGTTACTTATCAGTTCTTAAACATTCAGTTACCTGATGCAACTACAAATGAACCTCAAAGCCACGGTTATGTAACTTACCGTATTAAAGCTATTAATGGTTTAGCAGCAGGACACCAGATCAGCGATTTTGCAAACATCTATTTCGATTTCAACTCACCTGTTACAACTAACAATGCTGTTATCACTTTAATTCAGCCAAGCGGAATTAATGATAACGCAGCATCAGTAACAGTTGGTGCATATCCTAATCCTGTAAGTACAATTGCTGCATTGCAGTTCAACCTGAAGTCGGCTTCAAATGTTGTTATTGATGTTATTAATTCAACAGGAAGCGTTCAATCACAATTGGTAAATGCTCATTTAAGCAGCGGAGTACAAAAGGTTGACTTTAATTCTTCTGAATTGGCTAATGGTATTTATACAATTCGCCTTACCGTTAATGGTCAGTCATCTTACACTAAAGTTTCTGTATCACATTAACCTGGTATAACTATTAAATCAAAAACTCCTTCGGCTGATGCTGAAGGAGTTTTTTGTTTTTTATAAAGTTGAATTGACTATTAAATACTCAAAGAATACATCAGATGCATAAGCTAAGCTACTTTTTTAAGAGCGAATAAATGGCTGTGTCAAAAAACTTACCGTCATAAAAATAATTTTCCCTGAAGTAGGCTTCGCGCACAAATCCTAACTTTTCAAGCAGTTTTATGGAAGCTTCGTTGGCAGGGTTTACCTGGCCTTCAATGCTGTGAAGATTTAAAACATTAAATCCATAATCCAAAACAACAGCACAAACCTCTTTCATTATTCCCTGCGACCAATATGGATGATGCAGCGTGTAGCCTATTTCAGCACGGTGGTGTTCCTTTTCAATGCGCCATAAACCAAGAGTGCCCAGTAAAGCTTCGCTGTTTCTGTAAGTAATTTTCCAGGTAATGCCTTCATTGTTATTGAAGGAATTATCAATCCTGTCAATCATAGCATAGGCTTCATCAATTGTGGTGAACTTTTTCTTGTCCAGGTATTTCATCACCTTATTGTCACTACGCATTTCAAAAATGGCAAGTGCATCAGCTGCAACTATTCGCTTTAATGCAAACCGTTCGGTTTCGAGTACGGGGAAATCTCCAAAATTTATTTCAAGCATTTTAAATCTGAATTACACAAGTGCAGCAATTATTAAATCAGTTTTAGTGCATTATCTAAATCACCAATCAGCACATCAGCTTCTTCCAGCCCGATATAAAAACGAATGAAGCCAACAGGGTAACCACTGTCATCAGCAAAGGCACATGCAGGTATGATCAGCGATTCATGTCCGCCCCAGCTTACAGCCATCAGGAAATATTTTAAGGATTCGCAGAATTTTATGACAGCATTTCTGTCGCTGGTTTTTAATACAATTGAAAACATGCCCATAGGCATGAGCATTTGTTTCTTGGCAAGTTCATATTGCGGATGCGATGGATGAAACGGGTAATAGATGCGTTCCACCTTTGGATGTGTTTCTAAAAATGAAATTATTTTTTGAGCGCTTGCTGATGATTGCTGTAAACGCAATGGTAAGGTGCGCAACGAGCGCAGCATGAGCCATGAATTTAAAGGAGAGCTGATAGCCCCAAAATTCAGATATTCGTTCTTGTAAATTTTTTCGATCATGGCATGACTTCCGCATATGATACCGGCCACAACATCGCTGTGACCGTTAATATATTTTGTGGCAGAATTTATGATCAGATCAACTCCGTATTTTTCAGGATGCTGACCAACAGGTGAACAGTAACTGTTATCAATTATCGTAAGGATGTTTTTTTGTTTTGCAAGCTGGCACACCGCTTCTAAATCCTGTAACTCAAAAAACATGGTGGTAGGGCTTTCGAGATAAATGAGCCGGGTGTTAGGCTGCAATGCATTCTCAAAATTTTTAAGATCGCTTCCGTTAACAAAAGTTGTTGTAACTCCATAACGCGGAAGGAATGCAGTAAACAACTGGTAAGCCCAGTTGTATGGATGCTCCACGCATAGTACATGATCACCGGCTTTGAGTTGCGATAACACAGCAACACTTATGGCGGCAGCACCGCTGGAAAGCACCAGGCAATCTTCAGTGCCCTGCAGCGCTGCAATTTTTTTGCACAGCATTTCTGTGGTTGGATTATTACCACGGGTATAAAGCCTGTATTTTTTTTCATCAGTAAATGCCTTTTGCATTTGCGCAACAGTATTGAAAACAAAGTTGCTGGTTTGTATAATTGGCGGGCTTACGGCATTGTAATATTCTTCGCGCTCTTCGCCCAACTGATTGATAATGTAACTTAGGTTCATCATTTCAGAAAATTAATTTTATAGAAAAAAATTTTAATACACATTTAATTTTATGCATTGATGTTTACAATTACGGCTAAGCTAATAATAATAGTTTGATGCCAATTGCCAATATCCAATACTCAATATCCAATATCCAATATCCAATTTCCATCCTCCAAACAAATAACAAATTTATTTCGTAGCATCGCCCTATGCGCCACATGCAGGTCAAGCTTTTTATAGCAGTAATCATATCATTCCTTATTTGGAACATGAATGCTAATGCACAGCAAAATTCAAAACGTCCGAATATTATTTTCATCATGAGTGATGACCATGCCTGCAGGGCTATCAGTTGCTATGAAGGAATTATCAATCAAACACCACAAATTGACCGTATTGCTAAAAACGGAGTGCGTTTTACCAATTGCTTTTGCACCAATGCTGTTTGCGGCCCAAGCCGTGCAACCATTTTAACCGGGCAGTTATCGCACGTTAACGGCATGGTGAATAACGAAGTGGTGTTTGATTCATCAAGCGTTACGCTGCCAAAAAATTTACGCCATGCAGGATATCAAACAGCTATAGTAGGTAAGTGGCATCTTAAAAGCGATCCTACAGGGTTTGACTACTGGAAGATTCTGCCGGGGCAGGGCGAATATTTTAATCCTGATTTTATTGAGAACGGAAAAAAAATTCGTGAGCAGGGTTATGTTACAAATATTATAACCGATGGCGCTATTGATTGGATGAATAAGCGCGATACTACGCGGCCATTTTTTATAATGATTCAAAACAAAGCTCCTCACCGTCCATGGTTGCCCGAATTAAAATATGCCATGCACTACGACACAGCAACAATTGTATTACCACAAAATTTTTATGACGAATACAGTAACCGTGCTGATGCTGCCGGGAGCCAGAAAATGACTGTAGCCAAGGATCTTGAGCCTGCAGCGGACCTTAAGATGTATAATAAACTTGCTGATGAAAATAATTACCGGGTAGATTTTGGACGATTGAGTAAAGAAGAACAGCACAATTACGACAGCATTTATGCTGTCCGGAATAAATCCTACTATGATAAAGTGCCAGCCGGTAAAGACCTGGCCAAATGGAAGTACAGAAGGTATATTAACGATTACCTGGCTACCATTAAAACAGTAGATGATAAGGTTGGTGATGTGCTTGATTATCTTGAGAAGCATAATCTCATTGAAAATACAATTGTTATATATACATCGGACCAGGGATTTTTTCTTGGCGAGCATGGCTGGTTTGACAAGCGTTTTATGTATGATGAAAGTTACCGCATGCCCTTGCTCATTCAATATCCTGCAAAAATAAAAGCAGGCACTGTTAACGATCAGTTACTAATGAATATTGATTTTGCTCCTAATGCTGCTTGGATTGGGTATTAATTACCCTGCCGGTATGCAGGGACTTTCATTTGCCAATTATTTGGATACCAGCCAAAGTCTTCGCACAGCAACCTATTATCACTATTTCGAATATCCCGGTGAGCATGCTGTGAAAAGGCATTATGGCATACGAACAGAAAAGTATAAGCTCATTCACTATTACTACGATATTGACCAGTGGGAATTGTTCGACTTGCAAAAGGATCCGAATGAAATGATGAGCGTTTATAATAACCCTCAATATACCCATGTAAAAAATGAACTTACAGCGCAGTTAAAAAAAATGCAGGCCGGCTATGGTGATACAAATTTCATAGTACCGGTGAATTATAAATTCATCAACAATAAAATTAAGAATGCTCAGTATCATTTATTGAAACAACCTTCAACAAAATATCCCGATGTGAATAAGCAATCGCTTGCTGATGGAAAAATTGAAAATCCACAATTTATGACTACCCGATTAAATTCATGCTGGGTGGGTTTTGAAAGCGATAACTTTGAGATAACGGTTCCAATAAAGGAAAAACCCAAAGTAACAGAAATTGAAACCCGGTTTCTTGAGCTATCTGAATCATGGATATTCAGGCCTGACAATGTTGTTTTTTATTTTACGGATAAAAACAAAACTATAGCAACATTAAAGCCTGCTGTAACAGAAGAAAAACGAGCAACTGGAGGAAGCATCATTCACTATAAAGTATTGTGCCCTGCTGATAAATTTAACAGCATAATCATAAAAGCATTCAATCATGGTGTATGCCCGGCAGGCCATCCTGCTGAAGGGAAGCCTGCATGGATTTTTACAGATGAAGTGATTGCAAAATGAAAAATTAGAATGCTGCAGCAGTGTGAAAAAGATCAGCGTGCCGTTTTATTGGCCTCAAAAAATAACAACAGTATTTGATTCAACTTTTTACCACACCTGCGTGAGTTAAAATCTTTTACTCAAAAACAATCTTCCCGCTATAACTCTTTAACCCATTACTAAGGCTAACATTATAAAGCCCCTTAGCCTCTGCCTCTAAGTTGAGTTTTATTTTATCACCTGCCATGGAAAGTGTTTTTTGCTGTATGAGTTTGCCATCATTTGCATATATGCTAAGCGTTAGGTTTTTATCATTCTTAAATTCATCAGGAACTGTTATGTTGCATTTGCCCTGGTTGGGGTTGGCGTATATGAGCAGTTGGTTATGTGCCGCCTTGCCTTCATGGGTGCCTGTTATGGCAGCAAGCTTTGCTATGGCAATATCGTTCCCGCCAAAGCATCCATAAGTAGTGCTGCCAAGTGTAATAGAATTTTGATAAAAACCGGTAGCAATAGCATTATCATTATTGTCTCTGTCAATATTACCAAATCCTCCACCCGGAGTAATACCTAATTGCTCAACTCCAATACAATCACCTGATGAATTATAGCGGGCAACATAGTTATCAACTGCTGACATAGTTCCTGATGAAGTTATACTAATGTTACCAAACATAGCATTACCACTTATCATACGGGCAATGATATAAGCATTGCCATCACTATTCATTGCCAGTTTTCCAAAACCAGCTCCACCTGTTGCATGTAACTGTTTAACCCATTGAAAATGACCGGTGCTGTCATACTTAGCATACATTCCATCATTAATTGTAACACCTTGTGATGAAATGGAATCATTCTCAAAATGAATTGTGCCTTTAAATCCACCTGGTAAGTAGCAATTCCCAAATGCATCAATGCCTACATCCTGTGCAAATACATCAGGTCCAAAAGTTTTCATCCAAATCAAATTTCCATCATTGGTAAATTTCATCAGCGCACCACTGTTACTATCGAGTGGAAAATAATTTGTGGTATCAACTGTTATTGTATCTCCTACCGTATTAGCCGCTAAATAAATTTCGTTGTTAAATACTTTTAGAGCATTTGGTGTAACTTTCCACAGATTATTAAATGATCCAAAAACATTAAACATTTTTTTGGCCCAAAGTACATTTCCGTTGGAATCTAATTTTATTATAAAAACTCCAGGCTGAATTGACAATGTATCAATTGAAACAACCGAACCGGTATATCCAACAGCATAAATATTTCCGAATGTGTCTGTCGTATGCAAATACAAACCTGCTTTAAATTGTTTTGCCCAAATTGCATTGCCAGCTGTATCTATCCTTGATACGAAACATCCTCCATTAGAGTTATAGAGAGTATCCGAGCCTAAAATAATGTATGATGAAAAGCCACCACCAATAATTATTGTATTTGAAGTTTTATCATAGTGAAGACCTTCTACGGCAAAGCCAGTGCCGCTAAATCTCTTTACCCACAATCTGTTGCCGGATGAATTAAATTTAGCTAGAACTGCATTATTTATTCCGCTTGTCCAAAGTGTATCATTTCCAAATATTATTTTATCGCCTTGAAAACCACCGGCCAAGTAACTATTATCTGCATCATCGGTAATTATACCTGATAACTCTTCAACTTGATTACTGCCACAATGATAGCTCCACTGAATTTGTGCATTTAGTAAGTTGCCAGTAACCAAAATTAAAATCGTGATTAAATATTTTTTTGCTTTCATTGTTTTATCAATTTAATAGTTTGAACTGAAGTACCCGTTGTAAGTTGCAGCATATAAATGCCAGAAGGATAATCAGATAAGTTTAACCCCCTCCCAGAAAGCTTCTCACTGTGTAGCTTTGTTTTAGATAAGAGAACACTTTCTTTAAAATTATAACTGCACTGTGTCAACGCATAAACATAACCATCCTTTTCAATTACTCTTACAGTAGATGAATTAGCAAACAAGATATTTGTGCCTAATTTCTGAGCCCATAATAAATTGCCTGATGCATCCACCTTCATTACTAAACCTTTACCATCTGAAGTGGTCAATGATTTTGTCATGCCATATATTAAAAAACAACTATCTGAAGTTTGAATGACTCCTCTTGCATGTGAGCTTTCATTTTCATAAAAACTTTTTTGGTAAATTAACTGGCCTTTACAAGTTAATGCAGAAATGCAAAAACAAAAAATGAATAGTTTTATAATAGAAAACATTACCTTAGAAAATATTGATAAATTAATTAATGATTACCAACTTCCAATTCCCCCACTCCGGCACAGCCTTCCCCGAACGCTTGCGCAAGTGTCTTCACTTGGTGCGAGCCTGTGCTGTGCTGATATAGAAACGAATCTTTAATTGAATTTTTCATAGCTTTTGTGGTTGTATCCTAATACTGTTTTTTTTCAATCCGGAAGAAAAGCGGATGGTAATAAGTTTGATAAACAAATTATAGGATAAGTTTTTGAATTTGCAAATGTGATGTAATAACAAATTAACAACTTTGCTTAGTCCATTTTGCATCAATTACTTCACCACCTTGGTTTTTGTTTTGAAAAAAGCGTGATAAATTAAATATCCAAAAGCAAGAAACCCGATTGAAATCCATGCAGTAACCGGTTTTTCAATTATTGTAACTATTAGCATAAATGCCGTAAAAGCAACAAACACCAGCGGAACCAACGGATAGCCCCAGGTTTTATATGGCCGTTCTATGCCGGGCTGTTTTTTTCGTAAAATCAGTACACCAAAAATGACAAGCGCCATAAAGAGGTAATCAACAAATACGATGTAGTTAATCACATCTTCAAATGTTTTCCAGAATAAAAGGATGGTACATGCAATAATACATTGCGTAATTATTGCATTTGCCGGTGTGTGAAAACGCGGATGTACTTCAGCAATTTTATTAAAGAAGAGTCCGTCAGCAGCCAATGCATAATAAATGCGTGGAGCGCTCATGCTGTAAATTCCAATAGTACCCAAGGTGGAAACAGCAATTAAAACAGCTATCAAAACGCTTCCATAATTGAGCACGGTTGATACAGCAGTACTTGCCACTTTATCGCTTGCAGCAATTTGTTCAACTGGCAGCAGTTTTAAATAGGCAACATTTATTGAAATGTAAACTGCCATAACAATTAATGTTCCAAGAATCATAGCCTGCGGCAATGTTCGTTGTGGATTTTTTACTTCACCGGCCAGGTAGGAGGCATGATGAAAACCACCGTAAGAAAAAAACACGCCTATGCTTGCCATGCCCAGTGCACTGAAGAAATTCATTTCGGGATGTGCAATGCTTCTGAAATTATTGAAATCAAAATTCATGTCAATGCTTTCATGCCCTAATAAAATTCCAATTACGATTACCGCAAAAATGCCGATAAGCTTGGCTGTGGTAATCACCGTTGCAAATGCATTTCCGATTTTTACACCCAACACATTGATAATTGAAAGTGCTATGATTACCGATAGCGATACAATTACTTTCATAGAATCGTCCATCGGAAATATAGAATTTACATAGCCAGCAAAAACCAAAGCAATAGCAGCAAGCGATCCCGAAACAATTACAGTTAAGCTGGCCCAGCCATATAAAAATGCAGCAGCATTGCCATAAACTTTTCTCAGGTAAACATATACACCACCGGCCTGTGGATACATCGCACCCAGTTCAGCAATTGAAAGTGCCCCAGTTAAAGTAATAATGCCACCAATAACCCAGGCAAATAACATCCAGTTGTCATAAGGTAAAAAGGATGCTGTTTCTGATGGTGAACGAAAAATGCCGGAGCCAATGCAACTGCCTGCTGCTATCATGGTTAAACTGTAAAGAGAAATTTTCCGTTCGAGTTTAGATGTTGCCATACTGTTGAAGTAATAAACTTTTTATTTTTTGGGCTCAATAAAATCCCACAGGTTGCCATACAGGTCTTTGAAAACTGCAACGGTTCCCCAATATTCTTCTGCAGGTTCGCGAACAAATTCAATTCCTTTTTCTTTCATGCTTTTATAGTCGCTCCAAAAATCATCGGTATGAAGAAATAAAAAAACACGACCACCTGTTTGATTACCTACACGACTTTTCTGTTCCTCATTGGCTGCTTTAGCAAGCAATAAACAAAAACCGCTTGAACCAGGTGGTGCAACTCGGACCCACCGTTTGGTTTCACTCAATACAGTGTCTTCAATCAAATTGAAATTTAGCTTTTCAGTAAAAAAATTTATCGCTTCATCATAATCATTTACAACCAATGCTATTTGTACGATTTGTTGTTTCATAAAATGAAAAGAGAATTTAAAAGCAACTAATTAAATGCAATTTTCCGGGTACGGCTTTTTAACAGTTGAATTACTTCTTCATCGCTGTGATAACGATTGCCAACATTTACAAAGTTTTTTGCAAGTAAATCGTAACGCTTGCGCATCAGGTAAACAAACACATGCAAAAAATGTATGCCATCAAAAACAATTGCATCGTTGGCAGCGTATTCATTTATTGTTTTCTGAAAAAAAACAGGATGCTCCGTCCAGTGCATGGCTGGCTTAATGTGGTGGCTGATATGGTAACCATCATTCCAGCATTTATGATTGTAAGAGGTGTTAATACAGGTAACGCTGTTGCGATAAGCATTTCCCGGATCATCGGCACTAACGAAGGCATGCTGCGCCCAGTTACCCATGAAAGCAATAAGGCGGTATAGAAAATAGGGAATGATAAATACAATTAGAGTTGCCGGAAAACTGATTAAGCTTAATCCTATACACATAGCTATAAAAAGCAACTCACCCCTGACAGTACTCTCAAAAAGCTTGTTTCGTTTTTTACGGAAAAAATAGGCAGCAAGATCGTAGGTGCCTCGTACAATGAACATACCAATGTAATGGCCGAATCCTTTTAATGAATCTCGCTGGTAAGGCATCGTAGTGCTTTCATCTTCTTTTAAATTATTTTCGGGATGATGCATTCCGATATGATGGGCATAATACAACTCCGGTGAATGACCAAAGAAAGGTGCAACCACCCACGGTAAATAATAATTTAAGAATGAATATTCTTTTTTGAAAAAAGCACGGTGACTTGTGCAATGGAGCATCAATCCAAACGGACCTTTAAACACAAAGTTATTCAGGTACTGATAGGCTAATGCAATAATAGCCCACAACCAGCCATTAATAAAAGGAAGGTATAACAATACACCAAGCGGTATGAGTGTAAAACTTATTTTAAATGTAAGGTAGATGAACGGTAAATCTCTTTCATCACGAATAAACTTTACAAAGAATTTATCGATGCCCTTTAATTCAACATAATTGTACACAGGATCAGTAATAACCGGTAAATTCTTCATTAGTAATTGACAGGGGGAGTTAATTTAATTCGGTGAATATAGGGTTATTATATTATGACTGAACAATTCTGATATTTCAATAGTGCAAATATCTGCCAGGAGAAAAAAAATAGCACCGGCATACCAATGCCGGTGCTAACTTAAAAGTTAAAAATTTCAGTTTCTAAAACTCTACTTTATAGCTTAAAATCGGGATCAGCGGAGCTTGATAGTATGTTTTAATGCTCCTGGTTTCTGAATTGTAATAGTTACCATAAATATTTTTATAGTTAGTTACATTCTGAATATCCAGTGCCAGTGTTTGAGTTGAGTTTAAACGATTGCGCTTTAAGCTGATTCGGATATCGGTGCGGAAGTAAGGCTGATTCTTAATTGAATATGCTTCACTGTCAATATATATTGTTTCAACATTGCCGGGTTGTTGCGATGCTTCAAGGTCAATAGGAGTTTCGCGGAACCCGCCACGATAGATAGTTTTAATATTAATACCTATGATGCGGTTTTTAAATTTATCACCGGTATTGATTTCTTTGCCCGCTGTAAATGTAAAGGAGTAGCCACCATTGTAGCGGGTATTACGCAACACATTATCAGAACCTTTATATTTTGAATCATACAATGAACTTGCCAGCAGGAAATAAAAATTCTTATGCATATAGTGTTCTACTGTTACATCAACGCCATAATTGCGACCTGTGCCTTTATTGGTTAGCGGATTAGTAACATAGCTTTCCTGCACATTAACCATGCTGAATGAGTTGGACTCATCAGATGAAACCGGAATTTTAAAAAGTGATTGATAATACGTTTCAATTTTTGCATGCAAATGTTCATTGATGTTACGATCATAGGCCAGTACAAAATGATTGGCTTTGCTCATTCCAAGGTTTTTATTGGGATGGGTAATAGTTCCGTTTGCATCAGCAAATTCTGCAAAGTAAACTTCTACCGGTTGCAACTGGCTGTGTAGTCCATAGCCAAAACTGATGGATTGAATATTGCTCAATTCATATTTTATGGAAGCACGGGGCTCTACTGAATATTTTTTATTGGTGAGTAATTCAAAGAAATGCAAACCGGCATTAACCGTCAGCTTTTCAGTAAGATGATACATGGTTTGTCCATAAAGCTGCGCAGTATATGCAGTTCCGCTGCTGTTGATATACTGTTGCAGCGCATTGATATCACTGTTAAAATCTTTCCAGTCAATCTGGTAATTAATTCTGTTTATAACAAACCCTGTACGTAAACTCTGTTTCGAATTTATTTTGTGATTAAGCGTGGATGTTAAAGTAAATTTGGTTTGATAGCTGGTTGCATCAAATCTTGTTTGCGACTGATAATCATCATCCAGCCTGTCTTCAACAAATCCGACACCGGTTTTTGATGCAACCAATGCCGATTTCAAATAGGTTTTTTCATTCAGTATCAAAGCATGGGTAATTCCTGTTGCACCGGTGTTGGAGAAATAATCAGAAGTGTAGCGCGACTCACTGCTTTCTTTCCATTTCAATGAATCTTTAGTTGCATTGATAGCCTGCGAGCTTAATCCGCCAAAACCAAACAATGTAAAATTACCGGCATTGTTGGTAGGCAATGAAATGTTGTAACTCAAATCCTGGAAATTGGTTACAGCATCGCCAAGCGGTACTCCCAGTTTACCAAGTATAGAAAGGGTAGAGTATCGGTAATTAATTAAGTAAGAACCGGAATATCCTTTTTTGAAAGGGCCTTCAGCAGCAGCATCAACACCTAAAAATCCTGCCTGGAAAGTATATTCATGTTTTTCATTATTGCCTTTGCGCAGTTTTAAATCAAATACCCCGCTTAATGCATTTCCATATTCAGCAGCAAAAGCACCCGTTGAAAAATCGGAGTTGGTAAGCAATTGCGAGCTTAATATAGAAATACCTCCGCCAGCCGAGCCGGGAGGGGCAAAGTGATTGGGGTTTGGAATGTCAACACCTTCCATACGCCACAGCAAGCCGGTAGGCGAATTGCCACGAATGGAAATCGTATTGTTACCATCATCTGTGCCGATAACCCCGGCAAACGAACTTGCTGCACGTGCAGGATCATTAACTGCTGCCGCAAATTTTTGTGTTTCTTCTACTGAAAAAGTGCGCGCACTTACAGTTGACATTTCATTCAGCGGTTTGTTCTTTTCTATTTTCGCAGTAACCACAGCTTCTTTCGATTGAATAAAATTTTCATCCAATTCAATATTCAGCACCATTTCTTTTCCGCTTATCACATCAATATTATTTACTGTTGCTTCTTTGTAGCCCACATAAGTTATGCGTAATGACTGCTTACCTACCGGCACCTGGGTGAGTTTAAAATTGCCGTCCATATCAGTTGAAACACCTTTAACAGGATTAGAGTTAAGCAGTACCACATTAGCTCCTGGCAGTGGCGTGTTTGAAATTTTATCTACAACAGTTCCACGAATGGTTTGTGTTAATTGCTGCGCATTTGAAATTGGAGCATTAAAAATTAATAATAGAACTAAACTAAAGAATGAAAACTTGTTACACATAGCTTTTTAAATGTTTTTGGTTTTAATACAACTATGACAACTATGAAAGCTTTTACCCCTAGTCATTTTTATAAAAAAGTTGTCATTTACTATAATGTCAATTATTTTTAAATTCCATATTATAGCCAAAGGCTATATCCAGAGTGGGTTTTGGCATGCCTGTATTCAAAAATGCCGGTCAATCATTAAAAGGTGTAAAAAGAGTTTTATTTTGCGATAAAAATTAAACAGAATTTTAACTTTTAGCTGTGAAATGGTAGTTAAGCGCCTGGTAATTCTTGTCATAGTTATTTGCGCCACCCGGTTTGGTGCATCAGCGGGCGCACTTGACAGCTTAAAAACTTTAGCAGCTAATGAAAAAGACCCAGGCCGGAAGCTGGAATTGCTTAATAGCATAAGTAAAATAGCTGCTGAAGGAAATTTTGACGTTGCAAAAAAGGAAATTGAAACACAATATAACTATGCAAGACATATAGGTGACAGCAAAGGAGTGGTTAAATCACTGTTGCTGATGAGTAAGATTTACATCAATACTCAAAATGTTGATTCGTCTCTTAAACTTTCAGAGAAGGCATTGTTCCTGGCAAGGGCTATTAAAGACAGTAACATGATTGCCCGTGCATATTTGTTAAAGGGAGATGCCTTTCATGAATTAAATGACCTTTCCGGTGCCCTTGAGTTCTATAATAAAAGCTATTTCATTAATTACCAGTTAAAGGATTACAAGGGATTATTTGAAAATCTTAACCGGTTATCAAAAATCTATTATGAGCAAAACCGTTTTGACGAGGCTTTTCAAAAGGATAAGGAAGCATTAGCAATTGCCCAGCGATTAAATTATCCTGATTTGCAGGCTTTAGCTTATGGCAGTATTGGCAATATTTTATATATCAAGAAGGAATATGATTCTGCTTTAACCAATTATAACCGTGCTCTTGAATATTATTCAAAATATGGTGGTATTAAAACTGCTGTTCTTTATTCCAATATTGGTGATGTTTATGTTGAGAAAAGGCAATTCAATACAGCTCTGGATTATTTCAATAAAGCCAGGTCAATTGCCGAAAATACTGCCAATTTTGATGTTTTAGCCCACCTGTATATTACCATTGGAAGGTGCTATCTGTTAAGGAAGGATTATACTGATGCAGAAGTTTATTTGCACAAAGGTGAAGAAATGGTAAAATCAAGCGATGATTATGAGCTAACTGCAGAGGTATACGGATTACTATCTGATTTATATGCCGCACAGTATGATTATAAAACGGCATTAGATTATCAATTAAAGGTTGAACAAACCAAAGATTTACTCTATAAACAAACCACCGATATAAGAGTACTTGAGTTGCAAACCCGTTTTGAAACCTTAAAAAAGGAAAGGGAAAATGCGTTATTAAGAGTTGAGAATGAAATAGCAACTACCAAACTTCAGCGCCAGCGCTTTTCAATTATTGCATTATCAGTTACCGTAGCACTTGCATTAATAATGGGAGTAATGATTTTTTACCTGCTTAAATACCGTTCAAGAAAACTAAAAACTGAGCAGGCACTGAACAGCCAGCTTGAATTACAAAACCTGAACGTAGAGCGATTGAATAACATGCTTGAAATAAGAGCAATAAGGGCGCAAATGGATCCTCATTTTATTTTCAATTGCCTTGCTTCCATTCAGCATTTAATTACCACCGGGCGAACTGAAGAAGCAGAACGATACATTGCCAAGTTTTCAAAATTAATGCGGATGGTTCTGGAAAATGCTGAAAAGAATTCCGTGAGTCTTGATAAAGAATTGGAAATGCTGAATCTTTACCTGGAACTGGAAAGCATCAGGATGAGCGAAAATTTCACCTATGAAATAAATGTGGATGAATCACTGCGTGATGAGAATATAAAAGTGCCCACATTACTTATTCAGCCTTTTGCTGAAAATGCAATAAGACATGGACTTGCAAGTAAAAAGGATAACAGGAAACTGATGATCAACATTGAAACTGCCAATAACATGCTGCTGTGTACAATTGAAGATAATGGAATAGGCAGGGCCAATTCAGCTGCATTAAATAACAGGAAAGATCATCAGTCGAAAGCAGTTAAAATGATAAACGAACGGTTGAATATTATTCGTCAGCAAACAAGAGTAAAATCAACCGGCATCGAAACCATAGATTTGTATGACACCAATCAGCAACCGGCAGGAACACGGGTGGTAATTCAATTACCCATCAGCAGCCGTGCCTGATCTTTTTTATTCACTTTCTTCTACCAGTTTGTTTTTCTTATCGTAAATAATATTCATGATTACTCCCGCAATAACCAGCAGTATACCGAGGATGGAAAGCCATCCGTATGATTCATTAAATATCAGGTACCCTGCAACGATGGCATAAATTACTCCTGTATAGATAAGAATAGAAACCTCGGCAATGTTAGCAATCTGCAAACTCTTGGTCATTTGCACCTGTCCGAGTTGTGTAAATACACCAACCAGTATCAGCATTAACCAGTCCCATCCCTGTGGCATTTTAAAATTGAATAAGGTAAAAACAAAACCGGTAATTGTACCTATGAGCATAAAATGTAAAACAACCACAATGGGGTGCTCTTTTCCTTTTATGGAACGAATCATGTTGTAAGCAAATGCAGAAAAAACTGCTGAGCCAATTCCAACCAGCAGATAAAAAGTTGAAACCCGTTCGTCATAGCCTTTTATTAAAACCACTCCGCAAAATGATACGAGAAAGAATAGCCATTGAGGCAACTTCACTTTTTCATTCAGTAAAAATATAGCAACAATAACACTGAAAATAGGTGAGAGGTATTGAATGGTGACAGCAGTTCCCAAGGGCATGTGATGCAGCGTAAGAAAATACCAGTACAACGCAACTGTGCCGAATATACCGCGCAGGAGCAGTAGTTTTCGGTTACTGCCGGTCCAGCTGACAGAATTACGGTGCAGGTAATAAATACAGAACAGGAGTGCAATGCTGCAGCGGAAAAAAACCACTTCCATTGCCGGAAGATGATTTACCATTTTAGCACAGATATTCATGCCTGCAAACCAAAAAGTAGAAAGCAGCATGTGTTTTGCACCTTTGCTGAATAATTCTTTTTGTGTTGTCACTAATTAATTAATATGTTGAGATGATTGATTATTGTAAGGGCAGTTGAAAAGCAATTATTCCATATTATCTTTTGATGCTTTTTTAAAAATGATGGAAACGCTTATTAAAAGAATCAGAGAAATTACAAAAATTGATCCGAGTGTAAGCCAGTCATTATTGGTGAGTTCACCACCACGTTTCATTTTAAAAACAAAGAACGAGAAAACTGTTCCGATTAATATGGAAACGGTAAGCAACGTATATCTTTTTTTGTCTGTCATATTTTATCTTTTTTAAATATTACACAATAGATGCTATTAATTGTGTTCCAAATTTTGCGTTAACAGTTATTCAATAAGCAGGTTGCATCCGCGCAAATCGCTGTTGTCAAATCTTCCCACCACTTCAAATGTATCATCATTATTTAATTTCCCCAGATCTTGTGTAGCAATAAAGGCGCAAGAATACACATTTGCAAGGTCAATCACATTTATTCCTCCTGATCTTTCTGAAGGTAGAATTGTCCTGGTATCATTAACATCGCGAATAAGAATTTTCATCCATGGTGGTGAATGAAATATTCCACTGCCTTTGGAGTAGGCCTGCGAAAGCAGCTCTGTCATTCCATATTCTGAATGAATGGTTTTTACTTTAAAAGAGTAGCAGAGCTGTTCATGCAGTTCTTCCCGCACCATTTCTTTTCGCTTTCCTTTCATGCCGCCCGTTTCCATAATAATCAGTTGCCCGAATGGCTGCAACCGATGATTGATTAGTTCTGCAAGGTCAAGCAATGCATAACTCACTCCTAATAATATTGTTTTTTGATTTTGTTGTTGTAGTGATTTCAATTTTTCAATCAGCTGGTTGTATTCATTCAGGTAAAAGCCACTATCGCGATGTTTTGATTTTTTAATCAGGTGGTCAGTCATGTATATTAATGAAGAACCTGTTCGTTCAAGATAGGAGGGAAGTAATGCTAAAATGCAGTACTGTTCTATATTGCCATAAAAGTGCTGAAAGCCTTTTGTAAAACTTTCTTCATACATGCTGATATCAGCCACGTAATGTTTACTGGTAGTTGTGCCTGTGGTTCCGCTGCTAATAAAAACAATTTGAGGTTTGAGGTTTGAGGTTTGAAGTTTTTTTTCTTCCGTCATTGCGAGGAACGAAGCAATCTTTTTTTGGTTAACAGCAATTTTATGTGTTTTGAAAACTGATATAGGCAGAAACGGAATTTCAGTAATTGATTGAACATCGGCAGGATTAATTTTTAATAGCGAAATAAATTGCCTGTATATGTCAACATGCGCTGCCTGAAACCGAAATAAATCCAAAGCGGCCTCTTCAAAATTCAGCGAAGCAGAAAAAATGGTTGATTTAAATTTTTCAGGATTAAACATGCTTAAAAAATTTCACTGCTTCACTTCGGGCTTTTTAATATTGTCTGAATTAAAATGCAATCCTACATTTTCACTTCTGGCCATTGCTGATTTTACAATTATATACGCCACATTAATCAGGTTGCGCAGTTCGCCTAATTGCTGCGAAAGTACGGTGCGTTCATACAGTGCTTCAGTTTCGCCATAAATAATTCTTAGCCTGTCCATAGCACGCTTTAGCCGCTGATTGTTACGCACAATGCCAACATAGTTGCTCATTACATTTTGTAATTCACTCAGATTTTCGGTAATCAAAATCATCTCATTAGGCTGAGTGGTGCCTTCTGCATTCCATTCGGGCACATCGTTGTTAAATGAAATATTTTTAAATGTTTTTATTGCATCTGTTGATGCACGGTGTGAAAATACCACAGCCTCCAGCAGTGAATTTGAAGCCAGACGATTGGCTCCATGCAAACCTGTTGAAGCGCATTCACCTACAGCATACAGGTTTTTAATAGAGCTTTTTCCAAACTCATCAACTGCAATTCCGCCACACATATAATGACATGCCGGCACTACCGGAATAAAATTTTTAAACGGGTCAATACCAATACTTATACACTTATTGTAAATGTTAGGGAAGTGTGCAATGAATTTTTCTTTATCCAGGTGGGTGCAATCCAAATAAACAAATTCATCACCACTCTTTTTCATTTCATTGTCAATGGCACGTGCAACAATATCGCGCGGTGCAAGTGATTTGCGTTCATCATACATATGCATAAACTCATTTCCGCTGCGAGTTTTTAAAATGCCTCCAAAACCGCGTACGGCCTCACTGATCAGGAAACAGGGATTTTCTCCGGTATTATAAAGTGCCGTGGGATGAAACTGTATAAACTCCATACCATTAACAACTCCTTTGGCACGGTAAACCATGGCTACTCCATCTCCTGTTGCAATGCGTGGATTGGTAGTGGTTTTGTAAACATGACCGGCACCACCTGTGGCCATTAAAGTGGTGCGGGCCAGGACGGTATCAATCTCGCCTGTTTGAAGGTTAAGCACATAGGCTCCATAACATTCAATATTTTCAGTATGCCGGGTTACTTCGGTGCCAAGGTGATGTTGCGTAATAATGTCAATTGCAAAAAGATGTGAGTATAACGTAATGTTAGGATGAGCATGAATTTTTTGTAAGAGCTTTCTTTCTATTTCCAGCCCTGTAACATCTTTATAATGCAATATGCGGTGTTCACTGTGTCCGCCTTCTTTGGCTAGGTCAAATTCACCTTCTTTGGTTCTATCAAAATCAGTTCCCCATTCAATGAGTTCGCGCACACGCTCGCTGCCTTCGGTAACCACTATGTGCACTATTTTTTCATTACACAGTCCATCACCGGCCACCAGGGTATCCTTCACATGTTTATCATAGCTATCTGGAGCATTGAACACGGCAGCAATTCCACCCTGTGCATACTTGGTGTTGGTTTCATCTTCATTGGACTTGGTAATAATCATCACCTTGCCATGTTCGGCTACTTTTAAGGCATAGCTCAGCCCGGCAATGCCTGAACCAATAATCAGAAAGTCAATTTCGCTTCGCATTCAGTTGTTTATCATTACCGGTAATTGAATATCGGTTACACATTAAGTTACAGGTAACATTAAACCTCAAATCAATTAGCTACATTTGCAGCGCTCAAAAGTAAAAATAGTCCTTTCAAAAAATGCGACAAACCATAGCAGCCGTTATAGTAGCAATTGTGGCAGTAGTTTTTGCACTTCAAAACTCCCAGGAAACAGTACTTACCTTGTTTTTGTGGAAAGTTAACCTTTCACTGGCTTTGTTGATTTTATCAGCATTACTATCAGGAATAGCAATTGGAATGCTGTTATTAACTAAACGGATAAGGAAAGATAAAAGTACCATCAGTGAATTAAAGAAGAAGATTGTTTTTCTGGAGACTCCAAAAAACACCCCTGCATCGAAACAGGGATTTTAAAAAATGTATAATTAAGTTTAATGAATATGAATGATATTGCAGAAAAGGAAAAAAATGTGGTGATTGTTTACATGGAGCAAACTCCTAACCCGTTATCGTTGAAGTTTGTAAGTAATCAATTGTTATTGCCTGAAGGTAGTGTTGAATTTAATGATAAGGCTTCGGCATTTTATTGTCCGCTGGCTTACCAGTTATTTGATTTTACAGGTGTTAAAAGTGTTTTTATTACTTCCAATTTTGTTACGGTAACCAAGTCAGCAGATTTGGACTGGTTTGAAATACAAAACATTTTACGCGAGTTCATACGCGGTTTCTTACTTTCCGGTGATCCCGTTTTTACAAAAAATCCATTTGAGGAAAAATCGAATTCCGATAGCTATCAGAATGGAAGCTTGAAGTTAGATCTTGAAAAAAAAGAAAAAATTAGCAATAACCTCAAACCTCAAACCTCAAATCTCAAACCTCAAACTGAGTTAGAGAATCAAATAATACAACTTCTCGATGAATACGTAAAACCTGCAGTGGAGCAAGACGGTGGCGCAATCGATTTTAAATCATTTGAAGATGGAGTAGTTACCGTTGTTTTAAAAGGCTCGTGCAGCGGATGTCCATCATCCACATTAACTTTAAAGTCAGGCATTGAAAGACTGCTGAAACAAATGATGCCCGAAGTAACTGAAGTGGTAGCCGAATAAAACTTAATGACCAAACGGATAAACTAAAGCTTCCTCACCGGGGGCTTTTATTTTTTCATAGTCAGGCTGCATTCTGATTATCCTGTTTTTCGGATAGTGATTATTAATTCTATTCCCAACTTTTTTTGCAAAACCCAGCGGGAAACTTTTTTGTATTCCGGGATGAAAGTAGCACATCAAAACCCATCCGTTTTCACCATTCAAATTAAAATTGGTTTCTCCTTTCAGGTATCGCAGTGCATCAATTAAGTTGAGATTTATTTTTTCAAAAGCATTTTCATTTATAAACAAGCTGTTTGCAAGCGGTTGCTGTGGCAGGATGTCTTTACCTTTTAGCTCTGCAATTTCAGTTCCGAATGAAATTATTCTGAGATGGCTTTTCAAAAGCTGGAGGTCAGCTTCAAAGATTTCAGGAAAAAAAGTGATGCGATTATTTTCATCGAGGAAAATAAATTTTTCTGATGTAGTAATGAGATGAGCAAATTGGGCCGTTTCTTTTGCAGATAATTTCTCTACATCTTTATTGTGTTTTTGATTTCTTTTTGAAAATAATTTTTCTGATAACCCATTATCGCCATTCTTCTGTAACACTGCAATGAAAAATCCTTCGCCTTTTAATTGATGAGGATAAAATCGGTAACCAAAAATTCCTTCTTCAATAGTTTCTTCAATACCCCAATCGGGCCTCAATTTTAACTGAATACTTTTAGCACCCAGTGTTTCGCAAATCCATTTTACATTTTCTTCGTTTTCATTTTTATTGAAGGTACAGGTGGAGTAAATAAAATACCCACCCGGTTTCAAGGATGACCAAATATCAGCAACAATTCTTTTTTGTCGTTGTGCACAATGCAAAACATTTTCAAGGCTCCATTCATTCATTGCATTGGCATCTTTACGAAACAGGCCTTCGCCACTGCAGGGCGCATCACAAACAATAGCATCAAAATAATTTTCGAGTTTATTAAAGTCCTTTGCATCGTTAGAAGTAACCATATAATTTGTTTTTCCCCATTTGCCCAGGTTTTCGGCAAGCACCGGAGTTCGGGTGCGAATCACTTCATTGGCTACCAGCAAACTATCATCATTTAACAACGAAATTAAATGCGTGCTTTTTCCTCCGGGTGCTGCGCATAAGTCAAGCACACGACAATCGTTTTTATCAAGACCGGTTTGAAGGATTGCCTGTTCCAAAAACATGGAACTCGCTTCCTGAACATAATAGGCCCCTGCATGAAAAACCGGATCGAGTGTAAAAGAGGGGCGCTGTTGCAAGTAAAATCCTGCAGAACACCAGGGCACACTATTCAGTTTATTATTTAATGCAATTTTTTCATTGTTGATTCTTATGCTAACCACTTCTTCCTGTTGCGCTATTGCCATTACCAAAGCGTCCGCATCCACAGTGGAGTTAATTCTTAATTCTTCTATAAATGCTTTTGGAAAATTCACGCACTATATTTTTGGTGAAGATTGAAAATAAAAATGCCCGCAGTTATACGGGCATTAAAAAATTTATTTTTTTTCATCTTCAGGAAATTCACATCCCCATTTTTTGTTGCACTTGCGGTAAAACTGTTCTTTAAACTCTTCCCGTTCTTCTTCAGTCATTCCTGCCATACGGCTTTCCAGTTTTTGTTTGAAATCGCCATGGTAGTTACATTGCTTTCCGCGCCATGAACCTTTCATACCTCCGAATAAAATTTTGCATAAAACCAAAATCCCCAGTGCCTGCCAGTAGGTTATTATTTTGGCATTAAACAGGTAAGGCATAAGCCAGTTCCATAAACTCATTACCACCCATCCGAAAATTGCAATAAACACTACTGCCAGTGCAGTAAACTTAATGACCTTATAAATTTTAACATTGTTCATTTTTACATCAATTAATTAAACGAATGGTGAGCTGATTAAAGTTCCTTATAAAGATGTTCAAGTTTTTTACGAAGGTGGAGTACTGCATACCGTTTTCGCGATAGCAGTGTATTAATAGTAACACCGGTTTTTTCGGCAATTTCATTAAAGCTCATGTCATCCAGTTCATGCCACACAAAAACATCGCGCTGTTCTTTGGGTAATTCAGCCAATGCTTCCTGTACAGCTTCCATAATTGTTTTTCTTACCAGGTTTCCGTCAGCATTATCACTGTCGTTGCTAAGCAAATCAGTAAGGAAAAATTCCTCACCATCATCATTGGTTCCTCGTACAGCAAGATTAGCCAATGCTTCAGGTTTCTTTTTACGGTAACTGTCTGTTATTTTATTGCGGGCAACAGTAAACAGCCACGAAGCCATTTTTTCAATAGGCTTCATTAATCGAACTGACTCCGTAAGCTCAAAAAATACATCCTGAAGGATGTCTTCTGCATCTTCATCGGAGGCTACACGATTGCGTATAAAACTGAGCAGGCGTTTACGTTCTTTTAAAACGGTTTGCTGCACCAGCTCATTTTGTGTGGCGGCCATCAACTGATTCATATTTAGCGCAATGGTTTGCATTGAGATAATTGTCGGATTCCATGCGCATTTATTTTACGCAAAGAAAGTTTTTTCAATAATTCTTTTCTTATCAGAAATGTGAAGTAATTGACGGTTGTTAATTGTTTAACCAAACATTAATTGTGTTTCATAATTAAACCGGGCTGTATGCCAGGCTTTATTGAGATGTAAAATTTATCCTTTTATTTAGGTCAGATTTTTAACTCCAATGAGAATAGGAATAACCGGTGCATCAGGCCATATAGGAACAGTTGTTACTTCAATGTTGCTAGAGCAAAATCATTCTGTAAGAGTGCTGAAGCATCATAGTGATGTGAGTAATCATAATGCTGATTTGGAAACAATAGCCGGAGATGTTTTGGATAACTATTCACTTTTAAATTTTGCCTCAGGCTGCGATGTGGTGATTCATGCTGCTGCAAAAATTTCCTTGAACAGTTCCACCGATCCAACAGTATATCCAGTCAATTTCAACGGAACCAAAAATGTTTTTGAATCAGCACTTAAAAGCAATGTAAAAAAGTTTATTTACATAAGTTCCATTCATGCGTACCGTCAACATGCTGATCGCAATGAACTTAATGAACATTCTGCGTATTGCCCTGATAGTGCAGTGCCATACGATCGCTCCAAACGTGATGCGCAGCAATTTGTGCTTGCTAATGTCAATCCGAATATGGAGGTAACGGTTGTAAATCCGACTTCGGTGGTAGGCCCACCTGATTTTAGGCCATCCAAGGCCGGGCAGGCCATACTGGATATATATAATGGTAAGGTGCCAGCTTTGCTGAATGGCGGATTTGATTTTTGCGATGTGCGCGATGTAGGTTCTGCGATTGTTAATGCAATTAATAGTGGCAGGAATGGAGAAAATTATCTTCTTTCAGGTAAATGGTATCCTATTAAAGCTGTAGCTGATAATGTTGCTTTAACTAAGAATAAAAAAAACAGGTTGCCGGTTTTACCCATATGGATGGGGTATGCAGGGTTGCCTTTTGAAAAAGCAGTTTCAAAGATTACGGGTAAGGAGCCTCTGTTTTCCAGGGAATCTATTGATACAATAAAGAATGGCAATAAAAATATCAGCAGCGCAAAAGCTGCTATTGATTTAAAGTATCATTGCAGGCCATTGGAACAAACTATTAAAGATTTGATAAACTGGTTTAAGCAAAATGGAACCATAAAATAAGCAAAGCAGATTATGACCTATTCATTGTATCAAACTATTGTTTACTGCTGGATGGCTATTGGGGTGGCAACTTTTATTTTACTGCTGAAGGTTACAGCTCCCTATGGCCGCCATACTTCAACAAAATGGGGTCCTCAAATAAGCAATCGTTCGGGTTGGATGATAATGGAACTTCCGGTGATGATAATGCTGATGTATTTTGTTGTTACCAATATTGAAAATCAAAATGCAGTAACCTGGTTGCTGATTGCGGCATTTATGTTTCATTACATCAACCGCACATTTATTTTCCCGTTTCGCATTCGCACTGAGGGCAAAAAAATGCCTTTGGTAATTGTACTTTCAGCAGTGTTTTTTAACCTGGTTAACGGATTTTCATTAGGATATTATTTCGCTCACTTTGCAAACTACGATTACAGTTGGTTTCAAAGCATCCCGTTTGTGAGTGGTCTTATTCTCTTTATAACAGGTATTGCCATCAACTGGAAATCAGACAACTTATTAATTGCACTGCGTAAGCCGGGCCAAACAGGTTATGTTATTCCTAAAGGATGGTTATTCAGTTACATCAGTTGCCCCAATTTATTTGGTGAAATTATTGAGTGGTCAGGCTATGCGCTGATGTGCTGGAATTTACCAGCGGTTTCGTTTTTAGTATGGACGTGTGCCAATTTAATTCCACGGGCTATTTCGCATCATAAATGGTATCAGGAAAAATTTGCTGATTATCCTGAAAGCCGAAAAGCTGTAATACCGTTTATTGTATAATGCAATTTCAGAATCAATCTCTAATGATATGAGAACTACCTGCCATTATGAAGAATTGCTTCTTCCGATAGCAATCGGAACCTTGCAAAGATGGATACAAGGGCAATGACCAATAACTTAATAACTAATAAACAATGATTATAGACTTAAGAAGCGATACACTTACAAAACCAACACCGGCAATGCTTGATGCTATGTTTAATGCCGAAGTAGGTGATGATGTATTTGAAGAGGACCCAACAATAATTAAGCTGGAAAATAAAATGGCAGCCATGTTTGGCAAAGAAGCCGGTCTTTTTTGTTCCAGCGGAACCATGACCAACCAGATTGCAATACGGATAAATACGAAGCCGCAGGATGAAGTGATTTGCCATAAACATGCTCATGTTTATTTATACGAGGGTGGTGGCATGATGAGCAACTCAAATGTAAGTGTGCGGTTACTGGATAATGAGCGGGGATTGATTGATGCAGCAACTGTGGAAGAAAATATTAATGCTGATGATGTTCACTATGCCAGAACATCACTGGTTTGTTTGGAGAATACCATGAATAAAGGCGGGGGCAGTTGTTATGATTTAAAAAGTATAGCAGCAATCAATAATGTTTGTGATAAAAACAATTTACGCCTGCACCTTGACGGTGCCAGAATTTTTAATGCCATTATAGCAAAGGGATATTCAGCAACAGAAATCGGAAAGTATTTTGACACCATATCAGTTTGCCTGAGTAAAGGTTTAGGTGCGCCTGTTGGCTCAGTATTACTCGGAACAAAGGCTGATTTAAAGCAGGCAAGGCGTGTGCGTAAATCATTTGGTGGAGGTATGCGCCAGGCAGGCTTCCTGGCAGCTGCGGGCATTTATGCTTTGGATAATCATATCGGACGATTGGCAATTGACCATAAGCGTGCTCAACATATAGGGCAGGTGTTACAAAGCCTCAATTCAGTTAAAAATGTTTACCCTGTTGAAACCAACATCATTATTTTTGAAACACAAATTCCTGCCGTGGAGTATCTTAAAAAACTTGCAGCCCAGGGTATTAAAGCAGCAGCCTTTGGCAAGTATGCTATACGCATGGTTTTTCATTTAGATATAAGCGATGCAATGATCGAAAGAATGGAAGAGATTTTAAAAAAAGGAATTTAAAATATCCGTAATTCTAAAAGTGCATTAATCTGAGATTCAATAAAAGTTATCACTGAGCAGATAAATTTTTTATGAGGTTGATTGTTCATTTACATTGAACTTTTGCTTTTTGCCGTTCAGATCACGCAAAGTGAATAAATCAGTTGCACCACCAAATTGGTAATTTCAACATTGCGGCTTACATATTTTTTTTCCATGCATCAAGCGCTTTCAAAAACTCTTCCTTATAAGTTATTCCAATTGGAACTTTTACACCATTTATTAAAACCTGTTCGCTCTCAATAGTTTGAATATGCTTTAAAGCAACAACAAATGATTTATGAATACGCACAAAACCTTCTTTTGGAATAACTTCAAAAACATCAGTCATATTTTCCCTGATCACTATTTTCCTGTCTTTTAAATTTACCACTAAATAGTTTCCGTCTTTTTCTAAAAATAGTATCTCATTAAGTTTTACCTGGTGTTGTTGTGGCCCGCTTTTAAGAAAAATAAATCCGGTATCATTATTAACCGCTGCAGTTGCTTTTTTACTCTTTAGTAATTGCAATTCAAAAGCCTTATTAACAGCTTTTAAAAATCGTTCAAAAGTAATGGGCTTTAACAAATAGTCCACTGCATTCAGGTTATAGCTTTCAATTGCATGTTCGCTATATGCAGTTGTAAAAATCACCATTGCTTTAGTATCAATATTTTTTTTAAAATCTATGCCTGATATGCCGGGCATATTGATGTCTAAAAATAAGAGATCAATAGTATTGTTCTGCAATACCATAAGTGCTTTAAGAGGGTCGCGGTACGTTTCAACAAGATTTAAAAAGTCAACTTTTTCAATATATCTTTTGAGCACTTCAATAGCCTTGGGCTCATCATCTATTACGATACAATTCATCATTAAAAAAGCAGTTTAAGTGTAATTGAAAAATTCTCATTTTCTTCTATTTGTAATTCATGTTTACCGGGATAAATTAAATTTAATCTGCGCTTTACGTTTTCCAATCCAATGCCACCTTCACTGCCGGACATAGTTATTGTTTCGCGGTGTATCGCATTCACGCATTTGAAGACTACATAGCTGGAACTACAATCAATTGACAGTTTTATTATTGATTGTTTTGAAATAACTACACCATGTTTGAAAGCATTTTCAACAAATGGTATCAATATCATTGGAGCGATTAAAACAGATTTACACGTTTCCGGAAAGTCTAAAACTACATCTACTTCTTCATCCAGGTAACGCAATTTACTTAAACCAATAAAATTTTTAATGTAAGCTATCTCCTTTTCTAAAGGAACAAGTGCAGCATTGCTTTCGTAAATCATATAACGCATCATACCCGATAATTTTGAAATACTATCAGCAAGTTCATGGTTGTCTTTTTGCTGTGCAATTGAAAATAGATTGTTTAAGGAGTTAAATAAAAAGTGCGGATTTATTTGCCCTTTTAAAAAGACCAGCTCATATTCCAATTTTTCTTTTTCAAGATACTGTTCGCGCAAAGCCCATTGCGATTGCATTTTATAGTACTTCAATCCAACAAATAATCCCAGGATGAAAAGATTGTCCATAAGTGCTGAGTAAATAGAATTCCAATTAAAGACATGATCCTTTATCTCCGGTGCAATAGAGTTGATAAAATAGTTATTCCACACTGTGAAAATAATCCGGTGCACTAAAATCCCCAGTGTTATAACCACCATCGTTTTTGCAACCACATTAATTGCTTTTGATTTTGGTGTTCTGAATATGAAAAAAGCTATCGTATAACAAACAGGAATTTTTACGAAAGCAATAAGCAAGGCTTCAGGAATAAAAGTGTATTGAAAAACTCTTATCAAAGACATTTGCTTATACGATTCGGCACCGAGAAGGTATTCAACGCAACCTTCAAAAAACAAAACCAGTACCCAAAAAATCAGGTTAGTTGTTTTTTTATCGAAATTAAAAATTTGATTGCCCTTTATCATGGGTTGCAATAATAACTACCGGTTTTTTTAAAAATTTAAAAATGTTATCACTTCATACAAAATACCTGTTAACAATCCGGTTTTGAAATCCTGAATAACAAATAACACCATTTCGTATCTATAATTAAAGCACTGGTAACAATTTAATTTATGTGTGTTGCCGCATAATATTATTGCATCCATATTAGAAAATTAAACTAAAAATCAGGAGGTGCAGCGTCAGCACTTTAAAAACTGGCAACTTACCGATGAGATTTATTATAGCTGTATTGATGGTGTTGTTTTTTCTCAGTTTTTATAATTTCAAACTGAAAGCACAAGCTATCATTTGCATTCCTTATGGAATACCAGCTGTTATGGATGGTCAGATAACTGCAGGCGAATGGGCAGATGCCGATTCTATTCAGATAGCTCTTAATGCCACTCAAAATGTAACTGTAAAATTTAAGCACGATAGTTTAAATCTGTATTTGGTTTATCGAAACTATCTTGAATCAGCATTTCGTTTTCCCGAAATTGTTTTGGATGTAAATAATGATAAGAGCACTGCATGGCAAAATGATGATTGGTGGTTTCATGTTTCGGCTACTGATTGTGAGTCAAATGGTACCCCCAGTGTTTATACCAATTGTCTTGCTGTTCAACAGGACTGGGAAGGAGTACCTAACATGGCACAAGGACCTCCAATTACAGATACCATTGAAATGCGGATTAGCCTGGCTAAAGTTGGAATCAACCTTTCTATGAATCCTGTTATCGGATTAGCTTTTGACGTAAGCAATACTGTAACTGTTTGGTCATGGCCTTTAAATGCAAACATCAATAACCCTTATACATGGGCAACCGCTGTGTTTTGCGTTGCAACTGCCGATATAAGTCAAGCAGAACTTATACCAACTATTTTCGGTTACCCAAATCCTGCTAACTCCGATTTCCATATAAGGCTAAGTAAGAATTACGCTGATGCAACTTTAGTCTTAAGTAATACACTCGGTGAAATTATTCACCAATTTAAATTGAACTCTAAAAGCGAAATACTGTTTAGCCGTGACAGGTTATCAAATGGCGTTTATGTTGTTCAACTAAAGAAAGGCAACAATATTTTAGCTACTGAAAAAATTATCCTTATCAACTAATTAATAGAACCCCATTTAACACCAATCATAAGTGATACAATTTTTGTCAGCAATACATAATTGTTATCTGAAAGTTACCTGTAAAAAAACAGAGCTGCTGTAACAATCAAATCATAAAATAATAAACAGGCATTTAATAACTATAGTCATGATTAAAATTAATTTCTCTTCGGTAATAAAGTGCATTTTAATAAGCTGTATCTGTAATTTATCAGCAATAACATTTGCTACGGCACAGTACTTTACCAAATTAACTACCGGGCCATTTGTCAATACAGCCGGTGATTCGCGCAGTGTTAATTGGATTGATGCCAACAACGATGGATGGATAGATTGCTTTATCAGTAACGGTCCGCAGGGTGGGCAAAACAATCAGTTGTTTTTGAATAACGGAACCGGAAATTTTACCGCCCTGGTAAATGATTCGCTGGTGCTTGATAATACACCATCTGATGGTGCCACCTGGGCTGATGTTGATAATGATGGTGATCTTGATTGCTTTGTTGCTAACTGGTATAACATAAACAATTTGTTCTATCTCAATAACGGTAATGCAACATTCACAAAAATTACCACCGGTGACTTAGTGAATGATGGCGGCTATTCCGAAACAGCTTCATGGGGCGATTATGATAATGATGGTTTGGTTGATCTGTATGTTTCTAATAGTGCAGGCCTAAGCCGGAATTTTTTGTATCACAATGATGGAAACAACACATTTACAAAAATCACTTCAGGAGCAATTGTTACCAATGGCTTTGCATCGAGAAGTGTAAACTGGACCGATATAGATAATGACGGTGATCTTGATGTTTTTGTAACCAATGAGAACAATCAGAACGAAAATATTTATCGTAATGATAGTGTTGGTGTCTTTACAAAACTCAGCACAGGTGTTTTACTCAATGATGGAAAAAATTCGATGAGCAGCAGCTGGGCCGATTATGATAACGATGGTGATATGGACGTATTTATTGCCAATGAGGGCAGTTTCAATGCACTTTATGCAAACGATGGGAATTTTAATTTTACTAAAATTACCAATGACACCTTAGTTACTACTCCTTCCTCTTCTTTTAGCTCGGCATGGAGCGATGTTGATAATGATGGCGATCTGGATTTGTTTGTAACCAATGCATTTAGCGGCAGCACCAAACTGAACAATTACTTTTATATAAATGATGGCGCAGGTCATTTTACAAGAGAGGGCAATTCAATTATCGCAACTGATTCGTCATGGTCATATGGATGTGCATTTGGTGATTATGATAACGATGGTTTTGAAGATCTGGCAGTAGCTACGTGTCGTTTCAATGGAATTGATGAACCGGATTTTTTGTATCGCAACGTGGGTAACACTAATAACTGGATTACAATAAAACTCACAGGTGCTCAAACCAACAAATCGGCCATAGGAACAAAAATAAGATTACGTGCTGTTATTAATGGAAATGTAGTTTGGCAAATGCGTGAAATTTCTGCACAAACATCTTATTGCGGGCAAAATGATTTGCGGGCTCATTTTGGTTTAGCGAATGCAACTGTAATCGACAGCATTATTATTGAATGGCCTACCGGCACTATCGATATTTGTACCAATATTTTTCCCAATGCTTTTTATACAGCAGCCGAAAGTCAATGCCTTGTTCTTACAACCATAAATGAAGTAGAAATTCCCAATAGGGATTTTTTCATAGAAAGCGTTTTTCCAAATCCGGTTATTGATAAATTGAGTTTCAAATTTCATAATGAAAAGCAGGCAACTATTACTATCAGCATAATTAACGTGTTGGGCAAAGTAGTATTGACAAAAACTATGGCAGAGAAAAGTGGTAACAACACTTTATCACTTGATGTAAAAAAGCTAAAAGCAGGTGTTTACACACTACTACTTAAAAATGAAAAGCAATCGTGCGAGGCAAAGTTTATTAAGCAGTAAATTATTTTATTATGTAAACAATTAATGCTTACACAAAGCCGAGCGGAACAGTAATTTGAAAATTTATAGATTGTTTAAAGCGCCCTAATCATTCTATTACTCATTTTTATAAACCTATTATTGCTTTATTCTGCTGACAGGTGTTTAACATAAAGGATTACTTCGGCAATTACAACCTAACCGGTTTAGTATTTTATGTTTTTTTATCATGAGTAAACTGTACCGGGTAAATTCCTTTTGAAAGCCTTCTAAATTGGTTCTAAGATCACCGGCACATCACTTATTTATATTCTTAGTTTTAAAATAGGCGCGTTGAAAGTTCTTTTTGGCATGTGGTCGGGTTGCACTAAACCATAGTTAGCTGAAATAAATTGTGCGTTGACACTGCTAGCTTACAATAACAGACCAATTATAAAAAGGTAAGTTTTTCTTGTGTTGGTTTATTTCCTTTTAAAGATAAGTAACAATTGTTATTATTGCTTCATTCATTTACACTGGCAACCCAAAAAATTATTACTCCTGGTGGCAAAAATACACAGTGTTAGTACAATTTATTTATAGACTTGAAATTGGATAATGTTGTTTATCCGCATGGTTGGCGACAAACCAGGCTGATATGTTTTGCTGAAATGAGTAGATATTAATTATGTATTATAATTGAAAGGCCATAAACACCGCAATTGATTCATGAAAACTATAAAAATATTTATTGCCTCGTCTTCTGAGCTTAAGAGCGACCGTGATGAGTTTAGGATGTTTATCAGCAAAGAAAATGACCGACTGCATACTCAGGGAATATATCTTGAGATTGTACAATGGGAAAATTTTCTGGATGCTATTTCTGATACACGTCTGCAGGATGAATATAACAATGCAATACGCGAGTGTGATATAGTACTCTGTTTGTTTTTTACTAAAGTCGGAAAATTTTCCGCTGAAGAATTTGACACTGCGTACCAGGTTTTTAAGGATAAAGGAAAACCTAAAATCTGGACTTATTTTAAAAATGCACAAATCAATACGGGTTCAATAACCGATGAAATCAATACGTTGCTTGCATTTAAAAAGAAGATTGGCGACCTGGGACATTTTTATACAGAATACACCAATATTGATAATCTTATAAATAAGTACCGCAGCCAACTCGATAAATTTCTACCAATGTATCAGGGTGCAGTAATCACTAATGATGCAACGATTAATGAGAATAAGCTGCCTGTAAAAAACACTTTTAATGAAGTGCTTACTGCCAGGTTAATTGAAGCCATCAAACCTTATAACAGAAACGCAAACGATTTTTTAAGCTTAAACAGTAACTGGCAAAGCAGTGCCGATTTAATTAAACAGGCCATGCAGCTGATCATTTCCGGATACGTTGGTATCATTGGTTTACGGTTAAGTAAATTAAGAACTATTGGTTTAGAAGATTATTCTGAGAGTAAGATGAAACGTTACCTCGAAAACTGCCAGCTTACTGTTAAACATGCATTGCAACTTGTTTGCTATACGCTTGTTTCAAGTTTATGGGATCAGCAGAAAAAAAACAGCCGCCAACTTTCACAGGCACACATAAATATTCTTAATAAGTTTTTTAAAAAGACAGTCGAAGAGTCTGTATCAGAATATGCTGAATTATTAAAAACACTTTTAGATATTTTTTCTGAAACTAAATTTGAATTGCCTGTTCATCAGTTGAATCAACTTCAACAACAGCTAAATTCTGATAGTGCTTTTATGCAAGCATGCACACGCTTAACTAATCTGAGTGAAAAATTAACATCGGGAGTTTATACTTTGGATGATTGTTCACAAGCGGAAAATGACGTAGTGATTGTTTTAGAGCATTTCAGTTTTTTGGCAGAGTATAAATTAATTTCAATTAAAGACATTGATTATGCCATGAAAAGAAATGATAGCGAAGGAATTTACCTGCACAATTACACTTTATTGGATGGCGAAAGCAAGGCCAACAACAGCCAAACAAAAGTGAGGATAGAAAATACACCTGTAATTTCTTATTCGGTGTTACTGTGCAAAGGTAACCTGCGTCAAAATATCAACCTCGATCCTTTTATTATTGATTACAATTCTCTGGCATTAACAGGCGGTTCAAAAGTTTGCATCTTTTCTTGCTGTGGTACGGCTAAGGACAAGGTTTTGAATTACAGTTTTATTGAGGATAACAGTATTATGCCCATACGGAAATCAAATAACGCAAAGCCCGATGAAAAGGATACAGTGGCTGTGAACAGTTGGCTATCAATTGAAGGAAACAAGAAGGATATGAATCTTGACAATGTGATTAAGTTGTTTGAAGATGCTCAAAAATCATTAACGGGTTTGGAAGAAAACATAATACAGGATGAACTATAAATTCATTTTCATTTCGAAAATATAAACAGTATGAAATCAAAGTATCCATTTAAGTTTCTGAATTCGTATGGCAGGGACGACACCAATATTTTTTTCGGTCGCGATGAGGAAATAAATGAGCTGTATGAAATGGTTTTTCAATCTTCGGTGATATTGGTTTATGGTGCATCTGGAACCGGAAAAACAAGTTTGATCGACTGCGGGCTTGCAGGAAAATTTCAACCACACGACTGGCTGGCATTAATGATTCGCAGAGGTGCCAATATAAATGACTCGTTGCAAAAAGTTTTAGATGGCCAGGGCGGACAAACTTCTACTACTGCAATCGATACCAGCTATCAGGATGAATGGTCAGATAGTTCTGTCATCAGCACAAAAGAATTAACTGAAATCGGAAAGTCGTTAAAAGCTGTTTACGAAAAATCATTCCGGCCTATATATTTAATCTTCGATCAGTTTGAAGAGTTGTTTATTCTTGGAACTGCCAATGAACAGGCAACATTTTTAAAAACCGTGCAGGACATCTTGCAATCGGACCAGCCGGTAAAACTTATTTTTGTTATACGTGAAGAGTACCTGGGTTATTTATTTGAATTTGAAAGAGCTGTTCCGCAACTGATGCGAAAAAAATTGCGCATCGAGCCCATGAATTTCGAAAAAGTAAAACAGGTAATCATTGGTGCATCGTCCTATGAAAATTCTAATGTTAAACTTAAACCCGGAGAAGAAGATCAAATAGCAAAAGGAATATTTGACAAAATAAAGGGCAAAGGAAAATCATTAACGATACAATTACCTTTTCTGCAGGTTTTTCTCGATAAGTTTTATCTGAAAGTAACAGGAGATGAAACCCGTATGGCTGAGGCGGTTTTTACCATACAGGATTTAAATGAGATGGGTGAAATTGGCGATATACTCATCAACTTTCTTGATGAGCAGGTGACCAGCATCGCTAAAAATTTAAAAACTAAATTTCCTGAACTAACACCTGAATTAATCTGGAGAATGCTTTCACCCTTTTCAACCATTGAAGGCACCAAAGAGCCCATAAGCAAACAAGGTTTAGGAGAAAGGCTAAAAGGAGTTGACACTAAATTAATTGATGAGATAATTACAGCATTTACCAATAGCCGCATCTTGCGTTACAATGAGGCAAATGATATGTATGAAATTGCCCATGATGCATTGGCAAAACCAATAGCCGAAAAGCGGAGTGTAGAAGAAAAAACACTGCTTGAAATTAAACGATTGATAAAAAGCCAGGTTGCAGTTAAAGAAGAAGCAAGAGAATATTTTACTGAAAGACAATTGATATTTATAGATACCTATTTGGATAAAATAAATATCAGTGATGAAGAGCGGCAGTGGATTTCAAAGAGCAGAATTTTTAATGAGGAGGAAAAGGAAAAGGCAGCAAAGCATCAATTGGCAGATTTAAATAAGAAGAGGAAACAAAAACTTTTAATTGCCGGAATTGCAGCTTCTGTGATAGTTACTATTGGTGCAATCGGCCTTACCTATTTTGCATTTGATCAAAAACGGATGGCTGAAAAGCAAACCGAGATGGCCGAAATGGCTCGAAGGCAGGCTTTAAATGCAGAAAAATTAGCGCATGAAAAAATGGAAGAAGCAATCAGATCAAGAGACAGCATTAATATGTTACTGTTATCAAGTTATGGTATTGCGCAGGATAAACTGAAAACACTTTCTGAATATGAATTGGATATAATATCAGATCTGAATCAACAAATTGCTTTGTTGACCAGAAATATAGATAAATCATTTACGATACAATACTTCCCAAAGTTAGATGATGAGGACAAAGCATTCTTAATTTTAAAAGAGCTGGGTTATAAACTGGAGATAAAATCTGTTCAGCAGAATATGGCAAATGTGGCCACTAATTGTATTTGGATTGGCACTAATGTTAATGCCAAAGTTGAAAATGTAAAACTGGTTGCATTTTGCCTAATGCGAGCAGGTATAAAATTAAAGGCAATTAAGCTTTTTGAAAATCCGGATGGGCCAAAAGCAAATTTAATTCAGGTAGGAGCAAGTGCCGGCAGTTTAGGAAATCCTGATTTGACTATAGAAAAAATTAGTAATGCAAAAAAATTTAATAGTAAAGGCATTGAGAACTAATCAAAGTCTTTAAGCTATTACTATCCCATTATGTTATAAAGAATTAAATAAAACCCGCCCCAGCCGAAAAGCGGATATTAAAAAGAGTAGGCAAACTTAAAAACTAAACATTATGGCACTTATTAAAGTTGAACGATTTATGCATAATCCCGAAAGCGTAATCAGCAGGGTTTATGTTCGCGACAAATTTTTTTGTTACTCAATAGAAGATGCAGAACGCACTACAAAAATTAAAGGTGCAACCTGTATCCCTTTGGGTACTTATGATTTGGGGTTGCGTTTCTCACCTAATTTTTCAAAGAAGTATGCACCTGCAGGTACCAATCCTGAAGACTATAAAATGATTTGGGTGCAAAATGTACCGGGTTATGAGTATATTTTAATTCACACAGGTAATACTATTTCAGATACCGAAGGATGCCTCATACTTGGCAAAACTATCGGAAGGATTAAAGATAAATTTGGGGTTGACAGAGAAGCAGTGCTCAATTCAAAAGCTGTTTATTTTGAATTTTATGCTTCAGTTATCAATGATATAAAAGCAGGAGGGCAAAAAATCGAATATGTATCCATTTGATATATTTAAAAATTAAGGGAAAGATTTACACCCCAGCCGAAAAGCGGATAACAGATTAAGCAACTTAAAACAAAAATAATATGGCTATACAAAGAAAATTTAATTGCAAAGCTTCAATGGATGTGCAAGATGACTGGCAAATCGAAAAAGCACAGGCTTTAGGTTATCTGCCCAAAAAAATTGTACTTCCTAAAAAAGTTGATTTGCGCAAACCCTGGTGGAATGTAGGCAACCAGGGTACAACAGGCAGTTGCGTTGGTTGGTCAACTGCAAGTTCATTGCTGCGTTATCATTTTACAAAAGCACGCAAAATAAAAACCAATGAAAAAATTTCTGTACGCTTTATCTGGATGGCTTCAAAAGAAATGGATGAGTACACCGATTATCCAACCACCTTTATTGATGATGCAGGAACAAGTTTGAAAACTGCTTTAAAAACTGCCAGAAAGATTGGTGCACTTAAAGCTGATCTTTTTCCTTTTCATGGTAAAATGGTGGAAATTAAAGAAGCCAATTTTTTGGAAATAGCAGGTAAACTAAAAATCAAATCGTTTTTCAACCTGATAAAAAACCAGGATAATAAACTGGAAATGTTTAAAGCGTGGTTGCGTTACAACGGACCCATTTTAACTTGTTTGGATTGCGATGATTCATGGTTTAATGTTAAGAAGGATGGCTTACTGGAGAAATATATAAAGAACAAAAATCAGCAAGGTCATGCTATGTCTATTGTTGGTTATACCCCTACACATTTTATCATTCGTAACAGTTGGGGTGTAGGTTGGGGAGATAAGGGTTTTGCATATGCAAGTTATGATTACACACATGATGCTTTTAAAGAAGCTTATGGTATTGTTGTTTGAAAGTGTAGTTAGCTTTTAGCATACAGCACCGGGAAAAAGGCCGCGTAAGCCGAAAAGCGGATATTTAACAGAGTAGGCAATAAAATAATTTTAATTTAAACTATGGCTACACCAATTGAAATTAGGATTAAAAATATTCAGAAAAGTCTGAAAGTTCCACAAACCGGCATTTTTGATATGGACACTTGTAAGGCATTTGAAGTATCACAATCTATAAACGTTGCATCTGCAGTGTTAAAAGAACACTTAAAAGAAATTCAAAAGTTTCTTGGGTTTACGGGCAAAGATGTTGATGGACTTTTTGGCGTTTCAACTATTTCACGAATTGAAATGATATTTGATACAACAGTTCCAACTTTGCGGCCAGGCACTTCAATGATTATTTCTAAAAAGGGTATGGACATGATAGTTAACTGGGAAGTAAGCGGGAAGTCAGCATACAACACAAAATATAAAAATCCTGTATGGCCCGGAGGGGCAAGTGGCGTGACAATTGGCATTGGTTACGATTTAGGGTATTATACAACCAAGAAAGTTGCCGAAGATTTTAAAGGACTTCCCCAGGCCGATCTAAATAAGTTATTAAGTGTTGTTGGATTTACAGGTGAGAAGGCAAATAATGCCCTCACTCCGGTTATAAAATCAGTAATTGTTCCGTGGGATATTGCATACGATGTATATTGCTCCAACTCAGTTCCTGAATATGCTAAGAAAGTTAGGTCAATTTACCCCGAAGCCTATCTACTGCCGCCCGATGCTCAGGCTGCTCTACTTTCATTGGTTTATAACAGAGGAACAGATTTAAGAGGCGACCGGAGAGTTGAAATGAAAAACATTGTTCAGCTAGTTAAAGATAAAAAATTAAGAGCTATAGCAAATGAGTTCCGTAAAATGAAACGATTGTGGCCTGATGTAAAGGGGTTACAGGATCGAAGGGAGGCAGAAGCTGTTCTTGTTGAAAATGCAACTTGGGTGATGGATCCAACTGAGTATATCTTTGCATAGATACTCATGTGAAATCCATTGAAAGAACCGCACAAAAAAGTTTGCTTACAATTTCGTTTTACTGCTTGCATGCCTACTGTTCTTTCATAAACGGATGTTCAAATGAAAGGTAAAAGAAAAATCCGTTTACTTTATTAATGGTATCAAACCATGCAGAAAAGCCTGGCACTATTTGCAAACCACTTTTAAAATTTATGGCACCACGAAATCCCGGATTTAAAATCAGACTTTCAGCATTAGTAGCTTCATTATTAATGCCACTGTAGGCATTGGTATAAGCACATTCAGTCATCAGGTTGATGTGCGAATTGATGAGCCAGATAAAACTGCCACCATAATTAATCAAGGTTGTTTTTGTAGTTGCTTCTTCATCATTGTTCCATAGGTGCGTGCTGCCAATATTCATGTGAAAAGCAACTGTGTTTTTTAATTCGTAACTAAACGGGATGTTTATTTGAACCCCTGTGTTACGGTTACCATCATTAGTTTTCCCTGTTGGCAATAGTATACTAAATCGCGGTGACAGATAAGTGTTGTTCTTCTGCAATAATTGGTAACGGTAATTGAGAAAAATATCGCCTGCCCTGTTAGTGCCTTCGCGAAAAATTAAAGGAATGGTATATGATAGCTGATGCATTTCACTTTTTACAGGCCACTCCTGTGTGAATGTATAAAGCAGGTTTTTGAAATTGCTGCTTGTAGTTAAGTTGTTTATGTGTTGCACAACGCCTTTCTCCTGGTTAAATGCCTCTTCAATAAAAAAAGAATTATCACGGATAGGTGCACTTTCTTGAGCATGTAAAAACGTAGTTGATAAAAAATAGTAAATCAGTAAAATGTTTGTGATTTTAAAATTCATTGTCAATTGGTTCTTCATTATGAAGCGCAAGTTGAGACTTTTTTTATAGACTTATATTTTCATAAACAAGATTCGTAAAAATTCCTTTTTAAAAACTGATAGGAATCATCATCCGCAAGGCACGCTGGTAATTTGAGCAGTTATTAAATGAAATTAACGGGCCATCTGTTATTTTTAACCTGGCAGGCGAGGCAGATATTATCTTGAATTTAGCCCACTTAGAATTTTTATGCTATAGGTAGTACTTATACCTTTTCTCAACATTTAATATCATTCATGCACTTTTTAAGGGGGGTGTTAGTAAAAAAACATACTTTTTTTATTGATACCCCCCATTTTTTTGATTGATTTGCAAAAAAATTTGAAAAACATAACTCAACAATACAAATATGGCAATTATCAGATTTAAAGCTTTAGAAGCAGCAAGCAGCCGCACAACCCGATCAGTGAGCGCTCCGTCAGAAAAAATTTCTGACTACTATGGAACAAATGTTTTCGGAAAGTCAACCATGCAGAAAACTCTTTCAAAAGAGATTTACAACCACATGGTGGCAGCAATAGACAGTGGTCACCAGATTGACCGTAAAACTGCCGAGCAGGTGGCCGCAGCAATGCGTACCTGGGCCATGAGTAAAGGTTGTACACATTATACGCATTGGTTTCAGCCATTAACAGGAACTACAGCTGAAAAGCATGATTCATTTTTTGATTTAAGTGATGGTTCACCAATTGAAACCTTCAGCAGCAGTGCGTTGGTTCAGCAGGAACCGGATGCTTCTAGTTTTCCCAGTGGTGGCATTCGTAATACATTTGAGGCTCGCGGCTATACAGCCTGGGATCCGTCATCCCCTGCATTTATTATGGAAAGCGCATCAGGAAAAACGTTATGTATTCCAACCATCTTTGTTTCCTATACTGGTGAAACACTGGATTATAAAGCTCCTTTATTAAAAGCTTTACAAGCTTTGGATAAAGCGGCAGTTGATGTTTGCCAGTACTTTGATAAAAATGTTACTAAGGTGCACGCCACGCTGGGTATTGAGCAAGAGTATTTTCTGATTGATACGGCATTGTTTAATGCACGCCCCGATCTGATGATGACAGGACGCACATTACTTGGGCATGCTGCAGCAAAAGGTCAGCAATTGGAAGACCATTATTTCGGAAGCATACCTTCTCGTGTTTACGCCTTTATGGTTGAATTTGAAATTGAAGCTTTCAAATTGGGTATTCCTTTAAAAACTCGTCATAATGAAGTTGCTCCAAGCCAGTTTGAATGTGCGCCAGTGTTCGAAGAGATTAACCTGGCTGTTGATCACAATCAGCTGCTGATGGATTTGATGGATAAAGTTGCCCGCAGACATAATTTTAAGGTGTTGTTGCATGAAAAACCTTATTCAGGAATTAACGGCAGCGGTAAGCACAACAACTGGAGCATGAGTACAAATACGGGTAAAAACTTACTAAGCCCGGGTTCTACTCCAAAAAGCAATTTACAGTTTCTCGCTTTTTTTGTTAATACCATAAAAGCTGTTCATGATCATGCTGATTTATTACGCGCATCAATTGCCTCAGCAAGTAACGATCACAGGCTTGGAGCCAATGAAGCGCCTCCCGCTATCATGAGTATTTTCTTAGGGGCTCAGTTAACCAAGGTGCTGGATGATTTGGAAAAGAAAGTTCCGGCAAAAGATAAAATGACACCTGAGCAAAAAACAGATTTAAAACTAAACATCGGAAAAATTCCGGAAATTTTACTGGATAACACCGACCGTAACCGTACTTCACCGTTTGCATTTACAGGAAATAAATTTGAGTTCCGTGCTGTGGGTTCATCTGCTAATTCATCACATGCTATGATGGTACTTAATACCATTGTGGCAAACCAGCTTACTGTTTTCAAAAAGGAAGTGGATACATTGATTGATAAAGGCCAGGGCAAAGACGAAGCGATATTTAAGGTGCTGCGCGATTATATAGCTTCTTCAAAGAAAATCCGTTTTGAAGGAAATGGCTACAGTGAGGAATGGAAAGCAGAAGCTAAAAAACGCGGATTGAGCAATGTTACTACTACACCTCCAGCTTTGGATGCATTGGTTAGCAAATCATCATTAGCGTTATTTCAGTCAACAGGAATTTTTACTCATCGCGAAGCCGAAGCACGTCATGATATTTTGCTGGAAGATTACACCAAAAAAATACAGATAGAAAGCCGTGTGATAGGTGATTTGGCATTAAATCATATTATTCCTACTGCATTAAAATATCAAACGATGCTGGTGGATAATGTAGAAGGTTTGCATGCTGTAGGTTTAAAGGGCGTGCATTCAAAAACTCAGATTGATTTGATAAAGGAAATCAGCGAGCGCATTACCAGAATTAAAACCAATGTTGATGCAATGACTGAAGCCCGTAAAAAAGCCAATATAATAGAGTCTTCGCGAGCAAAAGCAATAGCGTATTGTGATAAAGTAAAACCATTTATGGATATAATCCGCGATGATGTTGATCACCTTGAATTAATGGTTGATGATGAAGAATGGCCATTACCAAAATATCGTGAGATGGTGAATGTGAGATAAGCATCACTATTATTTAAATATAAACCCGTTTCGATTTTTTATCGGAACGGGTTATTGTTTCTTTGAAACTTATTTCAAATCAATTGAAAGGAACTGAAGTACGCGCGAAAAAGCATCTTGGCCAGCATTTTTTAAATGACGAGAACATTGCTCAGCAATAAATCTGGTTGTTAAACTGCAAAATCGAATTTTTAATTTTTAATGAATTTACTATAGAATATTTTTCCAGAACTGATAATCTTAATTAAATAAATGCCACTTGGGAAATTTGAGATATCAAAAAAATTTTCCTGATTAACATTAATTGAATTAGTAAGCACCTTATTACCTAATAGGTTTGTTATAACAATGTCGCAGTTATTTAGAATTGACGTCATGAGTTTAATACTGATATTATTATTTGCTGGATTTGGTTTAACTACTATTTTGTTATTGATTGATAAGATGTCAATAGAAGTTATAACTATTACAATTGTGGTAACTGAACTATCGCAACCAAACTGGGTTAAAAATGAATCGTGGTAAGTGCCTGCCATGGTTTGCCACTGCCCACTTAAAAAAACACTATCTCCAATGAGGAGGAAGATAGTGTCGGTTATTGCATATACCGGATTAAAATTCAGATTTGAGTTAACAATGGAATCACACCCAAAGGATGAAACTAAACTATCAATATAATTTCCTGATGAGGTCTGCCACTGACCTCCAATAAATATGCTGTCTCCGTCACACATAGAAATATTTGAAATAGAGTTAAATTTAGGTTGCACATTTAGAGTTGTATTGATAATTGAATCGCAACCATAAAATGAGTTTAAACTGTCAACATAATTTCCTGATGAAGTTTGCCACTGACCTCCAATAAATATACTGTCTCCGTCACAAATAGAAATAATTGAAGTGGAGTTGAATTCTGGTTGAACACTTAAGTTAGTGATAACAATTGAATCACAACCATAAATTGAATTCAAACTATCGGTATAAATTCCAGTTGATGTTTGCCATGAGCCGCCAACGAATAAACTGTCACCATTACAAATTGTGGCCAAATTGTTATTGCTTGTTGGGGAGATGACATAAACGTTAATTAAATCTGTATCACACAAAATCATATTAGAATCACATTCCATAACAAGCAATTGATTTAACCCGGAGCTAGTCCAGGTTACCGATACTGAGTCAGTGCCTTGGCCTGAAATAATTGTTCCTCCGCTTATGCTCCATAAATAATTGTTATTGATATGCGCGTTAGTCGAATAGCCGGATATCACATTACTGTCAAGGCATACAATCGAATCACCATTAATATCAGTTGAATATACATCAATAGGTTTAACAATAGTAGTTAACACAGCGTTGGTTAAAACCGGAGTATTATAATCAAAGTAAATGCTACCATAGTTTAATATACTATCATTAATTGTAAGGGTCGAAAGCGGCTTTATTTGATAGCAAACATAACCATGGCTCAATAACTCATTAACGTTGCTATCCGGAATGTTCACATTGTTTAGTTCATAAGTCATCAAACGGCTTGCAGAGTTGTACTGAATATTAACGGGGTGTGAAGCTGATTTAAATTCAAATGAATTTTCATCAAGTTCAACAGGCAGAATATTCTCAATCTTAATGTTGAAGGCAGTATCATTTCCTGTATTCTGAAAATATATAATATAGTCAAGAATAGGCGGAGATAGTAACTGAACATCGTAGATAGTGTCAATGTTCACTATAATTGCATTGGGGTCAAGAGCACCTGTAATATGCAATCTTGATGATGAAAAATTATTTTGAATATCGGTATCAACAGGTATAGGCTCTATTCTTGCAGAAACATTAACATCTGTTCCGATTGCCATTCCCGAATCAGCGTAAACAATAACAATAATATTACCTTCCTGAAAAGGTGATAGTGTTGGTAAATTCCAAAGAACAGAATCAGACCAAACAATTGATGGTGGTAAAGAAGCTGAAACAAAGCTTAAGGAAGTATCTGAATTAAAAATAATATCAGGGATTAAATCGGTAGTGCCGATGTTTTTGTAATGTAAATTAAAAGCGCCATTGAATCCTGACCTGAATCGAGAGAGTGGAATCAGGTTAATTTCTAAATCATTAATTACTCCATTTGGATGATAAGCAAAATCATTCATGGAGTCTACTTGCTGTAGGGCAGTAAAATTGGCGGTGATATTGATTGGATTCGGAGTGTAATATTTTATCACAGAAGTTTGCAATTGATAACTGCCGGTATCAAATACACCAAATGTATAATTGCCATTAGATTGTGAGAATCTGAATTTTCCATTTGATGTATCGTAAATTTTTACATCACTTATAGATGGTTCGCTGGTATCTTGAGTTTGGTTGTTATTAAAATCAGCAAATAACTTTCCTGTAATTAAACTTGATGGTGATAATTTTAATATCCAATAATCGTGGATACCTTGTGAGTTTTCAATTTTATCTCCCGAAATAGATGAATTTGAATATCCGCTTAATAAGAAATCGTGATCTGATGTTTGTTGAATATCATTTAATTGGTCATAATTATTTCCACCAATGGTATTCTGCCAGACTATATTGCCGATACTATCCAAAATTATGAACCAATAATCAAAGCCACCTCTTGAATTTTCAATTTTATTGCCAGAAATATTAGATTCTGAAACACCTCCTAAAATATATCCGCCTTCAAATGTTTTTCTACAAACGTATAACTCATCATTTTTAGTTCCACCAATTGTTTTTTGCCACTGAATGTTTCCGATGCTATCTAATTTAATTACCCAATAATCTCTACCCCCAACAGCGTTTTCTGTTTTGTCACCAGAAATTCCGGAGTCTGAATAACCGCCAATAAAATACCCTCCATCATTTGTTTGTTCAACACATGATACGTAATCATTACCGCTTCCTCCTATCAAATTTTGCCACATTATATTACCGACACTATCAACCTTCACTATCCAATAATCATATCCTCCATTTGAATTTTCGCTCAGATCTCCACCACTTATTGTGGCATCTGCCGATCCGCCTAAAATATATCCACCATCAGTGCATTGCTTTATAGAAGATAAGAAATCGTGTCCAAAGCTTCCAATAGTATTTTGCCAGTGTATATTTCCTAAACTGTCTAATTTAACAATCCAATAGTCGTTTAAAATAATTTGTGGCTCAATTTTGTCACCTGAAGTACCTGAATATGAAGACCCGCCTAAGATATAACCGCCATCATTGGTTTGCATCATTGAATTCAGCTTATCTTGATTATCGCCTCCAACTGTATTTTGCCATTGAATGTTACCAATACTATCTGTTTTGATAATCCAGTAATCAATGCCACCATTTGAATTTTCTGATTTCATCCAGGCTAAATTTCCATCAGAATATCCCCCAATCATATATCCGCCATCTTTAGTCTGTTGTATTGAGGTTAAAATATCATCTCCATCCGACCACATAGTTCGCTGCCATTGAATATTTCCTGAACTATCTGTTTTTACCATCCAGTAATCATACCATATGCTATTAATTTGTGTCTTATCACCAGAAATGCCAGATAGAGAATTTCCGCCTAAGATATATCCGCCATCTTTAGTTTGCCGAGTTGCTTTTAGTAAGTCATTTGCACTACCACCAATCGCATTTTGCCATCTTATTGCATGTTGGGCTAAAACTTGATAAAAAGAAAAGATGCTGGATAATAGAATAAAGAATAAATATTTTCTCATTATTATGCCTTTCTGTGAAAGGCTAAATGTATTAATTTAAGCAATGCCGGTAAATTTGAATCTCTCTCAAGTCGTCATTGCTTTTTTCATTTCTTTGATACTCTAATAATTTAGACTTTGAATTCTATTTCAGTACGCCCCAAAAAGTATTTAGGCCAACATTTCTTAAATGATGAAAATATTGCTCAGCAAATTGTTGATGCATTGCAATGTGGTGTTATCAATCGTAAAATTTTAGAAATTGGTCCCTGAATGGGTGTTTACAAAAGTACCTCGTGAATGAGGTGGAAATTGAAAAATTTTATGTAGTTGAAATAGATCGCGAATCTGTCGCTTACCTCGAAAACAATTTCCCACAGCTGAAAAGCAAAATCATATCCAAAGATTTTTTACAGCTCCGGCTTGATGAATTGTTTAATGAACCTGTGGCCATCATCGGCAATTTTCCATATAACATTTCTACCCAGATTCTTTTTAAGGTTTTAGATTATCGCGATTTGGTTCCACTTGTTGTAGGTATGTTTCAAAAAGAAGTGGCTGTGCGCATTGCAGCAAATCCTGGTAATAAGGATTATGGTATTATCAGTGTGTTACTTCAGGCATTTTATGATATTGAATATTTATTTACAGTAGAACCTGGAGTTTTTACACCACCACCTAAAGTAAAATCAGGAGTAATTCGGTTAATCAGGAATAAAAATCAAAAGCTGAAATGCGATGAAGACGCATTTTTTAAAGTAGTAAAAACAGCTTTCAATCAGCGAAGAAAAACATTGCGTAATGCATTAAAACCACTAACACAAAAAAGTGATTTGCCATTTTTAGATTTGCGTGCTGAGCGTTTAAGCTGGCAGGATTTTGAATTGTTGACTTTGAAGATTTATGTGGATTAGGTTAGATTACAAACTCTCAAACCCCAAACTCATGAACCAATAAATCCCTAAACTCATAAACATAAAAGGTTACATTTGCCCCTCGCAAAAATTAATCTGTAAATACATGTAGAATTATGTCTGAAGTAACACAATACACCACTAAACTGGTTGAGTTATTGGAATCGGGCGACTTTCCTAAAGTGAAAGAGGCCGTTGACAATTATTCTGTACATGAATTAGTGGATATTGTTCCTCTTTTAAATGGTGATGAACAAATCATGCTTTTCAGAGCATTAGACCGCGAACCTGCCTACCAGACTTTTGAAAACCTTGAAGAACATTTACAGGAAGAGTTATTAGACCTGTTGCCATTAAGACAATTGCAACTCATACTTAATGACATGTCGCCCGATAAGCGTACGGCATTGCTCGAAGTATTACCGGTGGATAAACTCAACCGGCAATTAAAGATTTTAACTGCCAGGGAGCGTGATGTTGCCATTTCCCTTTTGGGCTATCCTGAAAACTCGATAGGCCGCCTGATGACGCCAGACTACATTACCATTAAATATGAATGGACCGTGTCGCAGGTTTTAAATCACATTCGTGAGAATGGCGAAAACAAAGAAACTCTTGATGTGCTTTATATAGTGGACGGAAATGGTAAGCTGATTGATGATATTAGAGTTAGAGAATTTTTGCTGGCTCCGCTTGATGCTCGTGTTAATGAAATTGCAGATGGGAAATTTGTAGCATTAAATGTTACTGATGATGAGGAAATAGCAGTAAGCGTTTTTAAACAACATAACCGTGTGGCTTTACCGGTATTGGACAGTAAAGGTGTTTTGCTTGGTATAGTAACTATTGATGATGTACTTCAATTAGCAGAAGAAGAACAAACCGAAGACTTTCAAAAGGTGGGTGGTGTTGAAGCATTGGATGATCCATATATGGAAACGCCTTTATTAGATATGGTTCGCAAGCGGGCAGTTTGGCTTATTGTACTTTTTGTTGGTGAATTGTTTACTGCATCTGCTATGGGTTTCTTCGAAGATGAAATTGCAAAAGCAGTAGTTCTCGCCTTATTCATTCCTTTAATTGTGTCAAGCGGAGGTAACAGTGGCTCGCAGGCTTCAACACTGATCATACGAGCAATGGCACTCGGTGAAGTAACCATTGCTGACTGGTGGAAAATTATGCGAAGAGAAATTGCCGCAGGATTAATACTTGGCTCCCTGCTTGCACTTGTTGGATTTATACGCATTGCAATCTTTTCCATGTATTCGCATCAGTATGGTGAACATTGGAGTCTTATTGGTTTAACTGTTTCAATGGCCATATTAGGTGTGGTAACCTGGGGAACCATTATGGGATCAATGCTTCCACTGGTGTTAAAAAGATTTGGTGCAGACCCTGCAACTTCTTCTACTCCATTCATTGCAACACTTGTTGATGTTACAGGATTGATTTTATATTTTTCAATTGCAGTAATTTTGCTGAAAGGAACACTGCTTTAATTATTGAATCCTGTTATTTGTTAGTCAAACCAAAAAATAAAGCTATTTTGAAAGTACTTATTATAGATTCTATTCACCAAGTATTTACTGAAAAACTTACTGCCAATGGGTTTGAAATCATAGATGGCACAAAATGGGAACGGGAGAAAATTCTAAAACATATAAACGAGTATGTTGGGGTGAGTATCCGTAGTCGTTTTAAAATTGACAAGGCTTTTTTAGATCAATGCTCCAATTTAAAATTTATAACCCGTGCCGGTGCTGGAATGGAGAATATTGATGTTGCCTATGCAGAAGCAAAAGGAATTAAGTGCATTAATTCTCCTGAAGGTAATCGCGATGCAGTTGGTGAACACGCCCTTGGCATGTTATTAATGTTACTGAACAGGTTAAAAATTGCTGATAGTGAGGTGCGGAACGGAATCTGGAAACGTGCTGAAAACAGGGGAACAGAAATTAAAAACAAAACCATAGCCATAATTGGCTTTGGAAATATGGGCTCATCTTTTGCAAAAAAGCTACAGGGATTTGATGCCAGTATTATTGCCTATGACCCTTACATAAAAATTGAGGAACAAAAATTTCATTTTGTAAAACAGGTAAGCATGCAGGAAATTTTTGATGAAGCCGACATATTGAGTTTGCATGTACCGCTTAATGACGAAACATTGTTTTTTGTGAATGATGATTATATAAAACGGTTCAAAAAGAAAATTTATATAATTAATACTGCGCGCGGTAAAAACCTGCGAATTACTGATTTGGTTAAAAATCTGAAATCAGGTAAAGTGCAGGGCGCCTGCCTTGATGTTTTAGAATATGAAAGCACTTCTTTTGAAAGGCTGGATGCTGAAGCACTTCCTGCTGACTATAAATACCTGGTTCAAAGTGATAATGTAATATTGACACCACATATAGCAGGCTGGACACATGAATCGAATTATAAATTGGCAGATGTTCTGGTAGATAAAATTTTAGCTTTAAAACTGGCCTGGTAAGTTTTTAATGAATAGCCCTGATTTTAATATATGGAGTACTTGTCAGGTAAAAAGAACAATTAAGGCTTTGGAGTTAATAAATTCCCCATGTTTTCATCCTCGATTACAGAGCCAATGCAACATCAATTCAAAATAGTAGTTTTGCTCCACTTATAAATTATATGACGGCAGTTAAAAGTACCATTCCCGACTTTACTATTGTTGATGAATCTTTTAATCAACTTGACATTGCATCCTGCAGGTTGTTGATTTCAACTGATGCAGGTGAGTTAAGTTTTGCTGTGTTTCATAATCCCAACAACAGGTTTGTTGTATTCAGACGTTATTTTTTTGATTCGCTTGCTTTGCTAAATGACATTACCTCAGGAGATGAATTTTTAGCACAAAAAAATTTTAAGAGTTACGCCTGTGCAGTGGTGAGTTCAAAATCAACATTAATTCCGGCTGCATTTTATGATGATGAAAACTTTCAAGAGGTACTTGCATTTAATCACAACATATCTGCTTCAGAAAGTGTCATCAAAAATGACTTCAGGCTCTTTGATGCAAAAAATATTTTTGCTGTTAACAATGAACTGCTGCATGTTATTCAAAGCAGTTTCCCCGGTGTTAAGCTCTTTCACTCTTCGGTTCCATTAATTGAAAGCCTGCTGTTGCGCAATAAAAACAAAAGACAACCTTTTGTAAATGCCAACATGCAACGCACACTTATGGAGTTAACGGTTATTCAAAACGGGCAGTTGCAGTTTTTTAATTCATTTCATTGTCCTGCACCTGAAGATTTTATTTATTTCATATTGTATGTGTATGAACAACTGGAACTGAACCCTGAAACAGTTCCTCTTGAGCTAAGTGGTCATATACAGCGTCATTCAGCATTTCATACTATCACCACAAAATACATCAGGAAGGTTGAATTTGCTCAACGAACCACTAACAGTGGTTTTAGTTATGGTTTCGACAAGCTTCCTCAGCACGAGTATCACACCTTGTTCGATTTAAACCTGTGCGTATCATAAGCGGTAAATACAGGGGTAAACAGTTAATTGCCCCGGCAGGTTTGCCTGTGCGGCCAACTACTGATTTTGCCAAAACCGGTTTGTTCAATATTCTCAGTAATCAGATAGATTTTAAAGCCGTTAAACTGCTCGATTTGTTTTCAGGTACTGGATGTATCAGTTACGAATTCGCATCGCGCGGATGTGAAAATATACTGGCTGTGGATGCGGATCAGCGCTGTGTAAAATTTATTCGGTCCACATTTGAACAGCTAAATGTAACTGGTGCAGAGGTGATTCGTGCTGATGCATTTTTATTTCTGAAAAATTGTTCTGAAACTTTTGATATCATTTTTGCCGATCCACCATACGATCTTAAAGGTATTGAAAGGCAATTACTGAATCAAGATGGTGTGCTAATTTTAGAACATGCCAGCGAATTAAAAACCGACTGGGGAGAGCATACCGTTACCCGCAAATATGGTCACGTAGCATTCACGTTTTTCTATAATTCAACTTCATAATCAGATAAAAGAATGTCCGAAAAAATTGAATTAATTCAGGGGGATATTACCAAACTGAAAGTTGATGCTATTGTAAATGCAGCCAATGTTACTTTGCTGGGTGGTGGTGGCGTTGATGGTGCTATACATCGAGCTGCCGGATACCAATTGCTTGAAGAGTGCAGAAAACTGAATGGATGCAATACCGGGGAAGCTAAAATTACAGGTGGATATCAATTACCGGCACGTTTTATTATCCATACACCCGGCCCGGTTTGGCAGGGTGGTACTGACAACGAATGGAAACTACTGCAAGAATGCTATTATAATTCATTGCTACTTGCATGTGAACATCATCTGGCCACTATTGCTTTACCGAATATAAGTACAGGTATTTATGGTTTCCCAAAGCAGGCAGCAGCTGAAATTGCTGTTACAACCGTCACAGCCTTTATTAAAGAGCATCCCCAAATTGAAAAAGTAATTTTTTGCTGCTTTGATGATGACAATTACAGAATTTACAGGAAACTGCTGGTTGAATCAACTTAATAAACAATAATTCATCTTATCCTCAGTTTAATAAAAATGGTTTCAATAAAAAATAAATACTTTTAACCCGGTTTTTGAATTCAGATTCATGAAAAAGTTTTTTACCATTTTATTATTGTTTGTTTCTTCATTTCTGGCAGCGCAGCATAACAACGAATTAGTGCAGTTTACCGGAGTCCTTGTAACTGGCGACAGCCTTACCGGAGTTCCTTATGCAGTTGTAAAAGTTAAAGATTCCAGCCACGGGACTATTACTGACTATTATGGTTTTTTTTCGTTTGTTGCCAAATTAGGTGACACCATTGAATTCAGTTGCGTTGGATATCACAAGGCGCGGTATATTATTCCTGATACACTTAAAGATAATCGTTATTCATTAATTCAGATTTTGAATGTAGATACTATTAACCTCCTACGGCCACTGTTTATCCATACTGCTAAAGGAAGAATTCAAACAGGCTTTTGTTAACCTGCAACTGCCTGATGATGATTATGCACGAGCCCGAAAAAGCCTTGATAAAAATAATTTAGATGCTATTGCATTAAACCTGCCTCCTGATGCAAGTTTAAATTATAAATACTCCTTTGAATGAACGTACCAGCCAACTGTATTATGCCGGCCAGCTTCCGCAAAATACGTTGCTTAATCCCATAGCATGGGCCAAATTTATACAAGCCTGGAAAAGCGGGGCGTTTAAACGTACTGATAAGTAGCTTTGATAAAACTGTAACTGTAAATCACAGCCTATCCTGATGCAAAGAAAAACAACTGCACTTTTCATTTTTTTTATACTATGTGCAACAGCAGTTTATTCACAGAACAAAGCTACTATCTACGGTATCGTAACTGATGATAAAAACAAGGTTTTAGAAAATGCAAATGTTGCTGTTTTTGGATTGCCCCTAGCCATTAATACCGATTCAAATGGTTATTATTCCTTAGCAATTCCTGCAGATACCAGTGTTGAAATTGTTTTTTCTAACCTGGGATATAAAACCGAACGTATAACCATAAGGTTAGCCACATCAGAAAAGCGTGAAATAAATAAAACACTAAAAGCGGGTGCCATAACACTTCCTACAGCTGAAGTTAAAAACGATACGCGCGATAATCCTACGATGCAGACTCTTTCACCTAAAGTATTGGAAAGTCTTGCCAATCCATCAGGAAATTTTGAAGCGCTTCTTAAAACAACCATGGCTGTTGTTAGTAATAATGAGTTAAGCTCACAGTATTCTGTTCGTGGTGGTAGTTTTGATGAAAATTTAGTTTATGTTAATGATGTGGAGATTTACAGGCCGTTTCTGATTCGTTCAGGACAGCAGGAAGGATTGAGTTTTGTAAATGGAAGGATGGTGGACAATGTGAGTTTTAGTGCAGGGGGATTTGAAGCTAAATACGGAGATAAACTATCTTCTGTATTGGATGTAAAATATCGTAAGCCCCGCAAAAGATTTGCCGGTTCAGCAAGTGCAAGTTTGCTTGGCGCTGACTTGACTCTCGAAGGTACTGATGCCAAACGTAAGTTTACCTATCTTGTTGGCACTCGATATAAATCATCACAGTACCTTTTTAAGAGCCTCGAAACTAAAGGTGAATACAAACCTTCGGCTTTTGACGGACAGGCTTATTTAACTTATCAGCTATCGCCCCGAACAGAAATTTCATTACTTGGAAATTATAATGTCAACCAGTATAAAGTAGTGCCTGTTAATCGTGAAACCGAATTTGGAACTATAAATGAAGCCCTGCGTTTTACTGTTTATTTTGAAGGACAGGAAATTGATAATTATAAAACCGGAACCGGTGCAATTACGCTTTCACATAACGTTGATTCCAATTTTAGAATGAAGTTTATTGCCTCAGCGTTTAAAACTGATGAGTCAGAAAACTTTGATATACTGGGTCAGTATTTTATTGATCAGCTGGAAAATGATTTAGGTTCGGCCGACTTTGGTGACATTGCATTTAACAGGGGAGTTGGAAGTTTTTTGCAACATGCACGCAATAAATTGCAGGCAACGGTTTACAACTTCGAACATAAAGGTTATTACAATTTCAATAACGGTAGAAACTTTTTTCAATACGGAATTAAATATCAGCATGAAAATGTAAATGATAAAATGAGTGAATGGATATACTTAGACTCAGCAGGATTTTCTATACCCAATCCCTTTGATAAAACTATAATATTGAATGATGTTGTAAAATCAAAGAATAAACTAATCTCTGACAGATATAGTGGATACGTTCAAAACACAACTGAGTTCGGCTTGTACCGTCAGTTTAAATTAAACTATGGAATACGTGCCACCTATTGGTCGGTTAATAATGATGTTGAAATAAGCCCGCGTATCTCAGCCACATACATTCCGCCAAAACATAAACGCTTGCTGTTTAAGCTGGCAACGGGAATTTATCATCAGCCGCCATTTTACCGTGAAATGCGTAACCTGGAAGGTGAGCTGAATAGAAACCTGAAGGCACAAACGGCCTTTCATCTTGTAGCAGGTGGTGAATATACTTTCATAGGCTTTGGTCGTGAGTTTAAATTTGTAACAGAATCATATTATAAAGAGCTGCAGGACAATGTTCCGTATGAAATTGATAACTTAAGGCTTCGTTATTTTGCCAACAACGATGCTAATGGATATGCTTACGGAATTGACTTCCGTTTGAATGGAGAATTTGTAGAGGGCGCTGAATCGTGGATTAGCCTGGGACTGCTGAATACCAAAGAGGATATTAGTGGCGATTACTATTATAATTATTACAACCAGGCAGGTGAAAAAATTATTAAAGGATATACGTTTGACCAGGTTGCTACTGACAGTGTTTTACAAACACCGGGCTATATACCGCGCCCCACAGATCAGCGATTAACATTAAGTATGTATTTCCAGGATTACCTGCCTAAGTTCCCCAGCTATCGTGTTTACCTTGCTTTGATTTTAGAACAGGCATGCCTTTTGGCCCTCCGGGTGATGATCGATATAATGATATTTACCGCTATCCGCCTTACAGAAGAGTTGATATTGGTTTTACCAAAATTTTTATTGATGAAGATATTAAAAAGGATCACCGCATTAAGTTCTTCAATCACCTGAAAGCGCTTTCACTTTCTCTTGAAGTTTTTAATCTTCTGCAGGTTAACAATACCGTTTCTTATCTATGGGTAGAAGACGTTACTGCACGTCAATTGAACGTTAAGTTAAGTGCCAAATTCTAATCGCCAAAAAAGCATCAGTTTAAGTTCCTAAATCAATTCTAATGGAACTTACCCTCGTAGATAACTCTGATGTTTGGAGCCTGAAAACAAACGGGTGGAAAAATATTGCCAACGATTTTTCAAATCTTTTTTTAAGATTCTTTAATAATCGCCAATCAGTTTTTCTTAATCATGTAAGTAGTATTGGCTTGTGCCAATGGTGTAACAGTTATGTCGTTTAAAACAACATGAGCAGGACGTGTTACAGCAAAATATACAATGTCGGCTATATCAATAGCTCTTAAAGGTTCATAACCCTGATAAACCTGCCTCGCTCGTTCTGCATCGCCATGAAAGCGCACTACTGAAAATTCTGTTTCAGCAGCACCGGGAGCAATGTTAGTTACCTTTATTCCGAAGGGAAGTAAATCTATTCGCATAGCTTTGGATAATGAATCAACTGCATGTTTGGTAGCGCAATAAATATTTCCTTTTGCATAAGTCTCCTTTCCTGCAATGGATCCGATATTGATGATATGCCCGGCTTTGCGCTCGATCATTAAAGGCATCACAGCACGCGATACATATAGTAAGCCCTTTACATTTGTGTCAATCATGGTTTCCCAATCATCCACATTGCCTTCCTGTATGGTTGATAAACCACTTGCCAGCCCTGCATTGTTTACCAGTACATCAATAGCTTTAAATGATTCAGGTAATGAACGTATAGAGTTTTCAACCTCCTCACGGTTTCTAACATCAAAGGGCAACGATAACACTCTTACTCCATAGTTGGCAGTAATATCATTTTCAATTGAACGCAAACGCTCCGTTCTTCTTCCATTAATAATCAGGTCATAGCCACGTTGTGCAAATAGGTAAGCAATTGCCTGGCCAAATCCCGATGTTGCACCTGTTATAAATATTATTGGCATAGTTTTGTTTTTGAATAAACGGGTTTACTTATTGAAATGCCTATTGAATGCTGTCAACTGCTAATTTACTGTTGCGATAGCTATAACCGAAATAAATGATTAAGCCTAATACCAGCCAACCGGAAAAATACATCCAGTTTTTATATCCCAGCTCACTCATCATATAAAGACAACATTCCAATCCAAGTAGGGGAATTAAAGATAGTTTCCTGGTTATTGCATAAACCATTAAAACACCTGTAATGATTAAAAATATCCAGGTTGGAATTTTATGTTTAAACAATGCAAAGCCCCATTCAAATTTATGATCTTCAGGTATTGCAAATGTTTTAACCATTGTTTGATAACTGCTTTCATCAAGACTGCTGAGATAGGCTTCAAGATCGTTGTTATGTGCTGCAAAACCAGCCGCATCATCAGTGGCTACCTGCTGTGCAATGATTTTTAAATCTGCAGTATCCAGGTTGGTAACAAGGGCAGATGCTTCGTACATTTTAGGTTTGTTTTTTAAAAATGCCGTCATGTCATCATGATAATAAATCCAGCTGATTGCAATGCCTCCAAAAACCAGGGCAGGCATAATATATCGTGAATTAATATACGGGGTTTTAAATTTTCCTTTAGGCGCACCGGGTGTGTTTTCCAGTTTTAGCACGCCTGCACAAACAAGCACAAATGCAAAAAGAGTTCCTATGCTTACCATATCAGTAACAAATGACATATTTAAAAATAGTGTTGGTATGGCAACAATAAGACAAGTGGCTTTGGTGGCAAACGATGGTGTTTTGTATTTAGGATGTATTCTTGAAAATGCTTTAGGCAGCAAACCATCCCTGCTCATGCTCATCCAGATTCTTGGCTGGCCTAACTGAAAAACCAGGAATACACTTGCCATTGCAATGACTGCACTAAGTCCTACAATTCCTAACATCCACGATATATGTAATTTTTCAAATACAAAAGCCAGCGGGTCGCCTACACCTAACTCAGCATAATGCACCATACCGGTAAGCACCAACGCAATACAAATATAAAGCACCGTACAAATGATAATTGAATACATCATGCTTCGGGGCAGATCGCGCTGCGGGTTTTTACATTCTTCAGCTGTGGTGCTTATGGCATCAAAACCAATGTAGGCAAAAAACACAGCAGAAACACCTTTTAGCACTCCGGTAATCCCGTTAGGTAGAAAAGGATTGTAGTTTTTTGCATCTACATAAAACACACCTACAACAATAACCATGATGACAATTGCAATTTTAATAGCAACCATAATATTACTTGCATTGCGCGATTCTCTTATTCCGATGTAAACCAGGTAAGAAATTAAAAATGTCATTGCAATGGCAGGTATGTCCAGGATAATGTGAAAACTGCCTACAAGTGGGGCATTGTTCCAGGCTGTGTAGGCTTCCTGCATGGAAGAGGTAAGGTTTTCAAATTTCTTACCACCAGCCATTAGTATGTTTCCGGCTTCAAATCCTTTTTGTGCAGTAAAATAATCCATGGTTGCCCATTCAGGTATATGAATGCCGAGGTAATTCATAAAACCGGTAAAATAATCGCTCCATGAAATGGCAACTGTGATGTTACCAATACCGTATTCCATAATTAAGGCCCACCCGATTATCCAGGCAATTATCTCCCCAAAAGCTACATAACTATAGGTATATGCGCTGCCGCTAACCGGCACCATAGAAGAAAATTCAGCATAGGCAAATGAAGCAAATCCACATGCAATTGCAGTAAATATGAACAGAAAAACAACTCCGGGTCCGCCATTTGCACTTGCATTGCCAATAGTTGAAAATATACCGGCTCCAATAATGGCGGCTATTCCAAATGCTGTAAGATCGCGTACACCAAGGTGCTTGCCTAACGAGCCATGGCTGTCACTTTCTTCGCCTTTGGCAACCTCGTTTAAAATTTTGCCAACTGTTTTTTTTCTGAAAAGGTTCATTGTGGTTTCTTATTGAAATTAAATTTCTGAAATCAATATTGCTGCTATTTTATGGCATTAAGTTTTTTTAATTCTTCAACCGATACTGAAGGAGGCATTTCCCCTTTTTTTATTTTTTTAATTACCAGTTTGGCTACATCTTCAGCATTCTTTTTATTGGTAAATCCACTGTTGCCTGGTAAGCCGGGTATGGTAGGCTGATGTATCAGCAGTTTCCCTCCCGAATAAATATCATATCCAAAGGTTTTTTTGCTCACCTTCAATAATTTTATAGGTAAGTTTCATTTGCTTTACCGAGGTGTTTACAGTGTCAGCAGGCTTACCTGTACTTTGTGCCGATCCATTATAGTATAGCAGAAATGCGGGCACGATTAACATTATAAATAGTTTAAGCATCATATTTACTTTTTTGAAACTATTATTACAACTGCAATAATACTATTCTCAATTAATCCTGCACATTTGATTATGAATGCACCTTCAATTAGTGAGCTGAAAAAAGACCTTACCAAAAAGCCGGCAGATGATCTTATTAACTATTGCATCAGGCTGGCAAAATTTAAAAAGGAAAATAAAGACTTGCTTGCCTATCTGTTATATGAAATGGGTGATGAGGAATTGTATAAAGCCAGCGTTAAGCAGGATATTGATGATATGCTTGATGAAATAGAAACCGGAAGAAATGTTTATTTTATTAAAAAAGGTCTTCGTAAAGTTTTGCGAAGGGTAAATATTAAAATTCGATTCACTGAAATAATGCAATCGAAAATTGACATACAGCTTTACTTTTATCTGCAGGCAGGCCGAAGGTTTCCACCTTCAGGTAAAGTTTTGCCCCTTCACAATTTTTATATCCTGGGCATCAAGCGCATCAGGGCTGCAGTAGCAAAACTTGAAGAAGATTTACAGGCAGATTACCGGGCAGGAATAGATGAATTGGAGAGCTTGCTGAATAATTAAATAGCATGATTTTAATTACCCTTAAGAAAAGCATAATGTAATTTTAAAATAACTTATTTTCACCACAATAAAACAGTTCTCTTTTTGTTATCATCAAGCACCCTTAAACAAAAATCCAAATCCCTTCTTCTATGGAAAATCAAAACGATGCTAATGGCAGTAGCCTGGTAGCGCCTGTTTTAAGTATTCATCACAATCCTAAGTCACTTTTAATAAATAAAAATATTCTTACCACTTCCAGGCTGTTAAGCGGTTTGATTTTAATGCTTCTTTTTCTCCAGTCGTGCAAAAACAAAGACAACGAAGTTAAGGTGGTTCAACGCTCATTTACAGATGAAGTGGAACTACAGCAAAATTTCAACATTACGTTTAACCGTGAACTGGTTCCCGATTCAATGCTTGATCAATGGGAAACTACACCTTACTTTACATTTTCGCCTGCGGTTGAAGGCAGGTTTAAATGGGTAAGCTCTCATGAATTAATGTTTAGCCCCGACAAAGGTCTGTCTCCTTGCACATCGTATAAACTTGAATTGAAGGCTGATAAAATTCTTAGCAGGGCTGATAAAAAACTGTATCTCGGTGGCGAAGTTGCTTATAGTTTTCATACAGCAATGCTAGAGTTGACCAATGCTGATTTTCACTGGAAAGCAGCTTCTGATAATTCGCAGCTACCGGTACTTAGCCTGATGCTTAATTTTAATTATGAGCTAAACCCTGCAGAGGTTTTAAGGCGGCTAAGCATAACCAATGATGGGAAAACGCTAACTGCAAAACTTTCGCAAACAACAATTGGAGCTACTGTTCATCTTGAAATAAGTAATGCACCGGTAAGCGATGACGATATTGCTGTAAAAATTGAAATAGGCAAAGGATTACCTGTTCCAAAATCGACCTATACCACTGATAAGGAAATCAGCTATGAAACGGTTATACCATCAAAAAACAAACTTGTAATAACCAATGTTGAAACGGATCACAATGGCGAACAAGGGTCAATAATGGTTACCACTTCGGAAGAGTTGAATGAAAGCACTATTAAAGGAGCCATAAGCTTTGAACCGCAGGTTGATTTTGATGTTGCAAAAAATAATCGTGGGTTTTCAATTAACAGCAAGCAATTACTGGCTGACAATGTTTACAAGCTAAAAATAAGTACCCTTTTGCAAGGCGCTCTCGGTGGAAAGCTTAAAGAAAATTATGAACAGGATATCCTGTTCGGAAAATTACAGCCGGCTATCAAATTTATTAGCAACCGGGGAATGTACCTGGGTGCGCGTGGAAGTAAAAATATTGCTGTAACTATTACCAGTATTCCGAAAGTTAAACTGAAAGTGTATAAAATTTATGAGAACAATATTATACAGTTTATGAAAGAAGGGTTGAGGTACCGCTCGCATTATGAGGAAGGTGAAGAAGAGGGCGATTATGAATATTATGAATTTAACAACTATAACACGGATGAATACGGTGATTTAATTCTTGAACAGGAGTACGAAACCCGAAAGCTTCCTAAGCAGGGTGAATCAAGTGTTTTGAATCTTGACTTTGAAGACCGGATTAAAGACCAACGCGGTATTTATGTGGTGCAACTGCAAAGCAATACGGAGAACTGGATACAAGCTAATAAAATAATTGCCATAAGTGATATTGGTCTGATTGTAAAAGAATCTGAGCGGGGAGTGATGGTAATAGCAAATTCAATAAGCACTGCTAAGCCGCTTAGCAGCGTAAAGGTGAACATTATTAGTCGCAAGAACCAGGTGGTGAAAACAATTACTACCAATAGCGATGGTGTAGCTGTATTTGATAAGATAGAAAATTCATTTCCACCCTATGAGGTAAATCTTATTACAGCCGAAGTAGGCGGGGATTATAATTATCTTAAACTGAACACTGCAAGTTACGGATATGACGAAGGTTATGATGAAGGTGAATATATTGATGAAACTGGTGGAAAGTATACCAGCAGCCGAAAGTATGATGCATTTATATATGGTGATCGCGATATTTACCGCCCTGGTGAAACTATGTATATCAGTTGCATTATAAGGGATATGCAGTGGAATAAACCGGGTGACCTGCCTGTTAAGTTAAAAATTTTCCTGCCTAATGGCCGTGAATTTAAAACCATAAAAAAAGTATTGAACGACCAGGGTTCTTTTGAAACTGCAGTTGTATTACCTGCAGGAATTGTTACCGGAACCTATAGGGCTACTGTTAGTACAGGTGATGATGTTTTACTGGCTTCCAAAGCTTTAAGTGTTGAAGAATTTATGCCTGATAAAATTAGTGTAAAAGCACAGTTGTCTAAAGACACGGTGTTTATTGGTGACTCAATTCAAACAGATATTATTGCAACCAACCTGTTTGGCCCGCCAGCTAGCGACAGAAATTATACAATGGAAATGAGTTTATACGGTGAGTATTTCAGCAGTAAAACATTCAGCGATTACAATTTTAATTTTCAGTATAGAAATACCAGCTACAACATAGTAGAACGAAGTGGAAAGACTGATGAGCAGGGAAAAATAAGAGAAACGTTTGCATTTAGTGAGTCAACCTATGCCAATAACGGAATGCTCGGAGGTAAAATCTTTACTACAGTTTTTGATGAATCAGGTAGGCCCGTTAACCGCGAAAGATATTTTAAGCTGATTACCCAAAAAGTGTTTGTAGGTTTAAAGTACAGTGATTCATATGTTAGCCTTAATCAACCTTATACTATTGACATTGCAGCTATCTCAGCAAAAGATCAGCCGATGAAAAATGTCGGTGCTTATGTTACTGTGATTAAACGCGAGTGGCAAACAGTTTTGCAAAAAGTGGGGAATCGTTTTCAGTACAATTCACAGCAGGTTGAGAAAGTTGTCTTGAGCAGGGAGATTGTAATTAACAGTAAAGCAAGCATGGCATATACACCTGCATTATCAGGCGACTATGAAGTGAGGCTTTATCTTAAGGGAGCCAACAACTATGTGTCTCAGCGGTTTTATGCCTATGGATATGGGCATACTTCCAATACTTCATTTGAGGTGAGCAATGACGGGGCTGTTGATATTGAAACTGATAAGGAAGGGTATAAAACAGGAGAAACTATTAAGCTGCTATTTAAAACACCATTTCCCGGAAGACTGATTGTTACCGTTGAACAGGACAAAGTAGTGGAGTATTTTTCACTGATGACTGATGCTAAATCTGCATCTTATTCGCTTAAAATTAAAGATAATTTTGTTCCTAATATATTTATTTCAGCTGTTCTAATCCGCGAAAGCGATGATGGAAGCAATCCCCTGATTGTTGCTCATGGGGTGAAGGATATTAGAGTTGAAAACCCTGATAATA
>JBGARN010000097.1:0-6680 GCA_044230205.1 Bacteroidia bacterium
ATTACTTATGCTGTTGCCATTTTCTAAAACCGGTATATCATCTTTTCTGTAAAAATCATTTTGAGCAAATAAAAAACCAACATTTAATAGGCTTATGGCAAAAGAGAATAATTTTTTCATGAATCTTATTTAGAAACGAAGCGAATGTAGAAAATAGTTATAGCTGAAGGGTAGTAGCGATGTAAAATTCATGACACATAAGAACAGTAGTTTAAATATTGAGTAGCATAACATCATAAGGCACTATAGAATAAAATGGAACATCATAAAAAACAGTATTTAGATATAAGAATTATGTGGAAATTGGGCCAAAATGGAGCATCAAACTTTTTTACACTGAATATCAATTATTTAATAACTTTTAGTTGAATTATCTTAATTCTTGATATAATTTAGCATAATAAATATGGCAATTCACCTATTTAAAAGTGTAATTAGCCAAATTTAATAAACACTTTTCTACCCCAATTCCGGATTTCTATACAGGTTTTAATTTTTCAAAAAACTAACCAAAAATGAATATCATCAAATCTATTCTATTATCAATTGTAATTGCCGGATGTATAATTTCCGGTGTAAATGCACAGCAGGGATTTTCTGCTTGCGGAACAGATGTTTATGGCAATGGCGGTATAGTTAGCTTTACCATTGGACAGGCAGATTATGTAACCACCAATGGAACAGGAGGGGTTATGACACTTGGAATTCAACAGCCTATCGAAATCCTGATCCTAACCGGAATTGAGCAAACTAACATAAGTCTCAATTGCGCAGTTTATCCCAATCCAGCAGCAGACTATATAAAACTTGACATCAATGATCAAAAAGTTGAGGGGTACAGTTTTATGCTTTTAAGCGCAGGTGGTAATATTCTTAAACAGGAAAAATTGAATGCAAATTCTACCACAATTTCAATCAGCGATTATTCTAACTCAATTTATTTCTTAAAAGTTTATGCTAACGGTAAAGAAGTAAAAACATTTAAAATCATTAAAAACAAATAAATATGAAAAAGTCAGTACTTGAACTAACACTTTTTATCCTTTTAAGTTTTCAGTTGACATTGGTACTAGCTCAGGCGCCCCAAAAACTGAGCTACCAGGCAGTAATTCGTAATGGTAGTAACAGCCTTGTTACTAATGCAAATCTTGGTATGCAAATAAGTATTTTACAAGGTAGCGGAACCGGCTTGCCGGTTTATATCGAAAAGCAAAATCCTGTAACCAATGGAAATGGTTTGGTAAGCATTGAAATTGGAACCGGTGCTTCTGTATATGGAAATTTCAGCAGTATCAACTGGGCAAATGGTCCTTATTTTATAAAGACAGAAACTGATCCTAATGGAGCCACCAATTATACAATAACAGGTGTTAGCCAGTTAGTTAGTGTACCCTATTCTTTAAATGCTAAAACAGCTGATAAAGCTTTAACTGCTGATGTGGTTACGTCACCCAGTCAGCCAGCAATTACCTCTGTAGGAACATTATCTAACCTTACAGTAACAAGCCCAATAGTGGGTTCTGTAACAGGTACTGCAAGCAATGTTACAGGAATGGTTGATCCCGTACATGGTGGTACAGGTGTAAATAGTGCATCTTCTAACTTTGTATTTGCAGGACCAGATGGCGCTACAGGTGCACCGTATTTCCGTTCACTGGTGCCAAATGATTTACCTTCAGGAAGTACACATTATATTGCCAATGGCACTACTCCGCAATCATTATCAAATTTTAATATTACTGGTTCAGGTACAATAGGTAATTCACTAACCATAAATAATCCTGCAGGAATAACTGGTGTCACCGTTGGAGACAATACGGCCCGCACTTTACCAAACTTAAAACTTATTGGAATGAGTTCTGATAATGTTAATGGTGGTGGCGGATTAGAAATAGGCGATGGAAGCACTGTTGCTATGCGCATGATGCGAACCAATGACAACAATTTTAAACTTACTACCAACTTTGGCTCGAACCTGAATATTATACCTGAAGGTAATTTAGGTATTAATACTACAGCTCCGGCATATAAGCTTGATGTAAATGGAACAATGCGTTCAACCGGAAATGCAATTATGGGAGGTACTCTCGAAGTGGGTGGTATAACTTCAGTGCAAAATACCACAAGTTCAGTAGATGCTTCAACTGGCGCATTGACTGTTGCTGGTGGAGTAGGTGTTGCTGAAAATATTAATGTAGGCGGAGCTTTAAATGTTACCGGTGATGCTAATTTTACCGGAAACCCCTACGGGCCTACGCCTCCTAAAGGCGACAATTCAGCAAGGCTTGCTACTACACAGTTTATTCAAACTGCAATTAACGATGCTACTTTATCGCCCGGCTACAGCATAGATATAACCAGTAATGTTATTAGTATGACTAAATCTGATTATGCATTTCTTGGTATCAATAATTCAAATGGAGGTGGAACACAAGGCCTTTATTTAAACTGGCCGTATTCTGATTATATTAATGGTGTTGTATTTAGCAATGGTAACACTTTTACATTGCGAGCAGGTAAAATGTATGAAGTAACCGCAACCATGTATATTTACAACGCAGGTGCAGAAAGCTATTTTTATGACTTCAAAAATGTTACTGATAATATTGAATATAGCAATTACGGTGCATTCTTTGGTGAAGGAACACCTTATCCTTCCTATACTACTCAAACCATCAGGTTTATGTACAAAGCAGGATATGATACTGATTTTATTTTCCAGAGGAGCTCAACCAATGTTGTTGATCCGAATATAATTGGTAACATTATAGTAAAGGAAGTTAGATAAAAATTCATAAGATAAATTTTTCATAAGTAAGAGTATTTAGTGATTTAATGATGGTGCAATTAATATTGCACCATCATTTTTTTTTATAATTATATAAAAGAATGAAATGCTGTTTTAATGATTTAATTTGCAGTTGTTACAACCGATATGCATTGGCAAAAGAGCCTCAGTTATTTAAAGCTGAGCAGATATATAAAATCAAAATGGTTGCAATGGCCCGTAAGGATTTTACTTTGGATCATTGTATATATCTTTATTCTACAAACTAACTTTCTCTGGCTAACGGGTCACATACCTACAATTGATGAAATTAAAAATCCACAGGTAGCTCTTGCCTCAGATTTATATACTGCTGATAGCGTCCTGATTGGTAGATTTTATACTGAAAACCGAACACACGTTACCTATGAAAATATGTCACCCTGGCTATCGAAAGCATTGATAGCAACTGAAGATGTAAGGTTTTATAAACATAACGGTCTAGATGTATTTGCAGTTTTCTCCAGTTTATGGCAAACAGCAAAAGGTGATAATCGTGGCGGAAGTACCATAACCCAACAGATTGTAAAGAATATTTTCAAAACTCGTTCAGCCTCCAAACAGGGAATATTGAGTAAGGTGCCTTTTTTAAGAACAATTATTATTAAATCAAAAGAATGGATAACCGCTATCAGGCTTGAGTTCTATTTCTCTAAAAAACAAATTCTTGAATTATATTTTAATACCGTTGACTTTGGCAATAATTGGTATGGCATTCAAGTAGCCTCTAATAATTACTTTAATACACAACCAGCACAATTAAAAATTGAGCAGGCTTCCCTGTTAATTGGTATGTTGAAAGCAACAACCACTTATAACCCAAGAAAATATCCCGAGAGGGCAATTGAACGAAGAAATGTAGTACTTGCTCAACTACTTAAATATGGAGAAATCAATAATCATGATTATGATTCATTAAGGTTGCTACCACTTGAAATTCAGCCGGCAGGAGAAAAAAGGGTAAGTGAAGATGATTCGTATATCAGACGTTATGTAGAAAGCAGAATTAATGATTGGTCAACAGCTAATGGATTAAACATCTATGCAGATGGGTTAAAAATTTATACCACTATTAATTCAAAATTACAGAAACTTGCCGAAGCTGCTGTTTCAGAGCAATTAAGAAAATTACAGCAGGTTTTTTATTCGCAATGGGGAAATCAAAATCCCTGGATTGATGATGATGGTAAAGAAATACCTGACTTTCTGGAATCGCAGTTAAAAGCAACGTCACAATATAAAGAGCTTGTAAAGCAATTTGGCTCTAATACAGATACAATTGAATTTTTACTCAAACAGCCGAAAAAAATGAAAGTGTTTACATGGAATGGTTCCAGGGACACCATGTTTTCAGTATATGATTCGCTTAGTTATTACGCTAAAATTCTGCAAGCCGGTTTTATGTGCTGGGATCCCTTTACAGGTCACATTGTAGCATACGTGGGTGGAAATGATCATGCTTTTTTTAAATATGATAAGGTGTCGCAGAGCAGGAGGCAGGCAGGATCAACCTTTAAGCCTTTTGCATATTTGGCAGCAATTGACAAAGGGTGCGATCCTTGTGATGTTTTTGAGGATAAACCTGTTGTGATCAGGTATAAGGAAAACGGTAAGGATATGGTTTGGCAACCACACAACAGCACTTATAATTTTTCATATGAACACAAAACACTTCGCAGGGCACTGGCCCAGTCATGCAATAGTATAACAGCTCAGTTAACAGAAATTATTGGCTGGAACAGTGTAATTGATTATGCCTACCGTTGTGGCATAAAAAGTAAGTTGCAAAATGTTCCTTCTATTTGCCTTGGTTCTACTGATGTTTCGGTTTATGAGATGGCAAACGCCTATGGAACAATTTTGAATAACGGGAACAGGTGTGAACCGATAATCGTTTCGCGGATTTGCGACAGAGACGGAAATGAAATCGCAACCTTTAAACCTCAGTTTGAAAAAGTGCTGAGTGATGAAACCTGCTTTCTGATGCAAACCATGTTACTGGCAACAATGGAAGAACCTGACGGAACTTCATTAGGATTATGGAGCTACAAATTATTTAATGATCAGAACAGGGTAGGTGGAAAAACCGGTACAACAACAAATAATAGTGATGCATGGTACATCGGTCTGAGTAAAAACCTGGTTACTGCAATATGGACTGGTACAGATTTTCGCAGCATTCACCTGAAAGGTGATGCAGGCCAGGGTTCGCGCGTAGCATTACCTATATTCGGAAGGTTTATGGAAAATGCAATTGCATCAAAAAGTTCATTAGTTCAAACCGGCCGATGGCCCAAGCCGAATAAAAAAGTTAAAAGACAATATGAGAATTGTACAGGAAACTCAGCAATAAAAGCCGATTCAATTACAACAGATACTATGCAACTGAATTTGCAAATTGACTCCGTGAACATGGTTCCGGGCCTTCAAAATAATTAGTGTAATTATTTTTTAAAATCAGATACAACTAAATCATATTCTAAATGATTTCAAACAGGCAAATGTTTCAGCAGTTGATGGCACAAACAAGTGATGCGCCTATGTTACTTGAAATTGTAAAAGCTGAAGAATGTTATTTGTGGGATAATAATGGTAAGCGCTATATTGATCTTATTTCTGGAATATCGGTAAGCAATATTGGGCACAGACATCCTGATGTTGTAAGTGCAATAATTGAACAGACCAATCAATACCTTCATCTTATGGTTTATGGAGAGTATGTTCAGTCACCACAAGTGAAATATGCCAAAGCATTAACTGCATTACTTCCTGCGAATTTAAACTGCTGTTACTTTGTTAACTCTGGTAGTGAAGCAATTGAAGGAGCCATGAAGCTTGCCAAACGGGCAACCGGAAGAGCTAAAATAATTGCATTTAAAAATTCATATCATGGAAGTACACAGGGTGCCATGAGCCTGAACGACAATGAATACTTCACAAACGCCTTTAGACCATTATTGCCAGGTATCGAGTTTATAGAATGGAATAATTCCAAAAGTTTAAAAGCAATAGATAGTGAAACAGCCTGCGTAATAACGGAAGTTATAAAAGCTGAAGCAGGGGCAATTGAAGCCGAAAAAAAATTCCTGGAAGAGTTAAATAAAAAATGTAAGGACACAGGGGCTTTATTAATTTGTGATGAAGTGCAAACGGGTTTTGGTCGCACTGGTCCGTTGTTTGCATTTATGGACCATGAAATAATGCCTGATGTTATTTGTTTGGGAAAAGGAATGGCTGGTGGAATGCCAATGGGAGCATTTGTTTCAGATCAAAAAATAATGAATACGTTATCAAACAATCCGGTATTAGGTCATATCAGCACATTTGGTGGTCATCCTGTAATGTGTGCAGCAGCTAGTGCTACCTTAAATGTAATTGCATCGCTTAATACGGATGTAAAGGTTCGTGAAAAGGAAAATCTAATTCGTTCGGAGCTTAAGCACCCGGCAATAAAAAAAATTAGTGGAAGAGGTTTATTGCTTGCATTGGAATTTGAAAGTATTGATTTTAACAAGGCAGTAATAAAAAAGTGCATTGAAAAGGGTGTAATTGTAGACTGGTTTTTATTTGCAGAACATATGTTGCGCATAGCTCCACCACTAAATATTCCGGATGAGTTAATTATTTATACTTGCCGTGTAATAACTGAAGCGATAGATAGTGTTGAAAAAAGTAATTAAGGTAATAGCCTGTTAAAGAGAAATAAATAAATCCTAAATAAAATTAAACTATGACTGTACTAATTGTTGAAGACGAGAAAAGCCTTTCGCATGAAATTGAAATTTTTCTTACAAAAGAAGGTTACAATTGCGATGTAGCATTTACTGGTAAAACTGCTGCTGAAAAAATTTAT
>JBGARN010000097.1:6711-19002 GCA_044230205.1 Bacteroidia bacterium
TGAAATACTTAAAGAAGCAAAAGCTCAGGGTGTAGAAAGCAGCTTTATTGTGCTTACTGCCCGAGGCGAAGTGGATGATAGAATACATGGACTGGAAAGCGGTGCTGATGATTATTTATCAAAACCATTCTCTTTGCCTGAGTTGAATGCGCGAATGCAGGCTATCATCAGACGTAAGCATGGATTAAAAAATACATTAATCAAAATTCATGATTTTGAAATGGATGTTCAGAACCGAACAGTAATGTGTAATAAAGTACCAATCAACCTTACCAAGAAGGAGTTTGATTTATTGTATTATATGACTTTGCATAAAAACAGGGTGCTTACGCGTTTGCAGCTTACAGAGCATATCTGGGGTGATGTGCTTGATGATGACAATGAATCAAACTATATTGACGTACACATTAAAAACCTTCGGAAGAAGTTAACTGCACTTGCTAATGCAGATTTTATCGAAACTGTTCGAGGAATTGGTTACCGGGTTAACATGGCCTAAACATTTTTGTTATTAGAAAAACGCAATCATGTGATTTGGCAGCTATATCATTTTTGCCTTATCAGTGAAAGCTGAAGTTTAGGTTTAATAATACAATCCTATTTGTTTTTTAATTGAAAATATGCCAATAGGGTATATCAGGTGTGTTATAACTGAGTTTGCAAAAATTCAAATGAGTAAGAATTAAGAAGTTGCCTGAAAGTATGATAGTAATGACTTAGCGAAAAGAAGTCATTACTATCTTTTGAAATTACTTCTTTAGTAAACTATTTTGCGTGAAATAACTTTTTGCTGGTTGCTAAGGGTTATAAAATAAATCCCTTTAGCAGGGTTAATAGGCAAAATTAAGGTGTTCATACCTTGCTCAGCATACTTGTTTCCTGACGCAATAGTTTTTCCGAAAATATCAGTAACGTTATATGCATAGGGTAGGTTGCTGTCGTATGTAAAATCAATACGGATTGAAGATGCCTCTGCATTTGCGTTTACTATTTCAAATATGTCCTTAATGTTTACAGGTCTTAATTCCGAATAATCTTTTGATCCATCAGTATTGAGCGTAGTTAAACGGTAATATTGCAAACCTTTAACAGGATTGTAATCATAAGTTTCATAATTAATTAATCCGGTTGAAGGGCCATGAGGGTTTTCACTTTTTATTAGTTCGTAGTGAATAAGATCTGTAGTACGTTCAACTATGTATTTATCCGTATTGTATTCAGACTGAACATCCCACCAGATCTTTACTTTGTTGTCAACTTGCTGCGCTTCAAAGCTTACCAGCTGAACAGGTAGTGGTGTTTGTCCATTTGCCACGCTTACAATTGTCCACATATTATAAATGTCACTTATGTAAGAAGCATTATGATCAACCCACGTTGGGCCTGGATTCCCGTCAGTTTGTCCGGCATAAGGTGCATGCCATCCCCAGCCAGCTCCAAGATTTTCCCATCGTTGTGCTTTCATGTTGCCAGCTGAATAAGCAGCTAATGCAGTTCCTTCAGCAACCGGATAATTAAAACGCATTGAACCGGTTATAGCTGCATTAGTGGTACGCTTTACAAACCAAAAACGGTCAACCGTCCAATCAACAGCTAATACACCTTGCGATGTCATTGCAGTTACAGTAGTAGGAGCATTCGGATATGTTGTATTATTCTGTGGTGTTCCATAGGTTGCCAGTGTTAGCTTACCTAAATCTCCTGCAGTCAAATTTACCCTGTATGGAAATACATTACTTGCTGATGTTCCAAATGGAATATCATGGTTTCCGGTATTTGTACCAATATTCCATGAGAACTTACTTTGTATATTACCGGCAGGTGCAGTATTATCCTCACTTTTTATCCAACCATTTGTCCTGATTAAATTAACTGCGTTTGGATTCATTAGCGTAAACTCTCTTCTGTTCAAATTAAGTTCACCATTGGTAAGAATTAATGAATCTGCATAAGCTCCAATTACACTAAGAATTGTGGAGTTTTGTCTTACTACTTTACCACTTGCACTTACTTTATTAATTTCCAAACCATCAAATACAGTAGAAGCATTATTCCCTGATGTAATTTCCTGGTCAATGTCAGTTACAAGTGTGGCACCTTGTGCAGTAGGATTAAACGAATTGATATTAGTAAGTCCTGGATTACCTGGAAATCCAGGTGTGGTAACAACACTTCTGATTGTCGGATCAAATGTCACTTTGCTGTAACTAGCTATAAAGCCTGAATCGCCCGGTATGCTGTAAACCGGTGTAACACTGTAAGGTGCTGTACGAGTTTTATTATTGTTATTAATTAATTTACCACCAACCGTTAAATCAAAACGCTGATAAGGACGATGATAGCTAAAATCCAACCTGGGTCTTTGATTTGAAACAGTTGCTGTGATAGATGCATTTAAACCGCCAGAATAATGTCCTGCCCCGTCTAAACTAAATCCTGTAATTGGTCCTGGAGTTACAGTAGGATAGTTTAATGATAAAACAGAAAATACTGAATTAGGCTCATCATAAAGTACATAAGCTTTAGCGGGTGCAAGTCCTGAAGCTGTCCAGTTTTCAAAAGATAACACCAGGTTACTTACTCCATCCCAAATTAGAGTATTAGGAGTTAAATTAAATGTATAATAATTTCCACCTGCCTGAGTTCCATTAGTACCCATAGGCATATTTAGAACTAGAGTTTGTTGAGGGAAAATTGTTTTAGGCCAACCTGCTACTACATTAGGGTCACCGGCTGCCACAGCAATTTTTGTGCTTGGTGGGGCAGGGAAGGGATATGTTACTGTAGTAGAAGTTAAAAACGCCTGTATTCTGAAATTCTGAAAAGTGGATGCTCCAGCTCCTCCTGAAATACTGTTAACTTCAATACTAATCTGGTCAATCACATCACCAGCGCGCCAACCATAAGTGGTAGCAAGCTCTGTTGCAGTATACGATATTTGCGTTTTAGCCTGTGCGTTAGTTCTGAATGGTGTTTGTGCAACGATAGCAAGCCCTGCCGGAGGTACGCTCGATTTTCCTGGAATAGTAATGGTTTTACTATAATCACTAATAACACCTATTGAAGCACTTGATCCTCCTGCCGGTGCGCCATATCCAATGATGATATCATCAGCCACAGTAAGTGTTGAATTGGTATTTGCATCAATAGTCAGTTTAGCGCCAGTGCCTGTTCCATTATCCATAAGCTTTAGCTGACGGCAAACGGCTGTTGTATTGGCATTGATAGTTGGATAATAAAAAGTACTTGTATTAACCAACCCTATATACGCCATATCATTTATGGTAGGAATTCCCGGGCACCAGTTACTGGCAGTATTCCAGTCATTAGTTGTGCCTATCCATTTGCAAATATTATATCCAGGTGCCGGGCAATTATCCAGTACCTGTAAAGTATAATCTTCAGTTTCACCCTCAGTGTAACCATTGGTGAAAGGACCTATATCCACATTATTAATAGCAGTCCTGATCCTTAGTCTTACGTTACTTATAGCAATAGGATTGATACTGTTATTTGGTAATTGATTAGGGTCGTTACCATCAATAACCAGATCACCAGGTTGAGGAATATTAAGTGTAAACAAACTATTTGCCGGCCAGGCGGTAACAGGAAACTGACTAAGTAAGACACCAGCTCCCGATTGAGTTAATGTGGAGTTTCCCACTTTCTCATAAATTAAAACATCCTGCGCAGGAATGCCAGTCGTACCCTGGTATCTGTCATCAAAATCTCCATCTTTATTCCAGTCAACAAATACTGCAATTCGATTAGCAACAGTTCCAACAAGTGCTCTTAATTGGTAAGGGGCGGTTCCTGAACGGACACCTTTACCGGTAGTAACTTGTGCTGCACCTCTGTTTTTAAAGGTTCCAAGGTTAGAAGGCTTAAAATTAGTATAGTCATTTGGATGACAGGCCCAGCGTGTACAATAAATGCTTTGTGGATCTCCTGGTGAAGGATGCACGGCATAACAGCCCGGGCAATAATCATCATTGTAATAATTTTGAATAAGCGAACCATTATCACCTTGTAAAAATACGGCACTTACACAATCAAAATCCCAAAAGCCAGGAACGCCTAGTCCACCTGTATAAATTGGAATAGGATAGACAGCTTCAATTTGACGCGCCTTACCAAGCGTTTGTGGAGAAATAGGAGTAGTTAGCAGGTTTGTACTAATTGATGAACCTACATAGGTACAAACTCCACTGGGCCTGACAGTTATATATTGAAAATCGGCACCAACATAATTCAATGTTTGAGCTGTTGGCTTTATGTCATAGGACAGCCAAATGTAATTTTCTGTTCCGGGAGATAAGACCATTGTTACCGGTGTTGTTGGCACTGCGCAACCAGCAGCATACCAACCGAAATTTAATAAACCACTACCCGGGCCGACAGCATTAAACGGCATAATAATCGGACCTCCTGATATATTAAAATTACTTGCCGCTCCTGTGTAATACACCAATGGGTTTTGTACATCAGTGGCATATGCTGTACTTCCAGAAGCTGAAAATGTAGCAGCATCAATTCTTAATGGGGATGCACTTCCTTTTGTAGTAATCTTAACTCCTAAAATTAAATTCCCGGTAGAGCCTTTACCTACATCAGCATTTTCCTGGTAAATAACTGTTGCCTGCTGAACAACCATTGCTGATTGCCATTCAGGCAAGGTAAAGTCATCTAAAAACATATTGTTACCGCCTGCAGAATATGCAACAACGATTATGTAAGCAGTGCTTGTGGCATTAGCCCCAACATATGTACTGGTATTCGGCACAGTGTAAGTGCATCGTCTCCAACCAGCTCCAACCGGGCCTTGTAATGGTGCAATAGTTGATGAACGAGGAATAAATGAACTGCCGGTTACATTCTCACTTAATTTAATCAGGTCGGGGCCAATTAAAACAGGGGAAGTATTGATGTATACTACAATTGAATCAGCTATGGTATTGACACCGCCAACAGTACTTGCATCACGATAAAACCAAAAACCAAAAGTGTCAGCTGCTGCGTTATAGGTATTATGACCTGAAAAGTCTAATGCACGGGTTGCTATGTAACCGGCATCGCCTGTTGGAGCTATTGACCCTGCAGGTAGTACCGAAGGATAATTCTGACTTCGGTTATTATACTGTAGAAATCCAGCACCGGCAAATGATCCATGATTGGCAACTGTTACAGTAGGTACAGTTTGTACAAAACCACCAAATGTTGTTTTGTAGGTAGGAGTGGTGCCGTTAGGTATTGTGTAGGTCCATGCATTAGGATAGCTTACAGTTCCGCTAATTTCACCTTCGGTCCAGCTGGTTGCTCCATTACTTAAAAAGTAATTTGGAGTTGCTGGATAGGGAGAGCCTGCGAATCCTTCATTAACCCAGGTTGGCACCTGTGCAATACTACCGGTAGATATAAATACAATGATCAGGGCAAGTAAGCTCCGAATGATTGATTTGATATATACAGAATTATGGGAGAGAGTAGTTGTTTTATTCATGTTTAGTAACATTACATAGTTAACCTAATTTATGGCGGCTAAACATATCATTTTTTCCCTACAAATAATAGCTATTTTAAGCCAATGGGGCTTGTTATTGGGCTGAAATTATACCGCTTAGTTAAATCTTCGAAAACGGCAATTCCACTTTGATTTATTCGGTTTATGGTTAAGAAATAATTCGATTGTAAAGTTTAAAAATTGGAAACTAAAAAAAAGGCATTCCAACAATTATTCAAACTCAGATTACCATTTCGAATGACTGATTACTAATTAAAACAATTAAATCCAATTGATCTGGAATTAATGAGTTAGTTTTCCTGAAAAGGTTTAGCTATTCCTGATCACTTTGTCGTGCTTATGTTTGAGCACTTTTGCTTCAACGTAAAAAATTATTTCTTCAGCAATGTTCTTGCACTGATCACCAACCCGTTCAAGTTTTCTGATAACACTAATTGCGTATAGTGCCTGGTTAATCCGGTCCGGATGATTACGGATAAAATCGGCAATTGAGTTTACTGCATTAATATTGATCTCATCCAGCACTTCATCCTTTTTAAAAACACTCCTGGCCAGGTTGGTATCTTCAGTTTCAAAAGCTTTCATTACATCTTCAAGTATCTGCAATGACAAAGCGAACATTTCATTTAGTCGCGAAACTTCCAATAAAACAGGTTCTGGTTCCAGCCTTAAATTGAGCACATAATTGGCAATGCCTTCAGCTATATCTCCGATTCGTTCAAGGTTTGAATTTATTTTTAACGAGGCCAGAACAAATCGCAGATCAATAGCAACAGGGTTTTGCAGCGCAATTATGTTTTCGCAATCCCTGTCGAGTTTTAATTCGAAAGAATTTATTCGTCTTTCATTTACACGGATTTCACGGGCAAGGTCTTTATCAAGTTTGTTTAGCGACTCCTGGCTTTTTGATAACTGTGAAATCACCATCGCAAACATTTCATTAACGTCTGTTTTTAATCTCCTGAGTTCTGCTTCTAAATGTGTCATATTTATCTTAAATGAGTAGTTTCTATCAAATACAATTTAATTAATTAGGATTAACCAAATCGTCCGGTAACATAATTCTGTGTTTCTATTTTCTCAGGGTTTGTAAATACTTTTTTGGTACTACCATGCTCAACTAATTCGCCAAGGTAAAAGAAGGCAGTGGTATCGCTTACGCGACTTGCCTGCTGCATATTATGAGTTACGATGATGATGGTGTACAATTGCTTCAGCTCATAAATTAATTCCTCAATTTTTGCTGTTGAAATAGGATCTAATGCCGAAGCCGGTTCATCCATTAACAACACTTGCGGTTCAATAGCAAGTGCGCGTGCAATACAAAGTCTTTGCTGCTGCCCACCGGAAAGTTCGAAAGCTGATTTGCGAAGTTTGTCTTTTACTTCATTCCATAAAGCTGCCTGTTGAAGCGACTTTTCAACGCGTTCCTCAATATACTTTTTATGATTGATGCCATTAACGCGCAATCCATACGCAACATTTTCAAATATTGATTTTGGAAATGGATTTGGTTTTTGAAACACCATTCCAACACGCTTTCTTAAATCATCAACCCGCAAATCTTTCTGAAAAATATTTTTTCCATCTAACAATGCTTCACCTGTTATTTTAACTCCTTCTATCAAATCATTCATGCGGTTAAACACTCTGAGGAATGTTGACTTGCCGCATCCTGAAGGACCTATAAGTGCTGCAACAGTATTTTTATTAACATGAAAATTAATGTTCTTAAGTGCATGGAAATCCCAATACCATAAATTTAGGTTTCGGGCTTCAACTTTGTTATGGCTCATTGGCTTTGGTGTGAATCTTTCAGCCTTTGCTGAATTGTTACCTGTATTTTCCTGATGAAAGTTTGTAAATTTAAACACTTTAAGCTTATATGTTATTTGAAATGGATTTCTTTATTGAAACGAATTTTCCTGCAATTAGTTTTTAATTCATTTTCACTTTTTTGCTTAAGTATTTTCTTAACCAATTGGCAAGCAGGTTTAGCATCAATACAATCATAATAAGCACTAATGCTGTACCATAAGCTACAGGTCGCGATTCTTCAATATTATTACCTGAGGTAGCAATTACATAGAGATGATAAGGCAATGCCATTACCTGGTCGAAAATGCTGTGAGGCAATTTGGGAAGGAAGTAAGCAGCTACAGTAAATAAAATTGGCGCAGTTTCGCCTGAAACACGACTCATACTAAGTATTAAACCTGTAACAATATTGGGCATAGCTATTGGCAATACAACATTGCGTGTAGTTTGCCATTTACTTGCTCCTAAACCTAAACTTGCTTCGCGAAATGTATTGCTAACGGCTTTTAAACTTTCTTCTGTAGTGCGAATAATAATCGGCAACACCAATAATCCAAGCGTAAATGAACCGGCAATAATTGAATCGCCCCACTTCAACTGATTCACAAAAAATTCCATTCCAAATAATCCGAACACGATTGATGGAACTCCCGAAAGATTATTGGTCATTACATTGATGGTTTTTTTAAACATTCCATCTTTTATATATTCATTCATGTATATGCCACTCATAACGCCAATCGGAAAAGCCAGAATCATACTGCCTGCAATCAGGCAACAAGTTCCAACAATAGCCGGGAAAATTCCACCTTTAGTCATTCCTTCTTCAGGTGCTTTGGTAATAAAATCCCAACTGATAACTGATATTCCTTTTATAACAATGTAGCCAAGTATGATGGAAAGAATTGCAATTATGCTGAAGCTCAGCAAGCGCAATACCCAGATTGCCAATTGTTCCTGTAATATTTTTTTGCGTTCAAAATTCATTTCAAAACCCGGTTATGATTTGTTTTCTATTGTTATCGTTTCAATCGTTTGGGCGCCACCATTTCAACAAGGAAATTTATTATCAAAGTCATCAGGAATAAGACACAACCCAGGAAAAATAATGCCTGGAAGTGAAGACCTCCGAATGGTGCTTCACCTAATTCAGCAGCAATTGTTGCTGGTATGGTACGCACCGGCTGAAGTAATGAGGTAGGCATAACTGCTGCATTGCCGGTAACCATAAGCACTGCCATGGTTTCGCCTATTGCACGGCCAATACCTAAAATTACCGCTGCTGTTATTCCTGAAATGGAATAGGGTATTATAACTCGCACAATGGTTTGCCACCTGTTAGCCCCTAAAGCTAAACTGGCTTCGCGCATTGAACGCGGTGTGTTTCTTATAGCATCTTCACTAATGGTAATAATGGTTGGAAGGGCCATGATACCAAGTATGATACTTCCTGCCAATGCTGATTGCCCTACATCAAGATGAAACAACTTTTGAATAACAGGTACCATAACCACAAGACCAAAAAAACCATAAACAACAGATGGAATTCCTGCCAGCAATTCGATTAAAGGTTTAAGAATGTTTCGAACCCTTGCATGCGCAATTTCAGCCATATAGATAGCGGCTGCTAAACCGAAAGGCAATGCCAGTAAAATAGCTCCAAGGCTAACCCAAATGGTTCCCATTATTAGCGGTAATATTCCTAACTGTGCTGCGGGATGGGCTGTAGGATACCATTCCTTGCCTTCTAAAACCTCGTTCAGTTTTATTTTATCTACATCTATTGTTTTGCTCAATGTGTTTTTCAGAACATACTTATCATTAACAAAAGCAATGATGTTTTTATTCTGCAGAACAATACTGTCTATATACACCGGCATGTTTTCAAAGTTCTCGCCAAGCTGTTCATCAGTGTAAAAGTTGCCGATATCATCAATCCTGAACAACATGATGTCTTCATCATTACCGCCAAGCTCTTTCCAATTGGTTATTTCCTGGTCAAAAACTTTTTTAATCTGGAAGTCGGCAAGCTTGTTTACAGGGTTGCTTTTATTAACCAGCAGCACCGAACCTTCTTCAATAGTTGTTCGTGAAAATATGCCTGCTCCTTCTTTGAACAGAAAAAATACAATCAGCAGCACTGTAATGGTTGTTACGGTACTGCTGATTAACAATAGAGATTCAACTATTTTCTCCTTTACATCTTTTATGAAATTTCGCATAGCTGGTATTTAATGGTTAAGGTTTAAAGCTTCGTTTGCCGGATATTTATCCTGAACGAAACTTTAAACCTTCTGCCGGTTCTAACCGGGAATTCAATAAAATTATTTTGCTACATCAACATAGCCAACCTCTTTAACAATGCCCTGGCCGGTTGGTGAAAGTATATAATCTACCAATGGTTTTACTTTGCCTCATTTTCTCTTTCGAAATAATAGAGCAGCGGACGCACTACCGGGTATGTTTTATTTTTTGCATTTTCATAGCTGGCAGGTACATAAGTTTTGCCTTTGTCGTAAGAGATGGCAACATCCTTCACAGTTTTTTCCATATAAGTTGCGCCTACATAACCAATTGCACCTTTTGTTTGAGCTACCGATTCAATTATTGCGCCTGTGGCAGGCATCATCAAACATGTTGCAGCATAATTTTTATTAGACAGCAAATGCTCTTTGAAAAACTCAAAAGTACCAGAACTGCTTTCGCGGCTGTAAACGATTATCTTCATATCATCTCCGCCTACATCTTTCCAGTTGGTAATTTTACCGGTGTAAATTCCTTCAATTTGTTCTTTAGTAAGTTTGGAAACCTTGTTATTAGGATTTACAATAACAGCCAATGCATCGTAAGCAATTACAACTTCTTTATAAGCTTTGCCGGCATTATTCAGCTTAAGCTTTTCGTCCATTTTTAGTTTACGCGATGCCATGGCAATATCTGTTGTGCCATCCATAAGAGCGGCAATACCTACACCACTTCCACCACCGATTACTGTAATGGTATGACCTTTATTGGCCTTTCATATTTCTTCGATTTTGTGAAAGCGGAAGAACCGTATCGCTGCCTTTAATGGTAATTTTAGTTTGTGCAATAGTGGCTAATGTAAGACACACCGCAGTAATTGTGCTAATTGTTCGTTTCATTTTTATCTTTTGTTTATTGTTATTTTTTGTAGTTAAATGAACTGGCTTAATGCATTGCATCATCAGAATTTATACTGCATGCGTGCAGTAAAAACGTTATCAGTTAAATCAGCACCGTAGCCACTAAGCTTATCTGATTTTTCATTGGTTACCATATCATAGTAGAAAGTAAACTTAACATTTTCATTCCACTTTAAATGTAACCAACACCTAAGGTGTTGAATGCAATATCGCCTGCAGTAAGTTTTTCGGCAGGATCGAATGCATTGCCTTTAACATCGGTGTTCGATCAAACCAATCGTACTTAACAACTACAGCATGCTTTGACGGCATAATGCTTTGCACCAGGTAGAAATAGGCACCATTAAAGTTTCGCAGGTAGTATGATTTTTTAGCATCGGCTGCCAGAACAGGGTAGGTTAAGGTAGCCTGTGGATTAGAGGCAACACTTTGTGAAGGCTGTGTACCCTGTATATACTCTGCGCGAACAGTTGTATAACCTGCTGCAGTGCTTATGCTGAATTGTGCATCAGCACCTACATAGGTACGCTCCAATATTTGCTGTACGGCATCGGTTTGAGTTTTCGATTCAAAACCTCCATCTTTCATTTCATACGATACTGTGGTATCTGAACGGAAACCACCCTGGTAATAGGAAACACCTACACCAAGCTTGGCAGTTTCGTGCATTATAGATTTGTTGTAGGAAATGCGTCCCACAAAATCTTTTCTGGTTATCAAAATCTCTTGCTGTGTGGCCTGTACCGCTCATTAAAGCCAGGTCAACTTTAAGCCAGTTATAGTTAGATGTTTTTGGAGGCTGAAAAGGGATCATAGTCTAAGATCGCGCTCGTTATTGAAAATAATCTGATTCATGCGTGCGCGCTCCGGTGTTTCGCGCTCACTTGATGAATAAGCTATTTCATAACCAAACGGCCTGTTGAAAATACCGGCAGTTAATGAAAAGCTGTTTAACCATGGTTCGGTTAATTTAGCATAGGCATCTTTAATAACAACACCATTTTGGGTAACATCAATTTGTAATACATACTGCGACATGTTGCCATTGTAAGTTGCCTTAAGCCTGCCACGCCTAAGCAGGAAACGGTTGGCCGATTTGGAAGGAAAGTCGCCACCGGCAAAGCTTATCTGCCCGGCCGAATCGGCATACTGAAACTGTGCCTGCAGGTAACCTGTAAATTTTAAACGGTTAAGAATGTCTACATCCGATTGCAATTTTGCCACGGCAGACGTTAGCGTATCAGGCTCAGCCGCAGGTGCTGCAGCCATATCCTGGGCCATTAATGTAACTGGCCAGCTCAATGCAGCCAGCATTCCGATTTTTAGTGTGTTTAATTTCATAGTGCTCAATTAAATTTGAGCACAAAAGACAATTGACATTCTTAATTAATAGTTTATTCAATATTATGTAATTGTTAACATTTAGATGTACTTTAAACTTATGGTTAACAAATAGGGTTATTCATTAAGTATCCTTTAGGTTTAAGTTAATTAACAATTGTGTAATTCAGCATTAACTTTGCATTAATATAGAGCCGTTTTATTTGGCAAAATTTTTAAAACGCGTATGCAAGAAAAGTCTTTTAAAATTCTGATAGTTGATGATGAGCCGGACATACTGGAGTTTATGGAATACAACCTGAAGAAGGAAGGATACCAGGTAGTTACAGCACTTAATGGCAAAGACGGAATTCAGGCGGCTATTAAACACCATCCCAGCCTGATTATACTTGATATAATGATGCCGGTAATGGATGGCATTGAAACCTGCCGTATGCTGCGTGAAAT
>JBGARN010000098.1:0-17287 GCA_044230205.1 Bacteroidia bacterium
GCGAAGTTTTACTCCACATGGTGAATGGCTACGATGCCAAGCGAATAGCCGAAATAACTGACATAAGCACACTAACTGTACGTAAACACATTGCCAACATTTATACCAAACTGCATGTAAACTCTAAGGCACAGGTTATTTCTATGGCGCATAAGAATAAGTGGGTCTAGTGCTAGAAAAAAGTTGATATGATGACCTGTTGATTGTGTATGGTTGGTTTTTTTTTCGTTGGTTCAAGCCATGAATGTAGAATCATCCAAAGTCTGCCCCAAAAACGAAAAATCCGTGTGACCAGGCAATCAATTTAATCCATGGTTCAGACTACACTTCCAATACTTTTATTTCTCCGCTTTCTTTTTTGAAATACCTTTGGCACTTCAGCATTAAAACAAATAAAGTTGCCATGCGTTAATAAGGCTGAAATAGTTTTAGATATACCGTTTGAAAATGAATGCAGATGTTTTACTTAAGCGAGCCCTTGATTTTGATTTCCTGAGTGCAGAAGAAGGTCAATTTTTATTTGAAAAAGTACCTACATCAGTGCTGGCTTTTGTAGCTAATGAATTACGCAAAAAACAAGTTCCATCCGGCAAAGTAACATGGATTATTGACCGTAATTTAAATACCACCAACGTTTGCATAGCCAACTGTAAATTCTGTAATTTCTTTCGCATACCCGGCCATCCTGAATCATATGTAACCACATTAGAGCAATACAAAGAAAAGATAGAAGAAACATTTCGCTATGGCGGTGAGCAGTTACTCCTGCAAGGCGGTCATAACCCAAGCTTAGGATTGAGTTATTATACTGACCTTTTCAGGGAATTAAAAAAAATGTTTCCAACCTTAAAGCTGCATTCACTTGGCCCGCCAGAAGTGGCACATATTGCTAAGTTAGATAAGCTTACGCATACCCAAGTTCTTACTGCATTGGTTGAAGCAGGACTAGATTCATTACCCGGACCTGGAGCAGAAATTTTAAACGACCGTGTACGCAGGATGATTTCAAAAGGAAAGTGTACAGGCCGCGAGTGGCTGGATGTAATGCGCGCTGCACATCAATTAAACATCACAACATCTGCCACCATGATGTTTGGTCATGTGGAAACGATATATGAAAGATTTGAACACCTGGTATGGCTGCGTGAAGTTCAAAGCGAAAAGCCCGCTGATGCCAAAGGATTTATTGCCTTTATTCCATGGCCCTTCCAGGATGAAAATACTATACTGCGAAATGTAAAAGGAATTCGCAATCATGTTACAGCAGATGAATATGTGCGCATGATTGCAATGAGTCGTATTATGCTTCCTAATATTAAGAACATTCAGGCCAGCTGGCTTACAGTTGGTAAAGCTGTTGCACAGGTTTGCCTCCATTCGGGAGCCAATGATTTCGGAAGCATTATGATTGAAGAAAACGTGGTAAGTGCAGCAGGCGCTCCACATCGTTTTACATCGCAGGGCATACAGAATGCAATACGCGAAGCCGGTTTTGAGCCGCAACTGCGCAATCAGCAATATGAGTTTCGTGAAATGCCTGAATTGATGGAACAACAGGTGATTAATTATTAAACTCTTTCATTTCTATAATCATTAATTGATGAAAACAATATTCTTTATTTCAATTGTTATTACCTATCTTTCGCTTACATCCTGTCAAAGTGCCCAGGAAAAAATAAATAAAGTAAGCGAACAGGTTGGCGAAAGCGGAGGAGAATTAATTAAAAGTGTTTCTACAGGTGTAGATAAAGCATTTGATGTGAAGATAGACCTTTCAGCTAATCTTAAAGAGCAGGGATTAACACTCGGAAAAGTTACTCTTGGCAATGATTCAGGTGGCACTGATAATAAAGTGAGTGCCTATTTAATCTTTACAAAAGATTTTAAGGGAACTCTTGTTATGAAAGCATTCGACAATAAAAATCTTGAAATGGGAAGGGTTAAAATTGATATTGATATGAAAAAAGATGATGCAAAGTTTTTTGACTTCCTGTTTGATACACGCACAAATATTGATACTGACAGCAAACTGACAATAGAATAAAAACGGTTTAGTACGTTTGTTGAATTCATCATGAAAAACACCTTAGTAGCTCTCCTGTTATTTTTTCTTTGCCTCAAAGTTTCGGCAACACATAACCGTGCCGGAGAAATTACCTACAGGCAGCTTTCATCATTAAATTATGAAGCTACCATAGTTACTTACACCAAAACATCAAGCAATATCGACAGGCCTTATCTTGAACTCTTTTGGGGAGATAACAGTTCTGATTCTATTCCCCGTATCAGCCAAACACAGGTTGGTACTGATATTACTAAAAATGTATATGTGGGCACGCACAATTATCCTGCACCGGGTATTTACCTGCTGCATATGGAAGATATGAACCGTAATGGCGGAGTTATTAATATTCCAAATTCGGTAAATACTTCATTTTATGTTGAAACACGCCTGCAGATTAATCCGTTTCTTGGTTTCAACAATTCACCCATTTTATTGAACCCGCCTATAGACCAGGGCTGCTCCAATCATACTTTTATGCATAATGCAGGAGCTTATGATCCTGATGGTGATAGTTTATCGTATGAGTTATTTGTTTGCCGGGGTGCATTTGGCGTACCGTGCCCCGGGTATTTTTATCCTCCTGCTACCAATTTTTTCAAACTCGATTCAATAAATGGCGATTTGATTTGGAATACTCCCGATAACCTTGCCTGTGGGGAATGGAATGTTGCCTTCCTGATAAAAGAATGGCGAAACGGAGTGAACATTGGCTATGTGGAACGAGATATGCAGATTACCATTTTTTGCAATTGTCCCAATAATCCTCCTGTCCTGGTGGTACCAAAAGATACCTGTGTACTTGCAGGAACTTTTATTGCGTTCAATGTTTCGGCCACTGACCCTGATACCGATGTGGTAAATATTACAGCTTCAGGAGGTCCTTTTTTAGTAACGCCCGACTCTGCTTATTTAACCATACCTTCAATTATTGCACCTCCTTATGTAAAAAAATTCAACTGGCAAACGCAATGCAATCATGTGCGCAAAGCGCCCTATGAAGTATTTTTTAAAGCTGAAGACGATCATATCAATCCTGCACCACCACCACCTAATTATAACCTTGCAGTATTCGGCACAGTGAATATCACGGTTGTTGCACCAGCACCGCAAAATCCTGCTGCAGTACCAATAGGCAATACTATTCAACTTAGCTGGAACCAAAGTATATGCACAGAAGCAACCGGTTATGACATTTACAGGCGTAATGGCTTCTACGGATTTATTCCGGGCCCTTGTGAAACCGGAGTGCCGGCCTATACAGGTTATTCAAAAATTGGAAGCGTGAGTGGTTTATCCACCACTAATTATATTGATGATAACAACGGGGCAGGTTTAATTAATGGCATTGATTATTGTTACATGATTGTAGCTACTTTCAGTGATGGTGCAGAGAGTTATGCATCTGTTGAAGTATGCGCTCAATTGAAACGCGATTTACCGGTAATAACTAACGTAAGTATAAACGCAACTTCAGCAGCCAATGGCAGCATTTATGTGGCGTGGAGTAAGCCCACAGAACTGGATACAACGCAAACCCCGGGACCTTATAAGTATGTTCTTTATCGATCGGCTGATTTTAATGGCAGCAGCTTTGCGGTAGTTGATTCCTTTTTCAATCTTAACGATACCATTTTTACCGATACGTTAATCAATACCATTAGCTCGCCATGGAGTTATAAAGTTGAGTTCTATAATTTAACTCCGGGAAACACCTTTAAAATTGGTCAGTCGCAGGTGGCATCCTCTGTTTTTCTTTCCACTGCACCTACTGATCATGCGGTGGCTTTAAGCTGGCAGGAAAATGTTCCCTGGACTAACAGCTCATATACCATCTATCGCAAAAATGCGTTTGGCATTTTCGATTCTATTGCAACAAGTTCTGTAAGCAGTTATCTCGATTCAGGACTGGTTAATGGCAACCAATATTGTTACCTGGTTAAAAGCATTGGCAATTATTCTGCCGGTGGATTTATTGATCCAATAATTAATTTCTCGCAGGAAAAATGCGATGTGCCTGTGGACAATGTTCCTCCATGCATTCCGAAACTCAGCGTTAAAGCCGATTGTCCTAACTTCCGTAATATACTTACCTGGAAGTTTGACCAAACCGGTTGCACCAGCGATATTGGTTACTTCAATATCTATTTTGCCCCTGACAGTAGCAGTGATTTGTTATTGATAGCTACTGTTACCAATGCTACAGATACTATTTTCCTGCATGATAGTTTAACTTCAATAGCCGGATGTTATGAAATGACAGCAGTGGATACCAACGGCAATGAAAGTACCTTCAGCCAGAAAATATGTGTTGACAATTGCCCGGTGTATCAGTTGCCCAATATATTTACACCTAACCAGGATGGCAAAAACGACCTGTTTCATCCTTTACCATACAGTTATGTTGAAAGTGTAGACATCCAAATATTCGATCGCTGGGGGCTGGTGATGTTTAAAACTACCGATCCTGATGTTAACTGGGATGGCACTTTCGAAAACAAAGGCAAGGAATGTCCTGATGGTGTTTACTATTACATCTGCACGGTAAACGAAATTTACCTGAGCGGCATAAAGCCGCGCACCATTAAAGGTTTTGTGCACCTGCTCAGAAATTGATTTAGTTTGCCCCTTATGCATAATGCATAACTATTAATTCATCACTATAACAACATATGTTTACAGGTATTATTGAAACCATGGGTAAGGTTGTTGACCTGAAACACAACAATTCCAATCTTGATATTTTTATTGAAAGCACTTTTACACCTGAGCTGAAAATAGATCAGAGTGTGGCGCATAATGGTGTTTGTTTAACCGTAGTTGCAATAAATGGAAATGTATATCACGTAACTGCAGTTGATGAAACCTTAAAGCGAAGCAATCTTGGCAATTTAAAAATTGGCGATACTGTAAATTTAGAACGCTGCATGTTAATGAATGGCCGGCTTGATGGTCATATTGTACAAGGCCATGTGGACTGCAAAGCGATTTGCAAAAATAGTATTGACAAAAACGGGAGCTGGGAATTTTATTTTGAATATGATCAAAATCCAAAACACCTAACAGTAGAAAAAGGTTCTGTATGTGTAAATGGTGTAAGCCTTACCGTAGTGGAATCAAAAATCAATTCATTCAGTGTTGCAATTATTCCTTACACTTTTGAAAACACCAACTTTAAAAATTTAAAAGCAGGTGATGCAGTAAATATTGAATTTGATATTATCGGTAAATACGTAGCCCGAATGTTAGAATTTAGAAGCTAATTTTTCAATAAAAACCTGAGGTGGTTTTTTAATCAATAACTCAATACACCATCTCCCACATGTGTATTACTTAATATCATTGCGCCTTTTTTAATAATTACAATACCATCTTTAATGCAGTATTGTTCAGTTTCTGCAGGAGCCAAATCGATACTGCCCCGTATCACTACATTATCACCTATGCGCACATCTTTATCAATAATGCAGTTTTCAAAATAACAGTTGCTGCCTATACCGTTTACAATTCCGTTTTTAGCATTCTGCATTTCTTCAACCGTCTGGTAAAAATCATTTCCAAAGTAAACGCAGTTTTTCATAATCGTTCCCCCTCCTATTCTAGCCCGGTTACCAATAACACATCGTTCAATTTCGCGCGCGCTGATAATGCAGCCTTCAGAAATTACTGAACCCTTCACCATAGTATCTTTCGAAAATTTAGAAGGTGGCAACATCCGTGCGCGTGTATAGATCAGGTTATTATTATCGAATAAATTAAACTGTGGTACAAGATCAGCAAGGTCGAGGTTGGCATCAAAGTAACTTCTGATGGTTCCAATGTCAGTCCAGTAGCCTGTGTAAGGATACCCTTTTACGCTTACGCCATCATTTATAGCAGTAGGAATAATTTCTTTGCCAAAATCGGTGTGGGTGGGATATTTATCAAATAGTCGTATTAGTGTTTCGCGGTTAAACACATAGATGCCCATAGATGCCATGAACATATTGCCCATAGCTTTCTGTTTATCATCAACAGGTGAAACCCAATCGGGCAACTGTTCTTTCTTAGGCTTTTCTACAAAATTTTTAATGAAACCTTCGCTGTTCATTTTCATTATTCCAAATCCTGTGGCATCATTTTCATTAACCGGCAAGGAGGCAATGCTAATCTCAGCTGCACTTTCCACATGCTTATTAATAAAATCGCGCAAATCCATCTGGTATAACTGATCGCCACTTAGTATAAGCACCACATCAAAATCATGTCCATCAAGATGCGGAAAGGTTTCCTTTACTGCATCAGCCGTTCCCTGGAACCACTTCTCTTTGCCCGGTCGCTGCTCGGCTGCAATAATGTCAACAAACGCATAACTGAAATGATCGAAGTGATACGTATTCTTGATGTGCTGGTTAAGCGATTTGGAATTGAATTGTGTAAGCACAAAAATTCTGCGCACACCTGAGTTGAGGCAATTGGAAATAGGAATATCAATTAACCTGTACTTGCCTGCAATGGGCACAGCAGGTTTGCTGCGCAATGCTGTAAGCGGATAAAGCCGTGAGCCGGCACCACCGCCAAGAATCAAACAAACAACCTTAATGAGCTTTTCCATAAATCAGTTTTTATATAGTTCAATGTATTGCTTCACTACTGTAGTCCATGAAAAGTCGAGTTGTATCAACCGTTCATTAACAGCAGCTAATTTAGCTTTATCATGATAAAGTTCCAAAGCGCGATAAAGGCTTGTAATAATATCACCTGCATCGGGCCTTGTGAAACGGATACCGTACCCGTTAGCTTCGCCAAAATCTATAACCGTATCTTTCAATCCTCCAACTGAACGAACAATAGGAATAGTGCCATACCTCATCGCATACATCTGGTTAAGTCCGCAGGGTTCAATCAATGAAGGCATGAGTAAAAAATCGGCAGCAGCATATAACTGGTGCGCCAGCTTTTCATTATAACCAATATAATTGGCCACATGACCGTTGAAATAGCTGGTAAGATTCCTGATTTGATTTTCGATATGATTAGCTCCTGAACCCAAAATATAAAAAGTGAAATTCCGGTTCTGAGCCATAAATTGCCCGACAGCCTGCGCCAGTATTTCACCACCTTTTTCAGGAAGCAGCCTGCCTATAAATATAACCATAGGTAACTCCGCATTTAACTTGACAGGTTCACAAACCGCTTGCTTATTTTTTAATTTAAAATCATCCCATTTATCATCCTCAAGTTTAATATCCAGGTAGGTATCATTAGCAGGGTCCCACGTTTGGGTATCAATTCCGTTAACAATGCCCCGGCTTTTTTGCCAATATTCATTGTAAAGCCATCTCATGGTACCACTTGTATACTTAAGCTCATCAAGATAACCCTCACTAACTGTAGTAAGCTTATCGCAACATTTAATACCGCATGCCAGCGGCACTACAACATCATCCCACTCCAGCAACCCTTTACTCTGGTAAGGAAATTCAGGTAAATATTTAGAAAGAGCCCAGCTGAAGGCTCCCGTATATAATGCGTTATGAATAGTAAAAACTGTTTTAACCTGGCTGAGTGCTGAATACTTATAACAATGCTTCATCATAAATGGTGTGAGCCCGGTATGATGATCATGACAATGCACCACCTCAGGTTTCTCTTTCCAGGTATTGATCCATTCAACCACTGCCTGCTGAAAAAAAATAAAGCGTTCGGCATCATCGTGGTAACTGTAAATATTTTCGCGAAATAACAGCTCAGGTATATCAACAAAAAAAACATCAAAACCTAAACCGGCTTTTGCAGCATGCTTAATAAAGAAATCAAGATCGAAATGATCGCCTTTTAAATGACCCTTGTAGACCGGAACAATCACTTTACCATTAAACCATTTTTGGTTATAAAGCGGCATTATAACACAGGTTTTAATGCCTGCTTCGTTTAGGTATTTGGGGAGCGCACCCACTACATCACCCAATCCGCCTGTTTTTGCAATGGGGTAACACTCTGCTGATAAATGAATTGCCTGGTACATATTTGATGGTTGAAGAGTTTTTCAAATCTATAATAAATTTAATTGCAAGAATAATGCGATTAAAATAAACAATTGCAACTCTTAAAGAACCTGTTTATTACTGTGCATTCCAGGAAGGAAAGGCCATAAATAAAAAATGCGACAAGTAAATTGTCGCATTTTTTTAGCTCTTTGTTTTTTAAACTAACTCTTCAACAAATTCCCGCTTCCGCTTTTTGCGTTTCAACTTGATACTTTCTGACATCAGGTACATGGATGGCACCAAAATCAAGGTAAGAAACGTTGCAAATCCAAGTCCGAAAATCATAGTCCATGATAAAGGTCCCCAGAAGGCAACACTGTCGCCACCGAAAAACAGGTGCGGATTGAATTCAGTAAATATGGTAACAAAGTCGATGTTAAGTCCTACTGCCAATGGAACCAATCCAAGCATGGTTGCTGTGGCTGTAAGAATAACCGGTGTTAAACGGGTTTTGCCAGCTTCAACCACTGCTTCAAAAAGCTCCATTCCCTGCTCGCGCAAAAGATCGGTAAACTCAACAATTAAAATTCCGTTACGCACCACAATTCCTGCAAGAGCAACAATTCCAATACCGGTCATGATTACTGAAAAATCCATTCCGAAAATTGCATTTCCCAAAAACACACCGATCACACTAAATATAATTTCAGTTAATATTATCAGTGGCTTGCTAAACGAATTAAACTGTGTAACAAGGATCAGGAAAATTAACGCCAGTGATATCAATAATGCTCTTCCGAGAAATGCACCTGTTTCAGCTTGCTCTTCCTGCTCACCGGTCATTTTAATGCTCACACCATCAGGTATATTGACACTGTTAACGGCAGCCTGAACTTTTGCAACTGTAGCATTGGCATTAAACCCTGAGAGTACGTTAGAAGAAATAGTAACTGTGCGTACCTGGTTTTTACGGGTAATACCTCCAAAGGTATTCGCATAGTGAATGTTTGTAAATGCCGAAAGCGGTACCTGGCGTATGATTCCGCCCATGTTCATATCACGGTACGTTACTTTTAGATTGTTAAGTGCATCAATATTGTTGCGCTGCGATTCCAGGTAACGAACCTGAATTGGGTATTCATCATCAGCATCTCTGAATTTACTTGCCTCATTACCAAATACAGCATTTCTTATTTCACCTCCAATCTGAGCTGTTGATATACCCTGCCGGTTAGCACGCTCGCGGTCAATATCAAAAACAATTTCAGGTTTTTTATTCTGCAGGTTCGATTTGAGTTGCTCCACTCCGGGTATGTTCAATGAATCGAGATAGTTTTTCATTTTTACCGAAGTGCTAACGAGTTTATCAAAATCATCACATGCTATTTCAACATTGATTGGCTTTGATGTTGGTGGGCCCGATTGTTCTTTTGCAACGGTAATCTCGGCACCCGGTATTCCTTTCAACGCTGCACGTATTCTATCCAGGTAAGGAGCTGTGCTTTCACCATTCCGTTTGGCATATTCAACAAATGCAACCATGATCCGGCTTTTATGAGAGTAAGTTCCCCGGTCGCCTTCAACAGGGTCACCTGCATTAACAGCTACGTTTGAAATTACTGATGAAACAATTTTATTGTTTTCGCCAAGCACTTTATATACACGGCCTTCTGCAATTCTTGTTATCGAATCGGTATAAGCAACATCAGTTCCTACAGGTAACGACAGATATACGTAAACAAAATTCGGATCGGCCTGCGGGAAAAAGATCACCTGTGGCTGGCGAATAATTAATAAACCAATTGACAGGAAAAATACTACGATTGTTCCTAAAAGCATCATAGCCGGGCGCTTAAGCGCAAACCTTAAAACATTTTCATATTTTTTCTGAATATTCGGCCAGGTTACCGTCTGAAATTTTTCTATCCGCTTTTCTAAAAATAACCTGTAAAAAATTACCAGCAGCAACAGGAATATGGCAAGATTACCGAAACCGAATGCGCCTTTGGACTTTGCAATAAATGCAAATATATAATTGAGTAAAGCAAATGATCCTAACAATACAGCTGTAACTTTAAAGCTGCGCTGCTTAAGCGGATGCTTGCTTTTGTGATTATCATGAGGCTTCATAAAATCAACGGCAAACACAGGGTTGATAATATACGCTACCAGCAATGACGCCAATAATGTAATGATTAATGTAACAGGCAGAAACACCATGAATTTTCCGATTAACCCTTTCCAGAAGGCAAGAGGAATAAATGGTGCAAGCGTGGTTAATGTTCCTGAGAGTACAGGAAGGAATACTTCGCCTGTTGCCACCTTTGCTGCATGAATTATCGGGACTTTTCCATTATTAAAAATGCGGTGTGTATTTTCAATTACCACAATAGCATCGTCCACAACAATTCCGAGTGCAAGCAGGAATGAAAACAAAACGATCATGTTTAATGAAAAACCAATTGCCGGTAAAACAAGAAAGGCAACAAACATACTTAGCGGCACACTGAGCGCTACAAATAACGCATTGGTTGCACCCATAAAAAACATCAGAACAACCGTTACCAATATAAATCCAATGATGATCGTATTAATAAGGTCGTGCAGCGTTACCCGGGTGTTAGTGCTTTGGTCACCGGTTATGGTTATCTTAAGATCACCCGGCAATTGCGATTTCTGCATGTCATTAATCATGGCATGGATTTTATCAGAAGCTTCAACAAGATTTTCGCCTGTACTTCTGATCACATTAAGTGTAATTACATTTTTACCATAAAGTCTTGCATAACTATCCTGCTCTTCATGTGTATCAAGCACCTCAGCAATATCGCGAAGGTATATTGGCGAGCCGGCTGCTGAATTAACTACAATGTTTTTGATTTGGTTAATGTCCTTGAATTCGCCTTTTACACTTAAAGACCTTTTCATATTGTCCATTCTGACATTACCACCGCTGATGGTCATATTTTCAAACTTAATGGCATTGGCAATATCGCGCATACTGATTTGTGCGGCCTGCATTTTATACATATCCACATTAACCTGTATCTCGCGATCAAGATCTCCAACCATATCAACCCTGCGAATTTCCTTCATGCTTTCAATCTTATCTTTTATATCGTCAGCATAATTCTTCAGTTTATCAAGATTGTAATCTCCTGCAATGTTTATACTTAACATCGGAAATTCACTAAAGTCAACTGCTATTACGTTAGGCTCAGCGCTCAGCTCATTCGGAAGATCTTTTCGCGCCAGGTCAACTTTATCTTTCACCTTTTGCTTGGCATCAATCTCAGAAATATCCGTATTGAACTCCACCACAATGCTTGAAAAATCCTGGACTGAATTGCTCGTCATCTTCTTGATGCCGGCAATACCTTTAATTTGTTTTTCAAGCGGCTTGGTAATAAGATTTTCCATATCAGCCGGAGAGGTACCGTAATTAAAAGTGGTAACAAAAATTGTTGCAATCTTAATGTCGGGAAATTGCTCCTTAGGTATGCTTATATACGATGAAATACCGGCAAGCGTTATAATAATAGTGATGATATAAATGCTTGTCCGGTTATTAATAGCCCAGCTTGAAGGTTTAAATTCTTTGAAAGAATCAATCATATGAATTATAAATTTATACTTGTTTAATATGATTCAATGTAAACAGCGTTTATGGTAAATGTTATTAAAGTTTTACTTCTTCTTTATCAATAACATCCTGGTAGCCAGTGGTAATTAAAAGATCTCCGGTCTGCAACCCGCTTTTTATTTCAATTTTTCCATTATAGCTTAATCCTGTTTCAACAATCTTACGTGCAACACGGTACTTGTTATTTTCACTTACGGCAACGAAAACAAAATTACCGTCTGATGAACTTTGAACTACATTTACAGGAACAGTTATGGTATTCTGATTACTGTAATCATTAATCTTCATAACTGCCACCATATTGGGCTTTAGCCTGTTTTCAGAGTTTGGCAAACGTACTTCCACAGTAAAAGTCCGGCCAATGGTATTGATAACGGATGAAGCAAAACTAACCTTAGAAGGAAATTCAAGATTAAGATCAGGTATAGCAATAATTACATTATCACCGGATTTTATTTTGGTAATAAATGCTTCAGCAACCTCTGCCTTTATTTTAAGGCCTGACAGGTTTACTACATTTATAAAAGGCATGCCCGGCATTACAGCCTGGCCAATTTTAATATAAATGTTGTCAACTGTTCCGTTTATCGGAGATTTAATCTGAGCCATACTCCATTGTTCTTTAAGTGTGGCCATCTTTCTCTCCAGCGCTTCTTTGTTGTTTTTTGCTGTAAGGTATTGTACTTCGCTTCCTATTTGCTGATCCCAAAGTGATTTTTGCTTATTGTAAATATTGGTAGCAAAATCGAGCTGCGTTTGAAGTTCATTAATACTATTTTTCATTATCTGATCATCCAGCGTAGCAAGAACCTGCTGATCTTGTCTTCAGCAGTAGCAGTAATAATTCTGCCATTTTGGGCTGGCATACTTTCAGTCGCACTTCAACATATAGCTGTAATGGTGCCTGCCATTTTGGGGCTGGCATTAATATTTTCATCAGCATCTACTTTCGCCTGCACTTCAACATAATGATTGAATGGGCCCATTGTTATAGCGCTGGCTGCAACAGTTTTAAGATTAGATGAGCTTGTAGAGTCGCCTGATTTTTCTATTTCTTTCTTCAGTGCGTTTATTTTATCTGTTAGCTCGCTTTGCTGTTTTAGCAATTCGGTAAGTTGTGACTGCTTATCAGTGTTTGTTTTGCCACATGAAGCAACAAGCAGTATTAAACCTGCCATGAAAATAAATATCCGGATTGGTCTCATAAGTGTTTAATATAATTTGATTTTAATGTGTGTTTAAATGTTATTTAATAAGGCCCATGGCTTTATCAAGATCTATTTTTGAAATTAATGCATCGTACATCGCTGTAAAAAAACTGCTGTCAGCCTCACGCAATTTTGATTCAGCATCTACAACTTCAAGATTAGAACCAACGCCCTGTGCGTATTTCAATTTTGACACTCTAACAATTTCGCTGGCCAGGTCGCGGTTCTTCTTTTGAAATTCAAATGATGATAATGCATTGGTATATGCCCGTTTGGCTGTATTGTACTCAAGTATAAAACCCTGTTGAAGTGTTTCAGTGCCGTTTTGTATTTTTTGCAAAGTGGCTTTTTCCTGAGCTATCTTATTGCGCTTAATTCCGCCATCAAAAATTGACATACTGAATTTAACCCCTACAATTGAATTCCAGTACCATCGCTTATCACTCTGAAACAAATCAAATTCCTCACTGTTGGTGGTAGTGCCTAATCCGCCATATGCTACAATGTTTGGATAATAACCTGCCTTATACCTTTTGATGTTATAATTCTGTAATGTTTCCTGTGTTTTGATAATCTGTAATTCAATACGGTTCGAAAAATCAATCGAATCAGGAAGGTCTTTTACTTCGGGCACATTAAGATCCTGTAACCTGTCTGTGAGTGAGAGGTTGGCACTCTGATCCATTCCCATCTGGAACTTAAGCAGGTAAATTGATAATTCAGTAAGGCGTTCTGCTTTGTTCTTTTCAGTTTTTAAATTGTTCAGTGCAACTTCCAACCGGTCTACATCTATTTTTTCCACAAAGCCCTGCTCGAAAAAAGCACGTGTATCATCAAGTGATTTTTGCAAACGTTCAATATTCGAATTCAAACTTCCTAATCGTGCATCTCCTACTAAAACTCCATAATAAGCTTTGCTGACATTTACAGCTGTCTGAATTTTTGTATTAGTTGTTTGCTTACGTGCCAATACCTCAAAAGTTTTAGCTGCTTTAACACCAAGAAAATAGGCTCCGTCAAAAATAAGTTGTGATGCATTGATTCCTGCGGTGCCATTATCACTAAGGTTAAACTGAAAGGGTAAATACACACCTTCAGGTCCGTTAAAGTTAGAAGCCGGTACCAATGCCGTAGGTTTTTCGATGTAATGATTCACATCAACACTGCCGCTGATCTGCGGATAGCCTACAGCAAGCAATTCCCTAACTCTTCCCTGGGCAACTTTTTCATCGAGCAATGCGTTGGCAACATTGGTTTGATTCTCGTACGCGTAATCAATGCATTGCTGCAATGAAAAGCGGTAACTGGCTGTATCCTGTGCCCGCAGCCAGTGTGTGGTAAATAACAGTAAGATAAAAATTACAATTTGCTTTTTCATAACAATTGGTGTCGAATATGGATTTAAATTATTTGAGTAGCCGTTATTCTTTTTCATTAACATTCATCAGCTTATTAATAAGTTTATGTCCTTTAAGTGTGGCAATGCCAAAAAGGAAATGCTTTATAAGTTCAATGTGAACCTTAATAAAGTCAAACTGAAATTGACGGTAAAAATCAGCATCCATTGAAAATTCCATTTCCACAATTCTTAAATGCGTAAGGATGCCTATGTTGATATCACTCCTGTATAATCCTTCTTTAATTCCCCGCTTCAGATTCTTTTGAATCACTTCAGTTACACATTGCATTTTAAATGTTTCGTATTGTTTCCATGCTCTTACATGATATTTTTTTAAATCGAAAAACAAAGCAGGATTAATAGCTGAAAATGTGTTATTAATGTATTGCATTGTTTTTACAATTTCATCAACAGCATTATCTGCAGTTTTAGCCATATGCTGAATTTGAGCACCATGATTTTTCATGTCAATAGCAGCCATTTCATTAATCAGCTCATCTTTATCACGGTATTCCTGGTAAATGGTTTTTTTTGAAATGCCCAACTCGCGTGCAAGGTCATCCATGGTAATACGCTTTACGCCATACCTGTAAAACTGCTCGCGTGCTAACCTTATTATCCTTTCCTTATTAGTATCAATCATTGCTCTGAAAATGGCGCGCAAAACTATGGAAACTTTTGAAACAGCAAAAGTTTCCAATAAATTTTTTGAAAAAAATATTGTTTTAGTTATTAGGCGACTTGGTAATGAAAAATTCAACAAAAATCGACCGGCATCACCATCCTGTTACCAATAATTTTAAAGCACTTTGCAAAGTGCAATGCTGGTAACTGGCATAAGCTTGGGCCGCCCGATGTTGTATACTTTTTGGGGATTCACTCAGCAGCCATCCATCAATAGCTGCCTTTAAAGTATACGCTTCAGGACACATCAGGTTAGTAGTCCATAATAAGGGCGTAGCACCTGATTGTGCAATTGCCTCCTTAAAATACCCTCGGCTTGCACATGCAAGAAGTATGGTTTCACACTTAAAATATCCTTGTTCTTTTGGAAATGTTTCTAATTCAAAATCCATAAGGCCATTATGTCCGATATAACATATAAGATGCGTGTTAATTTCACTAGTAATTACTTTTCCCTGTGCGCTGGTATCAATGAAATTATCCTGTTTCCCGGCCGCAGCTTTCAAATAATCAATTGTACATTGTTTAATACATGCACCGTCATAAGCATCTGCAATTAAAAGTGTATTAAAGGTGGTGTAACTAAAATAAGCACGTTCTAAAATTCCTGGTGACGGATTTTTCTCTGTCTTAATTAATTTCCAATCCTGTTGATTTTTAAAATAAGTTTTTACACCGTAGCGGGCGCCCCAGTATAAATTATTAGCAGGATCCTGCCCGTTACCAATCTTGGCTGGCACTTTTACAATACCCTGGTTTTTATTATCGCAAAGCGCAACAAACACATGAATAAATCTTGTTTGAGCAATTGAACCAATTGTTGCATGGAGCAATATCAACAGACAATAAATAAATTTCATATTTGATAACAGGAGGAAATGGCATCAAGCCTGAAAATCAAAATAGGCAAATACAAATTGCAGCTCATGGTAAACCTGATCCCGGGTAAGGCTATATTTTTCCAATGAATAGCTATGCTTGCTTTTATACGACTTGTTTTTGCGATTTTCGGATTCAAGTTTTAATTCAAAATCATTTGATAACTCAAGATTCAATTTTCCATAAATGGATTGAACTGTAGCCTTGGGATTCAATGTTAAATCGTCATATTTTATTAAGCATAAGTGTTTTTGGCTAAGAACGGGCAGCGCGTTAAATATGTGTTTGTAAAAAGCAATTCCAAGCCATGCCCATGCTTTTAAAGCATCATCATTGTTTTTAATCCAGGGGCTGTGCACATTGTACATAACACCAAACATGCTGATAAATGATGGCAGGGCTTCATAAGGATTACGTGCAAGATAAATAATACGGGCATCAGGAAACCGTTTCATCAATTCATGAATACGCCCGCTACTCAACACATTTTTTGACAAATAGGTTTTACCATGGCCATTAGCATACATAAAACGCCTGATGCAATTGACATAGTAATTCATCATCTTTTTCTTTACAGGCTCAGGCTCATTATCCAGAATCCAATTTTCTTTCAGCTTATGCAAAAAAGGAAACAGAAGAAATACAGCAGGCGAAGTTAAGGCAAGGGTAAAAATTGCTTCATCTTCTTCCGCCTTGGTGAATCCCAGCGGATGAATATTCTCCCAGCCCCTGAACAAATACTTACCCGATTTATTCAGAAGTTTGGAAAATGTCCCACCCATTTTACGATCAATAAAACCTACCAGCCTGTACAATTTTGCAAAACTAACGCTCGGAAAAATGGTATGAGCAAGTTTCATGTAAGCATAGCGATTATCGAGGCTTAATAAATGATGTAAAAAAGTAGAACCACTTCGCGGGTTAGCTATTATGAAAACCGGATTGGTTATTTTTTGTTGGCGGTACCGGAAAAAAATAATTTCATCAAATATTCTGAATAAAAGATTGACTAGTTGGTGAAGTAAAAACACTATTGTAAATAACAGCACAAAAATCAGCAACTTAAACGGGAATGGTTTGGAAGCAAAAACCAGTTTAAGGCACTTTATAAAAACTGCATAGCGTACATAGTAAAATGATGAATGGAAATAAACCACAATGCCTATCTGTTGGATCAATCAGCATTGAAATAAACAAAATTGTTATGGTGTTTTAAGTTTTATAATGAGATTTATGGCAAAGGTTATTCCAAAAAAAAACCGCATTTTCTTTTTATGAAAATGCGGTTTTCTGCATCATTCCTGTTTTACTCTTCATGCAGGTTTCGCAAATAATCTGACTTGCCTGCGTTAGTAAAAAACCAGCCGAATTGTTTTTCGAACCATCTGTCGAACCGGTGATAGGTCTCAACTACTTTTTTTAATACTTTTCTCAGTGTTTTGG
>JBGARN010000099.1:0-17230 GCA_044230205.1 Bacteroidia bacterium
ATCTCCTGGTGCTGACTTTTTGCTTATCAGAACTGATTCCCTAGGTGACACAGTATGGACAAAACAATATGATAACTCACAAGCAGATGTAGCTTTTGCAATTCAGCCTACTACAGATAATGGATTTATTTTTACAGGTGTTACCTGGAACAGTGTTAATTTTAAATATAATAATTATTTAATAAAAACCGATTCTATGGGAGATACTTTATGGGCAAAATATTACTATAGTCCAATCGGTTCAGAAGGGTATTCATTGGATCAAACCACAGATGGAGGATATATCATAACGGGGAGAATTGTAAATGGAACGCCAATCAATGCAGATGTTTATTTAATCAAAACAGATTCAAGCGGTGATACTTTATGGACAAGGCAATTTGGTGACATCCACGAAGACAGAGGTTATTTTGTAAGGCAAACTAAGGATGGCGGCTATATAATTTGTGGTCTGGGTGTAATTGGAAGCAAAGGTGGCACTTATTTAATCAAAACCGATAGCCTGGGGAATGTGACTAATTCAAGCGGAATAGCTGAAGTAAATAATCCGTTTGTTTTTACTGTTAATCCCAATCCATCTTCAGGAATTTTTACGGTTCAGATAAAAGGTTTGCCTCATGGCAAGGCTACGCTTGAAGCTTACAATTTAAATAACCAATGCATCTATTCATGCAATGTAAATAAGCAAGCAACCGAACAGGTTGATTTAAGCAATATGTCGAATGGATTATACTTCCTTATACTAAGAATGAAAGATAAGATTGTTTCAAAAAAAATTATTATTCAAAAATAACTGCAACCTTAAATGTAGAGCAGATTGCTAATCTGTTCATTAATTCACGGCAGGTTAAGGAAGTTGAATTATTGCTTGACAAAACGAATCCACTAAATAATTACATTATTCACAATTAAAATCTAAACACTATGAAAAAAACATTCAAATTATTCACAGCCTTAATGCTTGGCATATATATGCCTTCGGTTGCACAAATGCAAAACTGGTTTGTTTCGCCTACCCGTGTTGATATGCTCGCAACACCAAATTTAACTACATTCGGCACCACAGCAACTACGGCTGCAGAAGTTGCTAATGGAATGTATGCTAAACAGTTGGTTTCGCCTGGCCCTTTAAACAATCAACAGCTTTTTTATGTTGCCGATGGAGTAGTTTATGATTATAACAACACACAAATTGGCACAATAAACAATGTGGCAGCATCAGAAATTATTATAGTTCCTTTTGGCAATAATGATCTTATTACTAACTGCAGTAATAAGTATAATATTTTTTACACTACATCTGCCGGGGGCCTTTGTAAAAGTGTTCTTGACATGAATGCTTATTCTTTAACTTCTGAAATAATGGATGTTTCGGCAGGGTCATCAGAATTCGGTGCCATAGCTGTAAGCAAGAAAAATGCAGCCAATGAACGCTACCTTTATTACCTTTCTTCATCGGGATACATAAGTTCTTATGGGGGTACTATTAAAAAATGGATTATACAAAACGATGGTTCAGTAGTGTTGCCTACCGCTCCATCCAATCCTGTTTTATTTTCGGCTACCACTTGTCCCATCGCTTATGGAGATGCTGAAATATTTGCCCGCGAATTAGACTTATCACCCGATGGACAGTGGCTGGCATGGGGTAGCTTTTATAAATCTAATACATCTCCCCGGTTTCATTTAATACACTTAGACGCGCATGGCGATTTTGATATGGCAGGCATGGGCTGCAATGCCTACCAGTCTTTTAGTATTCCTAATGCAATTGTGGATGCTAATCTGGACGGTTTTCGGGGAGTTGAATTTTACCAGGATGGGAGTACTACGAGACTCTTCATGGGTGCAGGATCAGATGGTATATGGTATTTTGAATCCCCATTAATTCCTATTCCAACAACATTTCACCAGGTCGTGGGATCGTTTCCTGTTTTCGGTTTTTCTCAAATAGAACTTTCATATAACGGGAATATGTACGCAAGTTCACCTTTTGTTAGTGCAGCAGCGACAAATATTGGCGCTTTTGATCCAGGTGCACTTATCCCGACTATGTCGTTGGGTGGAGGAAGTCCTTCGTTTACCATAGGTAATCCCGTACCTTTCCAGGATGCTCCAAAGGTGACCTATAGTTTAGCCCCTCCAGGTAGCGATCTGTACACATTGCCTGATCAGATAGATGGAGAAGATTACAGTGGTATTACATCTTCACCTATTCCAATAGTTGCAACAGTTAATTCATTTACTTACCCTACCTCTTCACCTATACTATCTCCATGGTCAACCTCAAATAACCCATGGAATACAACAGGCACCGTGCAGGTTATTAAAGAGCTTCGCATCACAGGCAACTCTGATTTAAAGATTGATGGAATGATATTTAAATTCAGCCCCAATGCAAAGGTTGTTATAGAACAGGGGGGCTCGCTTACACTTGATGGCACTGTGTTTACTTCCGATTACTTAGCTCATCCATGCACTATACCTTATACATGGAAAGGCGTAGAGGTATTAGGCAATACTACCCAAAGCCAGCTTACTTCAGGAGCACAAGGCAAGCTTACCTTATTAAATGCATCAAGAATCGAGTATGCAGAAATTGGTGCGCAGAATTTAAACTCAGGCGGTATTATCATTGCATCATCCAACAGCTCGTTTGTGAATAATAAGATAGGAGTTAAATTTAATAAATACCAGAATTACATCCCTGCACCAAGCGGTAAAAAGCCATATTACCCAAATCTGAGTTCATTTACCGGTTGCACCTTCAGTGCTGATGGTCTTTATCCATTTACTGATCCTCCCGCTCTTGTATCTTTTAATGAGTGCAATGGGGTTACCTTCAACCAATGCACATTCCACGCTGCTAATTCGCCTAACCTCGTTAATGCTTTAAGCATAGGCATTAAATCCATAGACTCCAGGTTTACCGTTATGGACAATTCATCATTCACTAACTTGTGGCATGGTATAGATGCTGTTAGGAGTGGGGCAGATCAGCCTTTCTGGGTTTTTGAAACTACTTTTGAAAACAATCAAACCGGCATAGCTGCCAAAGGAATCACCAGACTTAAAGTTCAAAAAAATAATATATTCAGCATAGGTGGCAATTTGAATACGGCTTACCCAGTTAATTCAGGCATCAGCTTAGATAACTGCACCGGTTACATCATTGAAGAAAACCAGTTCAACGGATCAGGAAGCAATGTAAAATACGGCATCATGATTTATAACAGCGGTGCTGACTACAATGAGATTTACAAAAATACATTTACCGGTTTGGATGTAGCCAATGTGGCCGGGGGTATAAACAGGGATAACAGCGCACCTTCCATTTATGGACTGCAGTATGTATGCAACCAAAATTCGGGCAACAGCATGTTTGATTTTTTTATCGGCAAGCAGGTGGGCACATTTCCGTATGGCATCCGCGAATACCAGGGCATGCAAGGTTTTGCGGCAGGCAATACTTTTTCGTTCACAGGACCCGCTACCACTGATATTTATAATAAAGCTTCGTTTATGAGGTATTACTACTGGAACGGGTCTGCTGCAGATGAGCCGTTATATTTTAACACCCCGGCAGTAACCATTACTTCTGTAACCCAGCAAAACACCTGCCCCTCCAATATTGGCGGCACAGCCCAACGATTAACCCTCGAGGAAAAGGATTCGCTCATTAACTCGTATAACATTGCCGAAACCGCTTACCTCAACCTGCTTTATTCCTACAATCAGTTGATGGATGGCGGCAATACCAATGCATTGCTCAACCAGATATAGCAAAGCTGGTCGCAGGATGCTTTGGTTTTGCGTGATCAATTACTGGCCCACTCGCCTTACCTTACCGAAGAAGTTTTGCGTGAAGCAGCCGGCAGCAATGTCTTGCCATTGGCCATGTTGCTTAATGTATGTCTTGCCAACCCCGATGCCACACATAATGACGGATTTCTTTATTACCTGCAATACGAAATTGCCATCCCCATGCCGCAATATATGATTGATATGATCATTGCATCATGGGATGCAAATACGGCACGCACAGTTATGGAAGGCATGCTTGGACAGTTCAGTCAAAAGATGGCAGTTTCTTCCATCCGTATTTTAACTGACTTGTATTTTTATCATGACTTTGAAAATGACAGCATCATTCCCACCGACACAACAGATTATAATGATACGATCAGGTATTGGCTCACCCGTGTACAAACATTATCAGCCAAATACGATTTGATTGAAAACTATTTTGCTTATGGTGAATATGCGGAGGCCGAAAATATTCTTGACTCAATACCATTCAATTTCAGGTTATCAGTTGATCAACAGCAGGTATATAACGATTATGTTAATTTCTACTATTTCAGAAAAATCATTTTTACCAATGACAGTTCATTAAGCAATCTCGATTCAAATGGGATAAATCAACTAATTTACTTCGCTGCAAATAATATTGGCCTTTCTCAAGCACTGTCACAAAATATATTGTGCTTTTATTATGGTATCTGCACTGATATTGATTACAATCTTGAATTAAATGGAAACAAGACGCAGTTTCACCGTCAGCCAAATGAAAAGTCGCAAATCAATGTTGTGAATGTAGCTCCCAATCCCTGCAAAACTTATACATCATTCATATATTCTTTCCCGCTTTTAAAAGACAAGGCAATCCTTACCATTAGTGATGTTACGGGTAAAATAGTCAGAACAATTACTTTTGAAAATAATGAGGGACAGCAAATTTGGGAAACAAGAGATGTTGAAAGAGGAATTTATTTTTATTCTGTTAAGGATGAAAATGGAATTATTGCAAAAGGAAAAGTAGCTGTGCAAAAATGAAACTAAAGAACAAGAAAAATTAATGCTTATTTAAAGGAAGCAAAACTGTCTTGTTAATTTCAGATATAATATGAGCGATGCACTAGTTAATGAATCGCTCATATTTTTTCAAACTACCTTTCATTCAAGTAATCAAAACAATCCACCTCCCTATTCTCTTTTTGCTATTTTTAGCCGCTCTTATAATTTACTCCATTACATGTTTTCAACTATTGCACGTTTTATTTTACGCAATCGCATTTTGCTGCTGGTAGTCATGTTGCTGACAACAGGCTTTTTTGGCTGGAAGGCAACCCGTGTGGAGTTAAGTTATGAGTTTGCAAAAATTCTTCCCGAAACCGACAGCACCTATATACAATACGAAACATTTAAAAAACAATTCGGGCTTGACGGAACGGTTATGGTCATCGGGGTTCAGGACAGTGACTTTTTTCACCTGGATAAATTCAATGCCTGGTGCGATTTAGGCAACAACATCAAAAAGATTGACGGCATAGAAGCTGTAGTGAGTGTAGGCCGGCTGGTGAATATTATCAGGAACGACAGCACCCACAAGTTCGAAATTCAGCCGGTTATTACCGGCAAGCTCACCTCGCAAAGCGAAGTGGACAGTATTAAAAATTTAATTTATTCACTGCCGTTTTACGACCGCTTTATTCTGAATAAAGAAACCCATACCCACCTGATGGCAATTACTTTTGACAATAAAAAAATAAACAGTAAAAGCCGCATTGCCATTGTTGAAGAAATAAAAAAAGAAGCCGATGCCTTTTCAGAAAAAAACAAAGTACAGTTGCATTACAGCGGCATGCCCTATATACGCACTGCCATTACTGCAAAAATTGCGCACGAAATGAAATTATTCCTGCTGCTTTCCATTGCCGTATGCGCCTGCATTTTGTTTGTGTTTTTCCGCTCGCCACTGATTGTATTTTTTTCGCTGGTGGTGGTGTTGGTTGGCGTTACCTGGTCTGTTGGCTCCATTGTATTACTGGGTTATAAAATTACGGCTCTAACGGGGCTTATACCTCCGTTAATAGTAGTAATAGGTATTCCCAACTGCATATTGCTTTTAAATAAATACCACTCAGAATATAACAGGCATGGTAACCAGGGGCTGGCATTATCACGCATGATACACCGCATAGGGCTAACTACTTTTCTTGCCAATGTTACCACATCCATTGGTTTTTTTGTTTTCTACTTTACGGGCAGCAACCTGCTGGTTGAATTCGGCCTGGTGGCAGCTATTAATGTGATGGCCACTTATGCTATTTCGCTGATACTTATACCTATTGTATTCAGCTACCTTTCGCCACCACAAACCAGGCAAACCAAACACCTGGATGCCAGGCGAATCAATTTCATTCTGGAAAAAATTGACTGGGTGGTACACAGGCATTATAAAAAAGTGTTTGCAGTGGTTACAGTAATAAGTGCCATTTCATTGGTGGGCATGTACAAGATAAAATCAATCGGTTATGTAGTTGACGATCTGCCTGCCAACGATCCGATTTATACTGACATGAAATTTTTCGAAAAAAATTTTAATGGTGTTCTTCCGCTTGAAATTTCAATCGACACTAAAAAACCAAACGGTGTTTTGCAGATTTCTACGCTGCATAAAATTAACAAGCTCGAAAAAGTAATAGCCTCGTATCCTGAATTTTCGAAACCTGTTGCCATAGTTGATGCTATTAAATTTACCAACCAGGCTTTCAATTATGGAAATGAAAGAGCCTATGTGCTTCCGTTAAGCTCGCTGCAGCTTGGTGAGCTGTCAGGGTACCTCGGTTCTGGTAAAGATAATCCTCAAATGTTCCGGTCGTTTATTGACAGCAACAAACGTATAACCCGTGTTAGTGTGCAAATGGCTGATGTAGGTTCGGTCAGGATGAAATCGCTGCTTGCTGAATTTGCACCTCGTGTTGATTCCATATTTCCGAAAGAATCGTACGAAACAGTTATTACCGGAAACAGTCTTAATTTTTTAAAGAGCAACGACTACCTTGCTGAAAATTTAATTGAAAGTCTTTTCCTGGCCATTGTCTTAATCACCATTATCATGTTTGCTTTGTTTATGAGCACACGCATGATTCTTATATCCATATTACCCAGCCTGGTTCCGTTAATCATCACTGCAGGGCTGATGGGCTTTTTTGAAATCCATTTAAAGCCATCCACTATTTTAATATTCAGTATTGCTTTTGGCATTGCATCAGATCAGACTATTTATTTTCTTACCAAATACCGGCAGGAGCTCAAAAATTCGAGCACCATTTCCAATGCTGTAACACTAACCATTCGCGAAACGGGTGTAAGCATGATTTACACGGCCATTATTTTGTTTTCAGGATTTTTCATTTTTACAGCCTCACAGTTTGGCGGCACTTCGTCATTAGGCAAGCTTATTTCAATTACCCTTTTAATGGCCATGTTGTCCAATATTGTTTTACTGCCTTCATTCCTTATTGCATTGGAACGCAGAATTATTACCCGCGCATTTATGGAAGATCCGTTAATACTGATGCACGATGAAGAGGAAGATATTGACCTGAATGAGCTGGAAATAAAAAAAGCAGAATAATAACAATCGTTTACCCTGCACTATCGGTCTAACTTCAGTTTGTGCATGGAATACATTGAAAACTTTACGTAATTTACAAGCTGAAAATAGTAATTAATGAAAGGAATAATTTTAGCAGGAGGATCGGGAACAAGGTTGCATCCGTTAACGCTTGCGATGAGTAAACAACTCATGCCGGTGTACGATAAGCCTATGATTTATTACCCGCTCTCCATTTTAATGCTTGCCGGTATACGCGATATACTTATTATTTCAACTCCACATGACCTTCCGCATTTTAAAAGATTACTTGGTGACGGTAAAAACCTTGGCTGCAATTTTCAGTATGCTGAACAGGCTGTGCCCAATGGTTTGGCACAGGCATTTGTTATAGGTGAAAAATTTATTGGAAGCGATAAGGTGGCGCTGATACTTGGCGATAATATTTTTTACGGTTCGGGGCTTCAGCACCTTTTGCAAAGCAATAACGATCCTGATGGCGGTGTAGTGTTTGCCTATCACGTTAGCGATCCTGAACGGTATGGAGTTGTTGAGTTTGATAAAAACATGAAAGCCGTTTCCATTGAAGAAAAACCATTAAAGCCCAAATCAAATTATGCAGTACCCGGTTTGTATTTTTACGACAATGAAGTAATTGACATTGCAAAAAATCTTAAACCAAGTGCGCGTGGCGAGTATGAAATTACTGATGTAAATAAGCATTACCTGGACCATGGAAAATTAAAAGTAGGCATACTTGATAAAGGTACAGCATGGCTCGATACCGGAACCTTCGCCTCATTAATGCAGGCTTCACAGTTTGTGCAGGTGATTGAAGAACGGCAGGGACTAAAAATTGGTTGCATTGAAGAAGTTGCCTACCGCCAGGGATTTATAAGTAAACAAGAATTAATAGCTGTAGCCGAGCCATTGCTGAAAAGCGGCTATGGTAAATACCTGTTGAGTTTAACCGCTGAATAGTTTCCGGCATTAAACCATCAACAGCAAGCAGTATCAAACGGAATAATCATGGAAAAAGAGATAAGAATATTAGTTACAGGAGGAGCAGGTTTTATTGGAAGCTGGGCTGCATTAAAACTGGCTCAGCAAAAAAACAATTATGTAGTGGTGGTAGATAACCTGCTTACAGGTAAATCAGAAAACCTGCCACCTGCCAGCAGGCCCTCTAATCTTAAGTTTATAAAGGCCGATGTAAACGATTTTAAAGACATCAGCAGTATTTTTCATTCTTACTCGTTTGACTATGTGTTTCATTATGCAGCGGTGGTGGGCGTGCAGCGAACCTTGCAACATCCTTCAATGGTGTTGAACGATCTTACCGGTTTGAAAAACATTCTCAACCTTTCAAAAAATACAGGCGTTAAACGTATTTACTATTCATCATCAAGTGAAGTGTATGGCGAACCAGTGGAATATCCGCAAAATGAACATACCACACCGCTTAACTCGCGCCTTCCTTATGCCATTGTAAAAAATGTGGGTGAAGCTTATTTGCGTGCCTACAAGCAGGAGTACGACCTGGATTTTACCATTTTCCGCTTCTTCAATACGTATGGCCCCCGACAAAGCACCGATTTTGTGATGAGCAAATTTCTTGATGCTGCACTAAACAATGTTGACATTACCATTTATGGCGATGGCATGCAAACCCGCACTTTCTGTTATATTGAAGATAATATTGATGCATGCCTGAATGCTTTTTACCAGGAAAAAATAATTAATGATGTGGTTAATATTGGTAACGATAAGGAAACTACCATTCTTGAGCTTGCCAAAACCATCATTAAGCTTTCGGGCTCTCCATCAAAAATTGTTCACCTGCCGCCATTAAAAGAAGGCGATATGACACGCAGGCAACCTGATATTACCAAAATGCGCGAACTGCTGCAACGCCCGCTCACCTCATTGGATGAAGGCATCACCCTGCTGATGAATTCAGGGCAGTTTGGCAAAACTGGCAAAGCAAAGCCTGTGGTGCAGGCTAAAAATATTTAACCTGCCTGGTCCCTTTATTTCAATCCTTATTTTTTATTTCGCTGCTGCATTGCAACGCTGGGGGAAAACCCGCGGTTTGCAGAATATTTTTGTAATATGTACTCACTCCAGGAACTACAGCAAATGGTACAGCAAGCCATTACAACGCTGCCTATTAAACAGCATCCTTCATTTTTGTACGAACCCATACGCTATAGCATGTCGCTTAATGCTAAACGTATAAGGCCTGCGTTAGTGTTGATGAGTTGCCAGTTGTTTGGTGGCGATGTAAGCAAAGCAATTAATGCGGCAGCAGGTATTGAACTGTTTCACAATTTTACTTTGCTGCATGATGATATTATGGATAATGCACCATTGCGCAGAAACCAGCCTACGGTACATACCAAGTGGAACAGCAATGTTGCAATCCTGTCAGGTGATGCTATGTTCACCAAAGCTTTTCAGCAGATGATGTTGGTGGAAGATGAGGTGATACGCCCTGTTCTTGATTTGTTTTCAGAAACAGCATTGCAGGTTTGCGAAGGGCAGCAGCTGGATATGGATTACGAGAAAATGCTGAATGTAAAAATTGAAGATTACATCAACATGATTACATTAAAGACCGCTGTATTGCTTGCAGCCAGCTTGAAAACCGGTGCGCTTATTGCAAAAACAACTTCTGAAAATGCTTTGCATATTTATGAATTCGGAAAAAATTTAGGAATAGCCTTTCAATTGCAGGACGATATTTTAGATGTGTATGCCGACCCTGAAAAATTCGGAAAACAAATTGGCGGAGATATTATTGCCAATAAAAAAACCTACCTGCTGCTAACCGCTTTATACAAAGCCAACATTGACCAATACGAAACCATAAGCCAATTGCTTAACGACCGCAAAGAACGATTTGCTCCGTATGAAAAAGTAAACCGCATAACGGCAATTTATAATGAGTTAGGTGTTAAAGAAATTGCTGAAAACGAGGTAAGTAACTATTACCATATAGCATTGGAACACCTAAAGAATATTCAAATCAGTGATGAAAATAAAAAAGTGCTTCGTGAGTTTGGAGAGCATTTGATGAAACGGGAATTGTAGATATGGAATTCAATGACGAATACTTTATGCGCGAAGCGCTTCGCGAAGCACAAAAAGCTTTTGATGCTGACGAAGTTCCTGTGGGCGCTGTTATTGTTGTGAATCAGAAAATAATTGCACGGGCTCATAATTACACCGAGCGGTTGACTGATCCAACAGCACATGCCGAAATGCAGGCTTTTACTGCTGCTACCAATCACTTTGGCGCAAAGTACCTGGATGAATGTACACTTTATGTAACCCTCGAACCTTGTGTAATGTGCGCAGGAGCAAGCTTTTGGGCTCAGATTGGAAAAATAGTTTTTGGTGCCTATGATGACAAAAGAGGTTTTTCTGTTTACAATAAAAATATCCTTCACCCCAAAACGACCATAACAGGCGGTGTGCTTGCAGACGAATGTTCAGCTTTACTGAAAGATTTTTTTCAGAAAAAGCGTTAACGCATAGTTAATAAGAGCCGCTAAAAAAAATGCTTGTAAGTTGTATTATATTTGCAGCGGTAGATGCCGTTATCCCTTCAACAGCAGGAACAACATTACTGGTTATTAACTCCGTTTGCGGTTGTGCAGCAGGTGCAGCACGCCCGGGAGTAAAAATGAGCTTGCAGGGTGATAAAAAACCACAAAAGCTGGTAACCGTTTTTGCAGGCCAGGATACTGATGCAACAGCACAGGCCCGTAAATACACTTTACCTTATCCGCCATCATCGCCAAGCATCGCCTTGTTTAAAGATGGTAAGCTGGTTCACTTTGTAGAGCGTCATCATATTGAAGGACGCAGTGCCGAAATGATTGCAGAAAATCTGCAAACGGCATTTGAAGAATATTGCTGATACTGCACTGTTGTACTAAAATCAAAAAGGCTGTTTACCAAAAATAAGTAAGCAGCCTTTTTTAATTATATCACTTGATCAATCTACGTTCCGCACAGTTCCTTCGAGTTGTTTTTCACCGTTAATCAGCAGGCGCACATAATACACCTCATCCGTATAAACTGATGCATCAAATGCAAAGTCGAAATTCTTTTTACCCGGTGCTTCGCTGTTATTCCGGTACAACTCCCGCACTACAATATTCCGTTTATCAAACATGGCAATCAGCACATTGCTGTTAACCCTTACTGTATAGGTAAATGAACCTGAAAGTGAATCGGTTATAACAGTACGCCCGTAACCACTTCGGGGTTGTGCATTGCGCACAGGCATTGCTTCACCTGTAATCCTGCTGATGGCCTGCTGAAGCATGTTTACCTCACTTTCATCAAAACCATCAATGGAATGAATACCTGCTTTATTGGTCAGGCACCATACAGCCTGCTGGGCAGCAATGTCATAATATTGTTTCTGTTCAATAAGTTGTGTAAGCTCCAGTAAACGGCCATTGGCCATCGTTGTTGGTGTGTAGGGCACCTTACTCACCGGTGCTGCATCACTCATTTCAGTGCACATGGCTGTTAACGGAACCGTTCTTTTTTGAAAGGGTGCCAGCTTAATCACCTCGCGTTTTGTGAGTACCAGGTTTTGCAAAGCAGCATTGCTGCTGATAAACTGCTGCCCGTTTTCAATTACAATGGTATAAACCCTGTTTTCGCTATTGGCAATATTTAATTGTATTGGCTGCAGGTAATGTGTGCTGTTACCATTACCTTCAAATTGGCAGGTTAGCTTGCTGTTATGCAGTGCATCAGTTAATGTAAGCGTATCAGCATGACACGTAAACCCGTAAAACAGTGTTGCCGTTAAAACAAATTTTTGCATGGGTACAGGAATTTAGTTTTTTCATTGAACGCTGCATCACTTAAAAAAATTATACCATCCTTATAAATTTATCCTGTTGCCTGTTTCATACTCTGGCTAAATGCATGGAATTATTATCTTAGACACCGCTTCCTTGAATCTGGAATAAAGCATACTTGCTGCCAATTTTAAGTTGTGTTGTTCCTCAATCTTAAATAAAAACATCTACCCATGAAACTACCTATATTGTATCGGTTATCATGTTATGCAATATCTTACTTAACAGTTTTTGCACTGCTATTATTCAACCCGATAACAGCAAAAAGTCAAAATCTGCTCTGTAATGGCAGTTTTGATAATGTACCTGTTGGTTCGCCTCCTGCATTTGTTACCAATGCTAATATGCCTTGCTGGTATACTTCTTCGCCCGACTCGCTGTTCGAGGTATGGACCAATGGCTTTAACGGAATTCCTTCTTATACAGGAAATCAGTTCATTGAAATGAATGCCAATTATGCAAGTAACATCTGGCAGGAGTTTAACGGAACACCCGGGTTGCAGGTTAAACTAAGTTTTGCTCATCGCGGCCGGGGTGGTACAGATTCAGTGGGCGTTTACATTGCACCTGCCGGTGGGCCTGATTCCCTTATCGGAATTTATGGCGATGCACAGGTATGGGGATATCATACTGTTTATTTCACATTACCATACTCTGTTGCAAACTACACACTAAAATTTACCAGCCACTACTATGGGTTAGGATTATCTACTGTAGGCAATATCCTTGATGCCGTAACACTTGACACCGGAAATTTTGTTCCTAACAGCACATTTACAGCCAGCAATACTACCATGTGCCCCATGCAATGTGTTGATTTTACTGACCAGAGTTCCAATAACCCTACATCATGGCAATGGTTGTTTCCCGGTGCAGATGTAACTTCAAGCATACAGCAAAATCCGGTTAACATATGCTACAGTAATTCCGGCACTTATGATGTTACGTTGATTACCTGTAACGCTGCCGGCTGCGACACCTTGCTGATGCCCGGCTATATCACTGTATTTGCAAACCCGGTTCCTTTAATAACTCTTACTAACGACACCTTACTCTGTACACCTGCTGCATCATATCAATGGTACAATGTGCCGGGTGGTTTAATAACAGGCGCTACGGACAGTTTTTACCTGCCTAATCAAAATGGTGATTTTTATGTGATGATTACGGATTCGAATGGCTGTACCGGAACTTCGGATACGCTTACCGTTAATACAATTACTCCTGTTGCTGGAATAAGTTGTACTGATACTTCTTTGTGTGAAAAACACTGTATTGACTTTACAGACTTAACAAGTAATAATCCCACCACATGGCTCTGGTTTTTTCCGGGTGCCGATACCCTGGTGAGTACGCAACAAAATCCTACCGGTATATGTTACAGTACCTATGGAAGCTTTGATGTGATGCTGATATCCTGTAATCCTGCCGGTTGCGATACGCTTTACCTGCCGGGCTTTATCAATGTTTACCCTGCGCCTGTTCCTGCAGTTACAATTATTAATGACACTTTGTTTTCATCACCCGGAGTATCGTATCAGTGGTGGAGTGTTGACAGCGGTTTAATTTCAGGCGCAACTAACAATTACTATATACCAACATATGCCGGAAGCTTTTTTGTAGTGGTTACCGATAGTAATGGCTGCAACGGTGCAAGCAATACAGTTGTAATTACCGGTATTAATAACCCTGTGATGAACAATGGAAATATTACAGAGATCGCAATCGTGCCCAACCCCAATAACGGCCATTTTAATATTGAATTTAATGATGATGCCAGGGTCATTTCATTAAAAGTTTATTCAATTACCGGTCAGCAGTTATTTGAAAATACTGCTAACCATAAACTCATACGCCATAAATCAATTTCCACCAGCCTTGAAAATTTAACTCCGGGAATTTATTTTGTTGAAGTAACTACACCATCGAAAGTTATCATACAAAAGTTTATGGTGGAGTGAATATGTGTTTTGCCACCGTCATTGCTAGCCGCCAGGAATGAAGTAGAAAGCAATCTCTTATCAAGGTGTAGAGTATACAATAACAAAAAAGGCTGTTTCACAAATTGAAACAGCCTTTTCTTTATAATTTGCTTATTTAATTAGTATGATGAGAAGCGCAGCTTTCCCCACAGCTTTTCATACAGGCTTCTTTTGAATCGCATTTGTTGGTGCAACCGGGCATGCAATTAGATGCAAGTTCTCCTCCTTTTGCATGTTTTAAACATTCCGCTCTTTCTTCAGCACTGCAACCCATGCTGTCGCAATATGCACCACATTCTTCCGCTGTCATGTTTGCACATTTGGTGATGTCACATTTCATACCTCCCTTGCTATGCATCATACACATTTCTCTTTCTTCAGCACTGCATCCCATGCTATCACAGTAAGCAGCACATTCTTCCTTAGTCATGTTCGTGCATTTACTCACATCGCACTTGTTGCCGGCTGAATTATTATCCATACAACATTCCATCTTCTTCCCGGTATTCATAGAGGTAGGTTGAGCATGATGTCCTAATAGCGGTGCAAGTGTTAATCCTACAAGGCATGAAAGCTTAATAAGAATATTCATAGACGGGCCAGAAGTATCTTTAAACGGATCACCAACAGTATCACCTACTACTGCTGCTTTATGCGGGTCAGATTTTTTATAAAACATTTCTTTCTTGCCATTCACTTCAATCTCAACACCCTTTTCAAAACTCTTCTTGGCATTATCCCATGCACCACCTGCATTGTTCTGGAAAATAGCCCACATAACACCACTTACTGTAACACCTGCCATATAGGCTCCTAAAGCTTCGGCACCCATAATTAAGCCAACAGCAATTGGCGTTAGAATGGTTATTATACCGGGCAATAACATTTCGCGTAAAGCGGCTTGTGTACTTATCTGAACACATTTTCCATATTCAGGAGTGGCTGTGCCTTCCATAATTCCGGGAATTTCGCGGAATTGCCTGCGCACCTCGTTAACCATGTCCATAGCTGCTTTACCAACTGAGTTCATAGCCAATGCGCTAAACACTACCGGTATCATACCACCAATGAATAAGGCGGCTAAAACTTTCGCATCAAAAATATTGATACCCTGTATCCCGGTAAAAGTTACATAAGCAGCAAAAAGTGCAAGAGCAGTTAATGCTGCAGAAGCAATTGCAAATCCTTTACCGATAGCGGCTGTTGTATTACCTACCGAATCAAGTATGTCAGTTTTCTCACGAACATCAGCCGGAAGTTCACTCATCTCTGCAATACCGCCTGCATTATCAGCAATAGGGCCAAAGGCATCAATGGCTAATTGCATGGCCGTATTGGCCATCATTGCACTTGCAGCAATACCTACACCATAAAAACCTGCGCAGGCATAAGCTCCCCAAATGGCACCTGCAAACAAGATTACTGGAAATGCAGTACTTAACATACCTGTTCCTAAACCAGCAATAATGTTGGTAGCAGCGCCTGTTCCCGATTTTTGAACAATCCCTAAAACCGGTTTCTTACCTAAGCCTGTGTAATATTCTGTAATGTAACTGATCATACCGCCAACAAACATTCCTATCATCACTGCATAAAATACATTCATACTCGATGTCGTCATGGTTCCAAATTGACCTTCATGAAACACGCTCATGTTCATGGTTTCAGGCAACATCAATTTAATAAAAGCAAATGCTGCGCCCAATGAAAGGATAATAGAAATCCAATTACCACGGTTTAAAGCTGCCTGCACGGTATCGGTATTAGCAGTTGCATTGTCGCTAACTTTAACAAAAAAGCTTCCTATAATAGATGCAATAATACCTGCAGCTGCTATACTAAGTGGTAGCAAAATAGGTCCTAATCCATTCAGCGGAATATTTTCGAAACCACCTGTGCTTTGAATATAATCGCGGATAAGATAATTACCTAATACCATTGAAGCCAGAACAGTTGCCACATAGGAACCAAATAAATCAGCACCCATGCCGGCTACATCACCTACGTTATCACCTACGTTATCGGCAATAGTTGCAGGGTTACGCGGATCATCTTCAGGAATTCCTGCTTCAACCTTACCAACAAGGTCGGCACCCACATCAGCAGCTTTGGTATAAATACCTCCACCAACACGGGCAAACAAAGCGATACTTTCAGCACCAAGTGAAAAACCTGCAAGCACCTCAAGCACACGGGTCATACTTTCATAGCCACCGTTAGCCAATGAGCCTTGCATAAAGAAGTTATAGAAAAGGATAAAGAGCATACTTAATCCCAATACGGCTAAACCGGCAACACCAAGACCCATTACAGTTCCACCGCCAAATGATACATTAAGAGCTCTGGAAAGAGAAGAGCGGGCAGCCTGTGTTGTACGCACATTGGCTTTGGTTGCTATACGCATACCTATAAAGCCGGCTAATGCGCTAAAAAAGCACCCGGTTACAAATGCTGCAACTATCAGCCAGTGCGAGGTTTCAACAATCTGTGATAAAAATGCAAGTCCGGTACCTGCAAGCACAACATATATTGCAAGAATGCGGTACTCCGCTTTAAGAAAAGCCATGGCTCCTTCGGCCACATAACCCGAAATTTGTTTCATACGGTCGGTTCCGGGGTCTTGTTTGCTCACCCATTGTGAGCGGATAAAAGTGTAAATTAATCCTACAACGGCTAATGCAGGTATTACATAAATGAAATTCTCCATAAAGTGTGTTTTAAATTTTGGGAGCGCGAAAATAGGACTTTTGACTTGGGGAGCAAAAAAATGTTCGGATGGAGTCGTCAACTATGCTCAAAAGCCAATGTCTATAGGCCTTTAGCATGATTTTAAGGGAATAAGCCCGACCCATAAAGCTTTAACGGCATAATTATGCCCGACTTAGTCAAAATATGAGATTTCCGCATGAATGGCAACAGCCAAAAACAGCAAAAAATGAACCCTAAACTATTGATATTGC
>JBGARN010000100.1:0-17178 GCA_044230205.1 Bacteroidia bacterium
GTTGCATTGGTATAGGTAGGCGATGATGGATTTACTTTTGGAATTGAAACTGCACCAGCAGTAGTTGCAAAAAACGGTGCGCCACCTGTAAACCAGCATTTAGGACCATTCGGCAGAACAACATCTGTGGCAAACGCAGTTGAGCCAATTGTATTAAAATTAATACCATCTAATCTGCGCGGTGAAAGACTTCCCTTGGTAGTAACCTGCAAGCCCATTAGCAGGTTATCGGTAGTATTAACTCCAACATCAGCTGATAATGTAGCATATACTGATATTCCTGTAACTGTCATTGGCGTTGGCCATTGCGGCATATTGATGTTATCTACAAAAATGTTATTACCGCCATGGCTGTATCCTGCAATAATTACATAAGCACTGCTGGTTCCACCAGTTGCAGAACAAAAGCGTGCTTCATTGGGTATTACAAACTGGTAACGGTTCCATGCAGCTGCTATGGCACCCATTGGACTTTGAGTAGATGAACGATGTATTTTATTGGCTCCACCTGTCGTAAGTGCAAGGGTAGCACCAGCAAGACTTGGCGATGTATTTACATATACTTCGATGTAATCAAGCACAGCAGCACATCCGGCAGTATTGTCGCGCCACACTGAAATACCAAAAGTATCAGTTAATGCATTATAAACATTATGGCCTGACCAGTCCAATGATCTCGTGGCAATTAAAGCTGCATCACCATTTGATGCTCCTGATAAAGCAGGGTATGCAAAAGTACGGTTGATATAGCGGATAAAACCGTTACCTGCAGGAAAACCTGCAATATTTTGATTGGCTGCAACAGGATTGGCTCCTGCATTTACCCACTGCCAGTTGTTTGGAGCTGAACCGGAGCCCAATACTCTACTCTCTGTCCAATCAACTGTTGGGGTTTTAAAATTAGCTCCTGCTGTCCAGGTTGGGTAACCGGGTACATTGGCATTAAACGGTTCACATGTGTAAGTTGCTGCTTGACCATTTACAGTTATGTAGAGTGATTGAAGTAGCAGGAATGCAATAAGGCAGATGCGCCAATGCATAGAATTAAGTTGTAATTTATTTTTCATGACCACCTTCAGTTTTTAAATTGTATTGCTGCAAGAAGCTAGCGCAACAAAAAATATAGATTTCTTCGTATATGATATTTGCTGTTTCAGTTTTTATTGCCGGTATATCAATCACGACAATTTTAAAAGGGTTGTTTATTACCACCAGGTAATTCTCAAACGTAGCATTTTTTTGGTTAATATGCTTGTGTTATCTTCAATTCAAACGTAAAAAATGCTTCTAATAAAACAGCAGGAAAAAGTGTTTTACTAAAGGCTGTAATAGTTTAGTGCAAAAAAAGACTCAGTTAAATAAGTTTTGCTTGTCTTGAATTAATCCAGTTTAGCTACAGGCTTAGTTACATTTATAGCGCTGCCATTAACCTTTAATACATAAATACCTTTGGATAAATTTTCAATATTACAATCCAATGTGTGTGAACCGGCTGAAACCTGCTCTTGTTTCGAAAACACCATTTTTCCCATCAGGTCAAAAATTTCCAGCTGAAGATTTTCTTCTTTGGTTAAACTCAGATTAATGTGCAAAAGATCATGAGCAGGATTGGGAAACACATTAATAGAATTAGTTGTTACGGCAGGATTTGATACCCCTAATGCAGCATTTGCATTTAAAATGAACAATCCATTCTGCATGTCACTTGCAAGAATATTTCCACTGGGTAATTCGGTGTAAGCGCCCCAGCATCCACTGTAGTTTGGATTAGGACATGCAGGACAATTATTCGGGTTGGTATCAAAAAAACCGGTACGAACCACACTTGCAGGGTTACTTACATCAAATATCTGTATGCCATCCTGGTAATAGGCAACCACGCAGTAATGATCATTCATCATAAACGGATTATGAGGTGTGGCAGTAGTGCTTGCAGTGCTTGTAAATGTTGATTTGAAAACAGGGTTAAGAATGTTGCTTATATCATAGGCTTTAAGTGGAAGCCCGGTGGGAACCTCATCACAAAAAATCAGCGTTTGACTATCGTCTGTCAACGCACTGCTGTGATTATATCCTGAAAATGGATAGGTAGTAATGGAATTGATTTCAGTGAATGTGTTATTGGCATTAAAGGTGTAAATATGTAATCCGTCAAATGAGGCCGAAGCATAAACAGTATCATTGCGTACATACATATCATGTATATAATCTATTGACGGGTAATCGTCAGAAAGTTTACGCAGTAAAACCGGGTTGGCAGGATTTGCCAGGCTGAAAACAGCCATTTGTTCAGTACCTCCTACAGCATTGCCTGTAGGAATACCGCAATACAATTTATTGCCATCAACAAAAATGGTATGACTTCGGGTAAGAATCTGGCTGGACTGATGAACAATATGAACAGAGTCGGGCAGGTAACTTAAATCGGCAATCTGCAGGCAATTAGGGCCGCCATCATCACTGACCATGTATAAGTAGTTATTGTAAGTTTTCAACTCGCGCCATATGCAACCTGTAACACAACCCGGCACAAAATCGCGCTGAACTGGCGCAGCAGGATTGGTAACCTCTACTATATATACTCCGTTAGTTGCGCCAATTATGGCATACTCTTTTCCATTGCCATCATGCCAGCCCCATACTCCGTTATACCTAATGCTGTACACCGGTTCAGGCATTACAGTTATATCATCAAACTGCGAAAGCATAGTAATATTCTGTGCAGGAAATTGTGCTTTACTTATTAATGGTAAACAACCGATAATGAAGAATATGAGAATTGCCGAAAGTAATTTTCTGTTCATTTTAAACTATTTAAGAATGATAAAAGTAGCCGAAATATTAATTCGGCCAATCATCTACAACAGTTTTTACCAAAAGCTGAAATTACTCTTTGTATTGCTCTGTGTCTTTTTTCCCTTCAGGCACCAGAACAAAAATATCTTCATTGTCTTTTTTCATGAAGTAGTTTTCACGGGCAAATTTTTCAAGCTGGGCCGAGTCGCTGGTTAATTCGTAAAGTTCTTTCTGGTTTTTGGTAATTTCGGTTAAATAGTAATCACGCTCTTCTTCTAAAGCTTCTAAATCCTTATGATAGCCGTATTGAACAATGAAATTGTTCTTATCAAAAAAAGTAAGCCACACCAAAAAAACAAGAATGGCAATAACATATTTGTTTTTTAATACAGCCGGAATTTTAATTTTTTTCATTGTGAAGAATGTATTGTCAAATGTACAAACGGCTAATACTTAATTGATAGTATTAGAATGGATTTATCAACATAATATTGTTTGAGGAAAACTATTTCAGTTCCCAATCAATCCTTTTCCTTTTTCAACAGCCGATTTCAGGCCTGCTAAATTTTTTCCACCAGCTGTTGCATAAAAAGGTTGCCCGCCACCACCGCCTTGTATTTCTTTTGCCAGCACCCTGATGATTGCTGTTGCATTCAGATTTTTTTCCTTTACCAGGTTATCGGAAATGGTTAAAGAGATTAATGGCTTGCCATCCACTTCAGCACCAAGCAACAGGAATAAATTATCCATGCTGTTTTTCATATCGAAGGATAAATTTTTGATGACATCTGCGCTTGGCAATTCAATCAGTTCACAAATCATGTTAATGTCGCCCACCTTAACAATTTTGTTCTGAAGTTTTGACTTTACTTCTTTGGCTTTTTGATTTAACAGCGATTCAATTTCCTGTTTCAGCCTGGTGTTTTCGTCTAACAGGTTTTGTAAACCTTTAACGGTGTCTTTTGGATTTTTTAAAAGTGCATTCACCTCATCAAGCACCAGCAGCTTATCATTAAAATATTTTTCTGCAGCTTTTGAAGTTATAGCTTCCACTCTTCGTACACCTGCTGCCACACTACTTTCTGAAATTATTTTAAACAAGCCGATTTCACCGGTAGCCTTTACATGCGTGCCTCCGCATAACTCCACAGAATAATTTTTATCAAACGTAATTACACGCACGGTATCTCCGTATTTTTCGCCAAACAGAGCCATTGCACCACGTTTTTTAGCTTCTTCTATAGGCACACTTCGTTCTTCCAACAGCTGAATGTTTTCACGAATTTTATCATTTACCATACTTTCAATTTGCAGCAATTCATCATCATTAACTTTTGAGAAATGCGAGAAATCAAAACGGGTTACATTTTCGTTTACAAGTGAACCTTTTTGTGCTACGTGAGTTCCCAGTACCTTTCGCAGCGCAGCATGCATCAAATGTGTTGCACTATGATTGTTGTTGGTTAAATTTCTTTTTTCGGCATCAACTACAGCAATAAATTTCTTGTCAAAATTTTCGGGCAATACATCAGCAAAATGAACAATAAGATTGTTTTCCTTTTGTGTGTCGGTGATATAAATTTTCTCATTGGCATTTTCAATATAGCCTGTATCGCCCACCTGGCCACCACTTTCGGCATAGAAAGGTGTTTTATCAAACACCAGTTGATATTGCTCTTTATTTTTTGATTTTATTTTCCGGTATCTGGAAATTTCAATTTCGAAGGTGAGATGATCATAACCTACAAATTCACTTTTATCAATTTCCTTTAACACCACCCAATCATCTGTATCAACTGTAGCTGCAGCGCGCGAACGCGTTTTTTGCTCTTCAAGACATTTTCTGAATCCATCCATATCCACATCCATTCCTTTTTCACGAGCCATAAGCTGTGTAAGATCAATCGGGAATCCGTAGGTGTCATACAATTCAAAAGCAAAGGAACCTTCCACCGTTTTACCCGGATAATTTTCAAAGCGTTTGATTCCTGTTTCAAGTGTTCGCAGGAAACTTGATTCTTCCTCCAGTACTACCTTGGTAACAAATTCCTGTTGCGATTTTAATTCAGGGAAAACATTTTCAAATTGTTGTGCAAGCAATGCCACCATCTTGTGTAAGAACGGTTCCTGAATTTTTAAAACAGAGTATTGATAACGCACTGCTCTTCGCAAAATTCTTCTTATTACGTAACCTGCTTTATTATTTGAAGGCAATTGTCCGTCAGCTATAGCAAATGAAATGGCGCGAATGTGATCAGCCATTATACGCATTGCAACATCTTCCCATACAGAGGTTTTATCACCAACATCAAAAAATAAATCAGTCGCTCCATAAGCTATTTTGCAATGCCTGCTGATGTACTGAATCAGCGGTTGAAAAACATCTGTATCATAATTCGACTGCTTGCCTTGCAAAGCCATGCATAAGCGCTCAAAGCCCATACCGGTATCAACATGTTGCGCAGGCAGTTTTTCCAATGAACCGTCAGCCTTACGATTGAATTCCATAAATACATTATTCCATATTTCAATCACCTGCGGATGACTTTCATTAACCAGGGTTTTTCCATCAACTTTTTTTCTTTCATCGTCATTCCGCAAGTCAACATGAATTTCACTACAAGGGCCGCATGGGCCGGTATCGCCCATTTCCCAGAAATTATCTTTTTTATTGCCACGCAAAATCCGGTCTTCTGCAATCCATTTTTTCCAGTTATCAAAGCTATCCTGGTCAAAAGCAAGATTTTCTTTTGAATCACCTTCAAATACGGTTACATAAATCCTGTCTTTCGGAATTTTATATACCTCAGTGAGTAATTCCCAGCTCCATTCAATAGCTTCTTTTTTAAAATAGTCGCCAAAGCTCCAGTTGCCAAGCATTTCGAACATGGTGTGGTGGTAGGTATCTACGCCTACTTCTTCCAGGTCATTGTGCTTTCCGCTAACGCGCAGGCATTTTTGTGTGTCGGCCACCCGTTTAAATTTTACCGGTTCGTTGCCAAGAAAAATATCTTTAAACGGTGCCATACCGCTGTTGGTAAACATAAGCGTTGGATCATTCTTCACTACCATTGGAGCACTTGGAACAATCTCATGCCCTTTGCTTTTAAAAAAATCTAAAAATGTTTTCCTGATTTCTGCTGAAGTCATAATTTTAATCTGATAATGATTTGACCATTTGGTGATTTGCCCATTTAGTAAATGGGATTGACGCCCTGTCTGTACATCAAACTCCAAACTTCAAACCTAAATTTTACATTTGCGAGCCGCGAAAATAATATAAACATGGCAAGGGTTAAATATTACTTCAATCCACAGTCGCTTAAATATGAAAAAGTGATTGTTGGCGTGCGAAAGCGCTTACTGGTAGCCCTGGGATGGCTGGCCACTGCAGTGGTATTTGGTGCGGTTTTTCTATGGATTGTTTACTCCAATTTCGACTCGCCTAAGGAGAAACAACTGCGTAATGAAATTGAAGGATTGAAATACCAGTATGAATTGCTGCAAAAGCGGGTTGACCTTAGTGAAAGTGTTTTGCGCGACCTGGAAGACAGAGATGACAATATATACCGCGTTATTTTTGAAGCCGATCCTATACCGAGAAGTGTGAGGCAGGCAGGTTACGGTGGTGTTGACAAATACAAATCGTTGCAGCAATATGATAATGCACGGCTGATGACTGAAACAGCAATGAAAATTGAAAAGCTGGAGAAGCAGTTGTATATTCAATCAAAATCATTTGACGAAACATTTTCACTTGCCAAGAGCAAAGCAGTGATGTTGGCCAGCATTCCCGGCATTCAGCCGGTAAGTGGCGCTGAATCTGTAATTGGCTCAGGTTTCGGATACCGCATTCACCCTATTTATAAAACGTATATGATGCATAATGGTATTGATTTTACAGCACCAGTAGGCACAGAAATTCATGCAACAGGTGATGGTGTAGTTTCAAAAGTTGAATTTGACGGACGCGGTTATGGCAATAATGTGGTGATTAGCCATGGCTATGGTTATGAGACCTTATACGGTCACATGAGCAGGTTTAATGTGAAGCGCGGGCAGAAAATAAAACGTGGTGAAGTAATAGGCTGGGTAGGAAATACGGGTGCATCTACCGGGCCACACTGCCATTATGAAGTTATACGCAATGGCGTTAAAATAAATCCTATTAATTTCTTTTATAACGATTTAACACCTGAGCAATATGAAGTTGTGATTGAGCTGGCAAGTAAGGAAAATCAGTCGTTTGACTAATTTAAAGTTGTTACCCTGCAGGTGTTTGCAATTTTTAATTATGTATCCTTGTATCAATTAACTTTATCAATAACATTGGAAGGTAAAAATCAAATCACTCATCAGCTAATCATGCCTTACCGCGAAAAGGAGATTCAGAAAGTATATTACTCAATTGGCGATGTGGCCAAAATGTTTAACGTAAATACTTCGCTGATTCGTTTTTATGAAAATGAATTTGAAATACTGAGGCCAGCAAAAAACAAAAAAGGTAACCGGTATTTTACACCAAAAGACATTGAAAATTTCAAGGTTATTTTTCACCTGGTAAAGGACCTTGGTTTTACACTTGAAGGAGCCAAGAAAAAGCTGAGCGAGGATAAAACAGAAATGGCAACGGAACTGGAAGTAAAGGAAACTTTAACCCGTTTGAGAGAATACCTGGTGCAGCTTAAAGAAAAATTATAACCCGGTTATTTAGCACCTTCCATTTCTTCTTCATCGGGTATATCCAGCAGGTTAATTTCTTCAGCAGGATTTTCGGGCTTGCGAACTTTAAACGAAAAGCTTTTGTGGATGATGAAACTTAAAACACCTATGGATAATGCCGAAAAAGTACGTGCAAGGGTAGGATACCAGTCCATACCCCTGATGAGAAACGTCATGAGCAGGTAGTTGAGACCTAAAATCATAAATGCTACACCTGCAAATCGTATAAATTGCCAGCGTGTACGCAGGTTGGATTCGTGAAAAACAAAAAACTTGGTGATGGTAAAGTTGGTCACCAAACCGCAACTGTAGGAAGTGAATAGTGAAACAGTAGGCGCCTGGAAAACAAATCCATCAATAAAAGGAACCGGAACTACCTGTTTTTGTAAAATATAATTAAACATGCAGAAGTAAACGGTAATATCAACCACGGTTGCCAATCCTGCGGCAATAAAATATCTGAAAACCTTGCTGTGGTAAATTTTTAAAATCATAAAATCAATGAAAGGGGGAGCGGCCAAAGTTAAAAATAAGCATTACTGTAAAAACCCTGTTTTAATATTTAGTTGTTAAACTGCTAATTCATCCGATTTTCACTTACCGGTATTCGATTTATTTAAAAAATGTGGTTCAGTTTTATTATCTTTCAGTACTTTTTGATAAACGATATATAATGAGTCAACTAAAAAAAGTTATCCTCCAACTCCCCCTCGTTAAACCTTTACTTTCAGTACTTATCAAGCGCGATAAATTTACCGGTTCAGGCGATTACTGGGAAAAAAGATACCGTGAAGGCGGCAATTCAGGTTCGGGTTCGTATAACAGGTTAGCCGAATTTAAAGCTGAAGTGCTCAATGAATTTGTAGCTGTCAATAAAGTTGAAAGTGTAATTGAATTTGGCTGTGGTGATGGTAATCAATTATCACTTGCCAGGTATCCGGTTTATGTAGGGCTTGATGTTTCAAAGAAAGCATTACAAATATGTATTGAACGATTTAAGCAGGATGCTACCAAGAGTTTTTTTCTATACGATTCAATGGTCTTTTGTGACAATATTAAATTGTTCCGTATAGATCTTGCTATTTCGCTGGATGTAATTTATCACCTTGTGGAGGATGAAATTTTTGAAAAGTACATGCATGATCTTTTTAATACGGCAAAAAAGTATGTGATCATTTATTCAAGCAACTTTGATAAGAAATTTACTTTTTATGAAACCGACAGAAACTTTACAGCCTGGATTGAATCGAATATTAAAGGATGGAAGTTTGTAAAAAAACTGGATAACAGGTATCCGCATGATGATGCAGATCCTGATAACACTTCGCGTGCTGATTTTTATTTTTATGAAAGGATATCCGGTTAATTCTTTTAAAGCTTTAGAAACAAAAAAGGTTCAATCTTCTGATTGAACCTTTTTTTGATTTGATTAAACAGCCTGCAGTTTTTTCGGGCTCGCCCGCTTTGCTAGTGTAAAAAAGTACGGTTGCTGTCAGAAAACAGCGCTGACTTTTTTTTGCCTTGCGGCAATGGCCTATTCAATGGCCAGCGCTTTTTGTTCATTCTTTTTTCTTGATAAAAAAGAACGAACCAAGAAAAAATCAAGGCAAAAATAAGCGCTGCCCAATGCCTTACGCACGCCCGCATTTTTGCCGGGCCATCGCGCTTTGTGAGCATAATTATTTTTACAACAGGCTACACTTGCGCAGCTGTGCGGCAGTAGTCCACGAACAGCGCGAACCAAAATTGCCTGTAAACATAGTATGTATAAAGCAAAGCCATTTTGCCGACTAAGCGGGCGAGCCCGAAAAAACTGCGAGCCGCGTTGGACGGAGATAAGGTCGCTTAGTTTTTTCTTGATTCTTTTGTAACTTTTCTCATCAAGGAGAAAAGTTAGGAAAAAGCACAAGCCCTTGCCAAAGCAACATAGCCCGTTAGGCAATAAAATTTTCAGTGTAAAAATTTTTGCTTTGCGTCAACACTTGTCCGCAATTTATTTGCCTTTTGGAAAATTGGCTATTCACTATCCTGCGCTTTTTTGTTCATTCTTTTTTCTTGATAAAAAAGAACAAACCAAGAAAAAATCAAGGCAAAAATAAGCGCTGCCCACCGCCTTACGCACGCCCGCATTTTGCCGGGCCAGCGCACAATACTAATAATGAATGTTTTTTCATTTTGAATCACGGTTGCGGCTGTTCTTTTTATACCGATTTGTAAACCTTCCTTGAAAAGGGATTGCCACACTCGCCTTTGGCGAGTTCGCAATGACGTATTGTTATTATACATCACTCCACAACAAACTTACCCTTGCACAATACACTGCCAGCATTTATGGTATAAAAATACATGCCGCTTTTTAATGCTGATGCATTTAGCACAAAGCTATTGCCCGTTGTTTGTTTTTCCATTACAGCATTACCCAAAACATCATATACAGTAAGTGTTATTTGTTGCTGCTGCGGGTTTTTAAAGGTTAGTGTTGCTGTAGTGGTTACAGGGTTGGGGTAAACCCAAGCCTCACTGTTGCCGTATAGGTGCTCTATACCCTGGAAGTTGTAAATATTACCCAGGCTATCGGTTTTATAATAAGCTACCTTACTGTTAGGAGGCGAAGGATATATTTCTCCTGCTCCTGCTATTCCTCCATCTGTGCAACCAACTATTTCGTATGCATTTATTGTGAGAAGCTGATTCCATATTTCGTTTCCTGATAAATCAATCTTTTTTAAATAATACCCGAAGGCAATAGCAAGGTTACTGTCACTTGTATAAACCAATGGGCATTGGCTATTAAGCCCATTAACATTAGAATAGATTTTAGTAAACATGGTATCTCCATTTATCCTGTTAAGCTTCATCAGATACCATCCTCCAGGTATATGATCATCACACACCACCATAAAATTGCTGTCTGGCAGCTCAACCACATCGCTGGCTGCATAATAATTCCACGGATCGTTTATGTTGCCGTAGCTGCGCTCCCATATTACATTGCCCGCACTATCAACCAATGTGGCACCATAATAATCTGGCCCGCCTGTAGCTATGCCTGTTGCTATTATATCTCCATTTTTGCATTGCTTTACAGCATAACATCCAAACATATTTACATCCCATTGAACATTACCAAATGAATCAGTTTTTAAAAAAGTAAAATCTGCACCAACAACAAATCCACCATCAAAAGTTTGACAAATATCTTCCCCTCCATAACCTAAAGCGCCTGGAATATTCTTTGTCCATATTGTATCGCCATTCTTGTCAGTTTTCATTAATAAAATTCCTCCTGCTGTGGCCAAAGCAACTATGGCATAATTAGAATCACTAGTATGAATAATTTTTTTTGGATGCCCACCAATGGAATATAATTTAGTCCATAGAGTATCTCCGTATTTATCCGTTCTTATCAGTTGTATGCCGCCAGAGATTTGGTTTGCAACAATTACAAATCCGCTGTCTGCTTCTTGAATTATGCTTCCTCCATAATTGGCCAATTGCGTTTGTCCAAAATACTTCTGCCAGGTTATCTGCTGTGCTATTAAACTATTGGTAAAAAGTAAAAGTATAAAAGTCAACTTTTTCATACTGTTTTTTTAAGAAATGCGAGGTCAAAAGTAGGGATTAATTAATAATAGAAATTACCTCAATTATCAAATTTTCTCCGGGAAATAGGATGCGAATTGGTACGGAATACTTATTAATTGATAGGCATAGCCAAATACGCTCTCAATCTTAATCAGTACACCTGATAACAAAAAGCAGATTGGTTCAAAACAAATATTGGAAACACAAAGAAGAAAAACTGTGCTTATTTTATCAATAATTCACTATGCAGTGGTTAAACAGCCTGCAGTTTTTTCTCGTACCGTTTACGGTCTTCGTGATTGAGATACAATTTGCGTAAGCGAATATTAAGCGGTGTAATTTCCACCATCTCATCACCTTGTATATACTCAAGATTCTCCTCTAACGAAAAATCTATTTTCGGAACAATGCGCACATTCTCATCGCTACCTGATGCACGCATGTTGGTTAATTTTTTTGTACGGGTAACATTAATTACCAGGTCGCCCGGTTTGATGTGTTCTCCAACTATTTGTCCGGCATATAAATCGGCAGTGGAGTCAATAAAAAATCTTCCCCTGTCCTGCATCATATCAACAGCATAAGGTGTTGCTTTGCCGCTTTCCATGGCAATCAACACACCGTTAATTCGGCCGGGTATTTCGCCTTTCCATGCTTTGTACTCTTTAAAGCGGTGGTTCATAATTGCACGTCCCTGTGTAGCTGTTAGCACTGCATTACGCAAACCAATGAGTCCACGTGCCGGTATTTCAAATTCCAGGTGTTGCAAATCGCCTTTAGGCTCCATTATCACCAGTTCGCCTTTACGCATGGTGGCCAGTTCAATGGCTTTACCTGCAACTTCTTCGGGCACATCAATGCTCAAAATTTCAAACGGTTCGCATTTAACGCCATCAATATGCTTAATAATTACCTGCGGCTGTCCAACCTGGAATTCATAACCTTCCCTTCGCATGGTTTCAATTAAAATACTCAGGTGTAAAATTCCGCGGCCATAAACTAAATACGAATCGGGCTGATCGGTTTCTTCAACCCTTAAAGCAAGATTTTTTTCAATCTCCTTATATAAACGATCGCGTAAATGACGGCTGGTTACAAACTTACCTTCTTTACCAAAAAAAGGTGAGTTGTTGATGGTAAACAGCATATTCATGGTTGGCTCATCAATAGCAATGCTTTTCAAAGGTTCCGGATTTTCAAAATCAGCAACCGTATCGCCAATTTCAAAATTTTCTAATCCTACCAAAGCACAAATATCACCTGAACCAACTTCCTGTACTTTGCGCTTGCCAAGACCTTCAAAGGTCATCAGTTCCTTTATTTTTGATTTCACACGGTTGCCATCCCTTTTGCACAACATTACATTCATGCCTTCACGTAATTGCCCCCTGTGAACTCTGCCGATAGCAATCCTTCCAACAAATGATGAATAGTCGAGGGAAGTAATGAGCATTTGCGGAGTGCCTTCACGCACAGGAGCGGCAGGAATATATTCAAGTATAGCATCAAGCAATGCTGTTATATCAGTTGTTGGCTTAGTAACATCGGTGCTCATCCAACCGTGTTTTGATGAACCGTAAAGTGTAGGAAAGTTCAGCTGGTCTTCAGTAGCATCAAGATTAAACATAAGATCAAAAACCGCCTCATGAACTTCATCCGGTCGGCAGTTTTCCTTATCAACTTTGTTGATTACCAATATCGGTTTTAACCCCTGAGCCAGTGCTTTTGATAAAACAAATCTTGTTTGAGGCATGGGACCTTCAAATGCATCCACTAAAAGTAAAACGCCATCAGCCATTGAAAGCACTCGCTCCACTTCACCACCAAAATCAGCGTGGCCGGGCGTATCAATAATGTTGATTTTAACATCTTTGTAAAACACGGAAACATTTTTAGAAACAATGGTAATTCCACGTTCGCGTTCCAGGTCGTTATTGTCAAGAATTAACTCTCCCGTTGACTGGTTTTCACGAAAAACACTTGTCTGATGAAGTATTTTATCAACCAAGGTTGTTTTACCATGGTCAACGTGAGCAATGATGGCTATATTTCTGATCTTTTGCATACTGTTTATCATTTAAAGTTTAAGGTTTGAGGTACTTCTCAATTTATTAAAAGTTATGATAATAATTGGTTGATGACTAAACTTATAAAGTGCTCCAACCTTAAACCACAAACCTTAAAACCCGAAACTGAATTTTTAAGCGGGCGCAAAAGTACACTTTTATTCTGTAGGTAAAAGCATATAGCGGTAACCAAAAACAGTTTGGGGTTCGAGGTTTGAAGTTTAATGTTAACCCTGTTAATATGCCTTTCCGATGATTCGGTTTGTTGTATTAGGATTTATTTAACATTAACCCCAAAAACCAAAACCTCAAACTTCAAACCCCAAACTTTCATACATTCGCGCTCCAAATTTTAATTATGAGTTTTCAAACGGTAAATAAAGATTGGGAAGTGTTAGCGCAGCAGGATGCTATGTGGGCTATTCTAACCAATCCTGATAAGGCTGGAAATAAATGGGGCGAGGATGATTTTTTTAAAAGCGGCCGCAATGAAATTGAAGTTGTTTTTAAATATCTTAAAGAGCTTAAATTCCTGCCTGTAGATAATTATAAAGCATTGGATTTCGGATGTGGTGTTGGCAGATTAAGTCGTGCATTGAGCAGTTTGTTTTCAATTGTTGATGGTATAGATGTATCGCCAACCATGATAGCCAAAGCAAATACATTAAACACGGAATTAAAGGATAAGGTTTTCTTTTTTGTTAATCAGCATACAAGAACCTTTTACGAAGACAATACCTTTTCCTTTATCTACACTTCAATTGTGCTACAGCATATTCCTTACCCACAGCAAATAGAATATATTAAAGAGTTTACCAGGATACTAAAACCGGGAGGTGTTTTGGCGTTTCAAATACCGACAAAAGATATCAGGCAACAATCATTAATTCAGAAAATAAAAAGCACTGTTAAGATTCGTGAGCGATTATCAAAAATCGGCATTGGAAATTATCATGCTATGCAAATGAACCCTGTAAGTGAAGATGAAATTATCTCCGTTTTAAGTGAAGGAAAATGCCAATTGCTGGCACATTTATATTCCAATCATACCGATGTTGATTTTGGCGGAAATTTAAAATTCATTGAGAAGGAGGAGAGCGTCAATTATATCAGCAGTTTTTTTGTTGCGCAGAAACAACTAGTAAGCTAAATATTAAAACACCAATTTTTTAATAAGAGCAATGCGATTACACAAACCTATACGACTGGCAGATTTATCAGCATTAATTAATGCAAGGTATATTGGAGCTGATGATTTTTTAATAAGCGGAATTAATGAAATTCATATGGTTGAAAAAGGTGATCTTACCTTTGTTGATCATCCAAAGTATTATGAAAAAGCGCTGCACTCTAATGCTACAACTATACTGATCAATAAAGAAGTGGAATGTCCTCCCGGAAAAGCTTTAATAATAAGTGATGATCCGTTTCGCGATTATAATTTTTTAACCAGGCATTTTTCGCCATTTACTTTTTCAAAGTCGTTAATAAGCCCTACTGCAAAAGTTGGCGAAGGTACTTTGTTGTTTCCCGGAGTATTTTTAGGTAATAATGTTACAGTAGGAAAAAACTGTATTCTGCACACGGGTGTGGTGGTTTATGATAATTGTGTAATTGGTGATGATGTTATTATTCACGCGAATACAACCATTGGCAACGATGCTTTTTACTATAAAAAACGTCCTGAAGGTTTCGATAAAATGCACACCTGCGGCAGAGTGGTAATTGCAGATAAAGTTGAAATTGGAGCCAACTGCACTATTGTGAAAGGTGTTTCGGGCGATACCTCTATTGGTGCAGGGACAAAAATGGATTGCCATATTCACATCGGTCATGATACTGTTGTTGGAAAAAATTGTTTGTTCGCAGCAGGTGTAATGATTGCCGGTGTTACCACTATTGAAGATGATGTTACACTTTGGGGACAAGTAGGCGTACAGAAGGATTTAACCCTGGCAAGAGGAACAGTGTTACTCGGGCAATCGGGTATTGGAAAAAATACAGAGCCCGGCAAACAGTATTTCGGTAGCCCGGCATTGGAAGCCCGCGAAAAAATGAAAGAGCTGGCGTGGGTTAAACGTATTCCTGAAATGTGGGAGGCGATAGAGAAATTAAAGAAGCACGATTAAGTTTTGAATTGCCAACCTTGTTTTTAAAATGGATGATTTTTTTAAGCCATAATTTGAAACTTAAAAAGTAATTCTTAACACCTGTTACAATGCATTTGCATTTACGAATTATTAGCTTACGCTGAGCATTTTTTTGTACAAAAATTCAACCTGTTTTGTTAAAAAGTTTTAACCAAAAAAGGCAATAAAATCTGAGGTTTTTCGCTATTAAAAACGTACTTTCGTACAATAAATTTTTAAACAGGTTTTGCCTTGCTTAGCAACTTAAAAATCGGTCATTTCAAGGCAAAATTTTTTGTAATAAAACTGAAAAATTCCTTATACAATTATGAGTTTAAATGAAAGTGCAGAAGCCGCAGTGGTAACAAAAAGTTATGGTGCCGACAGTATACAGGTGCTTGAAGGTTTAGAGGCGGTTCGTAAACGCCCTGCCATGTATATTGGCGATATTGGTGTAAAAGGTTTACATCATTTGGTTTATGAGGTGGTTGATAATTCAATTGATGAAGCACTTGCCGGCTATTGTAAAAACATTGAAGTATTTATCAATGAAGATAATTCCATTACTGTAATTGATGACGGCCGCGGTATTCCAACCGATATGCACCCTAAAGAAAAAAAGTCAGCACTTGAAGTGGTGATGACCGTACTGCATGCAGGGGGTAAATTTGATAAAGATTCATATAAAGTATCAGGTGGATTGCATGGAGTAGGTGTAAGTTGTGTTAATGCACTATCAAGTTTACTGCGTGCTGAAGTACATCGCCAGGGTAAGATTTTTATGCAGGAATATTCCTGCGGAAAGCCTAAAGCTGATGTAACTGTTATAGGTGAAACTAATAGAACAGGAACCACAGTTACGTTTGTTCCTGATGGCTCAATTTTTATAACTCTTATTTATCATTACGATACGCTGGCAGCTCGTATGCGCGAGTTGGCTTTTCTCAATAAAGGCATTGCAATTACATTAACCGATTTAAGGGAGAAAGATGCTGAAGGCAAACCACTTTCAGAACGTTTTTATAGCGACCGTGGACTGGTGGAATTTGTAGAGTATCTTGATAAGACGCGCGAAAGTTTAATAGAGCACCCGATTTATATCAGTTCTGAAAAAACAGGAATCCCTGTTGAAGTGGCTATGACTTATAATACCTCATATAACGAAAATGTACACAGTTATGTGAATAATATCAACACCCACGAAGGCGGAACACACCTTGCAGGTTTCAGGCGCGCATTAACACGTACGCTTAAAAGCTATGCCGAGAAATCGAAAATGCTTGAAAAGCTGAAGTTTGATATAAGTGGTGATGATTTTCGTGAAGGATTAACGGCTGTTATATCCGTAAAAGTTCAGGAGCCCCTGTTTGAAGGACAAACAAAAACAAAACTGGGTAACAATGAAGTAATGGGGGCCGTAGACCAGGCAGTTGGCGATATGCTAACAGCATACCTTGAAGAGCATCCCCGTGAAGCAAAAGCTATAGTAAACAAAGTAATTCTTGCAGCAACTGCGCGTCATGCGGCACGCAAGGCACGCGAAATGGTTCAGCGTAAAAATGTAATGTCAGGAACAGGGCTGCCCGGTAAGCTTTCCGATTGTTCTGAAACTGATCCTGAAGCATGTGAATTATTTTTGGTTGAGGGAGATTCTGCGGGTGGAACTGCCAAGCAGGGCCGCGACAGGCGTTACCAGGCCATTCTTCCATTGCGTGGTAAAATCCTGAACGTTGAAAAAGCAATGGAATATAAGATTTATGATAATGAAGAGATTCGCAACATGTTTACTGCAATGGGTGTTTCGAAAGGAACTGCCGAAGACAGCATGGAGCTTAACCTTACAAAACTTCGTTATCATAAAATAATCATTATGACCGATG